>NZ_CP029185.2:2382857-2691071 GCF_003096015.2 Limnobaculum parvum | reverse complement strand
CCGAAGAAACCGGGATTGGGCGTAGAGATCGACATGGATCAGGTACTTAAAGCTCACGAGTTGTATAAAAACATGGGGCTGGGCGCCCGTGATGATGCGATGGGGATGCAGTATCTGGTGCCAAACTGGGCTTTTGATAACAAACGACCTTGTCTGGTTCGCTAATTTAAAAGGGCTGCGGTAATGAGCGTAGCCCGTTTGAAACGTTATCACTCAGGCACTATCAATACTGAATCACTAGCCGCCGTGCTACAGATAATAAGAAGGACTCATGATGTCTAAATCTACCGTTTTTAACCAATTTCGTCAGGATCTCCTGAGTGGTAAACCATTAATTGGTTGCTGGGCTTCACTTGCCAACCCGATTACCACCGAGGTTCTAGGCTATGCCGGTTTTGACTGGCTGCTGTTGGACGGCGAACATGCGCCAAACGATATCAATACGTTTATCCCTCAACTGATGGCGCTGAAAGACAGCGATAGTGCAGCTATTGTGCGCCCTCAGTCGAACGATCCCGTCACTATTAAGCGTTTACTGGATATCGGTTTCTATAACTTGCTGATCCCTTTTGTTGAGTCCGAAGCAGAGGCACTGCAGGCGGTGGCTTCAACCCGTTATCCCCCACAGGGCATTCGTGGGGTATCGGTTTCTCACCGCAGCAATGGCTACGGTACCGTAGCGGATTACTTCAGCAAAATTAACGACAACATCAGCGTGATGGTTCAAATCGAAAGCCAGCAGGGCGTGGACAACTTGGATGCTATCGCCGCAGTCGATGGCGTGGACTGCATCTTTGTGGGACCAAGCGACCTGTCGGCTGCTCTGGGCTATTTAGGTCAGGCTGGGCATCCGGATGTACAACAAACGATCCGCCATATTTTTGATCGGGCAAAAGCGCACGGTAAGGCCTGCGGCATTTTAGCCCCGGTTGAAGCCGATGCGCGCCGCTATCTGGAGTGGGGGGCGACCTTTGTTGCTGTTGGTAGCGATCTCGGCGTTTTCCGTACCGCCACTCAGGCACTGAAAGACAAATATAAGTGATTGTCTGACGACGATTCTGTTTTACCCCTTTTCCTGTGGTGAATGCCACAGGATTAAGAATGAACCATGAGGAATATGTAATGAAAATCGGTTTTATTGGCTTAGGGATTATGGGCAAACCAATGAGCAAAAATCTGCTGAAAGCGGGTTACTCATTAGTTGTTATGGATCGCAATACGGATTCAATTGCTGAAGTTGTGGCTGCAGGTGCAACCGCTGCGACAACGCCAAAAGCAGTCGCAGAGCAATGTGATGTGATCATTACTATGCTGCCAAACTCACCGCAGGTAAAAGACGTCGTGTTGGGAGAGAACGGCATTATTGAAGGCGTGAAGAAAGGGGCTATCGTCATTGACATGAGCTCCATTGCGCCATTGGCCAGCCGAGAAATATGTGCAGTACTGGCTGAAAAAGGCGTAGAAATGCTGGATGCCCCGGTGAGCGGGGGGAACCAAAAGCCATTGATGGCACACTGTCGGTGATGGTGGGTGGTAATAAAGCAATATTTGATAGCTGCTTTGACATTATGAAAGCGATGGCGGGTTCTGTGGTCCATACTGGTGATATTGGTGCCGGTAACGTGACCAAACTGGCTAATCAGGTGATCGTTGCGCTAAATATTGCGGCTATGTCTGAAGCGCTGGTATTAGCAACCAAAGCAGGGGTAAATCCGGATCTCGTGTATCAGGCCATTCGCGGCGGGCTGGCAGGCAGTACCGTACTGGATGCCAAAGCGCCTATGGTGATGGATCGTAACTTTAAGCCGGGCTTTCGTATCGATCTGCATATTAAAGATCTGGCGAACGCGCTGGATACATCACATGACGTTGGTGCTCAACTGCCACTCACCGCCGCAGTGATGGAAATGATGCAAGCCCTGAAAGCTGACGATATGGGTACTTCTGACCACTGTGCTTTAGCGCGTTACTATGAGAAGTTGGCTAAAGTCGAAGTGACCCGGTAATCACCGTTTGCCAGCTTTCACAGGTGAACGGCGGGCAAAGATATTGTTTCTATTGTTGGTCATTCAATAATCTTATATATGGATAGGTTATGAAAATAGTCATCGCACCGGATTCCTACAAAGAAAGTCTGAGCGCTCTGGACGTTGCGACCCAGATTGAAGCTGGATTTCGTGAGATTTTCCCACAGGCGGAGTATGTGAGGCTCCCCGTTGCCGATGGAGGAGAAGGAACAGTAGAAGCGATGGTAGCTGCGACATCAGGACAAGTTCTTACCGTCGATGTGACCGATCCATTAGGTGAACGAGGCTCTGCTTTTTTAGGACTGTCTGGTGACGAGCGCTATGCCATTATTGAAATGGCAGCGGCCAGTGGGCTGGAACGTGTTCCAGCCAGCCGGCGTAATCCAATGATTACCACCTCTTTTGGGACCGGTGAGTTGATTGTTGAAGCCCTTAACAGCGGCGTGAAACACTGCATTATTGGCATTGGTGGCAGTGCGACTAATGATGGTGGTGCAGGAATGGTTCAGGCGCTGGGTGCTCAATTACTCGATGAAAACGACCAACAAATTGGATTTGGTGGTGCAGAACTTGCCCGGTTACATCGTATTGATGTTAGCCAGATGGACAAGCGTATTGCCGACTGTCGGTTTGAGGTGGCCTGTGATGTAACCAATCCACTAACCGGCGCTCAGGGTGCTTCAGCGATATTTGGTCCACAGAAAGGCGGAACACCTGCGATGATCGAACAGCTGGATGCCAATCTGCTCCACTACGCAAAAATTATTCAGCGCGATCTTGGGCTGGATGTAAATGATGTCCCGGGCGCTGGGGCTGCGGGTGGTATGGGCGCGGCTTTATTGGCTTTCCTTGGTGCGGAGCTGCGTCCGGGGATTGATATTGTCACCGAAGCCGTTGGGTTAGATGCCGCCGTCAGGCAAGCAGATTTGGTGATTACCGGTGAAGGCCGGATTGATAGCCAAACGGTTAACGGAAAAGTACCTATTGGGGTGGCCCGAGTTGCTAAACGCTACCATAAACCGGTGATCGCCATTGCTGGTAGCCTAAGCAGCGACGTGGATATTGTTTATCAACATGGTTTGGATGCGGCGTTTAGCGTGCTGTATAAAATTAGTTCGTTGGATGAGGCACTGACTCAGGCAGCGGATAATGTCAGGATGACGGCTAGGAATATAGCAATGGTATATCGTTTGGGACTGGCGTCTGGGGGGAGGTCTGATTGAATACCATTGTATTGAGTAAGTATCGTCCACTAGCAGTGCAGTGTAAAAAATAGCAATGGAGTGAGTGGCCGAGCAGGGGGCGTTAAGGGCGAACGCCCCCTGAGTCTTCGCACACGAATTCAGGTCGCCTGCGGCGACTACCTTCCGTCTTCGTTCGGGTTTACGCACCGGCACTGATTCGCTCCAAGCGAAGCAGTGCCACGCCAAACGTTCCTGTTTGGCGTGTTACCTTCTCTCAGTCGTCAGCTGAATTCCAATTCTCTATAAGGTCAACATCAAAAGATAAGACTAGCTTCTGGAATAAAAAAACAACCTGAATAAATCTCAACGCAGGTTGTTTTTTACTAAGGTAATCAGCCTGTAAGTAGCAGATTACTTTTTGATTAACTAGTGTTCTGCACCCCGATGCGCGGCCCCGCCGCCAATAATAAACGGTGGTTTAGCGAACCAGACAAACACCAGTAATAACAGGAAGATCCCGCCAAACAGCCAGAAGATTTCATTGGCAGAAATAATCAGCCCCTGATTGGTTATCTGGTTGTTGAGATAAGCGCTAATCTGCGCCGGTGACATGCCCATTTTCCCCATAGATTCATAAGCCTGCTGCGATAGCGGATTATTAGGGCTAATGGCTTCGGTTAATCGGGAGTGGTGCAGCGCTTCTCTTTGAGTCCAGGAGGTGGTGGTTATGGACGTTCCCACCGAACCTGCCAATGTACGTAAAAAATTGGACAGGCTAGAAGCCGCTGCAATTTTTGATGGTTCTACATCAGAAAGGGTGATGGTGGTTAACGGCATAAAGAAACAGGCAATGGCAAAGCCTTGCACAAATTGCGGCCAGGCGACGGCGGCAAAATCCATCGCAGGTTCAAAGGTATAAGCTCGCCAGTAAAAACAACCGGCATACACAATAAAGCTAAAGGTGACTAATCGACGTAAATCGATTTTAGGACCATATTTTCCGATAATCGGCGCTAACAGTAGCGGAACGAGCCCAATCGGAGCCGCTGCTAGCCCTGCCCAAGTGGCGGTATAACCGTATACCACTTGTAATAGCTGTGGTTGCAGCACAATTGAACCGATATACAACATGAATGCCAAGCTAATACACAGGCATCCTATGGTGAAATTTCTCGATTTAAACAGCGATAAATCCACAATAGGGTGGTCGTCGGTTAACTCCCAAATAATCAAGATGGTAATCGCCACCACGGCAACCACAGTCAGAACAATGATTTCAGTCGATTGGAACCAGTCCAGCTCTTTGCCCCGGTCAAGCAGCATCTGAAAGCAGCCGATCCCCACCACCAGCAGCACCAGCCCAACGGTATCAATAGGACGGATCTCGGTTGGTGTTTCCCGGTCTTTTAATATGCCCCAGATAATAATAACGACAGCAATACCGACCGGAACGTTGATATAGAAAATCCATCCCCAGTGGTAGTTATCGCTGATCCAGCCACCCAGTATTGGCCCAAAAATGGGGGCTACCGTGACCGTCATTGACCACAGTGCCAGCGCCATACTGCGCTTCAGCGGAGGGTAGTTATTCAATAGCAGGCTTTGTGATAGAGGCATAATCGGCCCAGCGACCAATCCTTGTATCACTCGGGAAAGGATAAGCATCTCCAGACTGTGTGACATTCCGCACAGCCATGAAGCCACCACAAACAGCGTGATGGAAGCCATAAACAGGCGAACTTCACCAACACGTTTGGCAAACCAACCGGTTAAAGGGATGGAGATAGCGTTAGCCACACCAAAAGAGGTGATGACCCATGTGCCCTGAGAAAGGGATGAACCCAGATCGCCTGAAATGGTTGGGATCGCCACATTGGCGATCGTGGAATCCAACACCTGCATAAAGGTAGCAAGAGCCAGAGCCAGCGTGATCCAGCCTAGTTGAGCCCCTTCAAGGGGCTTTAGCGGTGTGTTATTCATTTTTGGCATCAGTTGCCAGCATTGGCATGAATAATGTCAGTAATCAATGTATTCACCGGTGCTAGGTCATAAGTAAGGGCCTTTGTCTCATAGGCGATTCCCTGACGTGGTTTTTCCGCCAGTACTAATCCATGTTGGTCGGCAGTATCTACGGTGACTTCCATTGACAGACCGATACGCAATGGATGTTGTACAACCTGTTTTGGGTCAAGCTCAATACGAACGGGCAGGCGCTGCACGACTTTAATCCAGTTTCCGGTAGCATTTTGCGCCGGAAGTAAAGAAAAGGCACTGCCGGTTCCCATATCCAGCCCTGCTATGGTGCCGGTATATTCCACATCATCGCCATAGAAATCGCTGGTAATGTGGACCGGCTGACCGATGCGCATATTGGCCAGTTGAGTCTCTTTAAAGTTAGCATCAACCCACACCCGATCGGCAGGAACTATCACCATTAGCGGGGTGCCTACTGCGATTTGCGAGCCAACCTGAACGCTACGTCGTGAAACATAACCATCAAGAGGCGAAACGACTTTCGTGCGCTGTAAAGTTAACCAAGCATCCCGTAGCTGAGATGAGGCATGCTGCACTGAAGGGTGCAGTTCAAGCGGAGTATCAAGCACTAGCGCATTGTTGGCCTGATATTGCTGTAGTGCCACTTCCAGTTCAGCACGGGCGCTAACGGCGGCATCTCTAGCGTGCTGGAGTTCTTCTTTCCCTATCGCTGCGGCTTTACCCAGCGTTTCTCTGCGAACTAGGTCTGCTGCTGCCTGATTCAGTGCTGTTTTCTTCAGCTCAATATTGGCCTGCAATTGCCGGTTATTAATAATCAGTTGGTGGGTTTGACGCACGCTATTTGCCAGCGCGGTTTTTGCTCGCTCAAAGGCTTGCTGAGCATCGGTTGGATCCAGCGTTAGCAGAACATCTCCCTGTTTTACCCGATCGGTATTATCTACATGGATAGTGGTTACATTGCCGGCTATCTGCGCCATAATTTGAATCTGATTACCGGCGACATAAGCATCATCCGTTGTTTGATGGTGGCGTAATGCAACAAACCAGTAGATGGCATAACCCGCGCCAATAATGACGAACAGCACGGTTGCTATTGTCATAGCCAGCTTGCGTGTTTGTTTTTTGTTTCTTGGTTGCGGGGAGAGAGTTTCCGCGGACATTCGGTTCTACCTCAAAAATAAGTTCGCTCTGAATGGTATAGAAACCCATTCAGTTACCCTGAAATTCAGCGTTATAGTTTATGGGTATTTTGTGCAATAAGGCAGCGTTAAATCGCTGTAATTTAGCAGTATACGATGGGATCGCATATTTAGCTAAATTACAGCATTAACCATCAGGTGTGATCGATAGCTTCTAAACGGGTAAGCAGTTTACGATTTAACAATTCAAGTTGGATACGTTCTTCTTCAGAGAAGACGTCCCAAATTTTAATTAAATTAGCATGCTGCTGTGGGAACATACCGTTAAGAAATGCCTGTCCTGCAGGAGTCATAAACAGGTGCAGGCAGCGACGATCTTTGCCGCTTTCCTTACGAACGATCCATCCTTTTTTCTCCAGCTCGTCAGCAATGCGTGTAGCATTGGTTCTGGACGAACCAAGGGCTAGGCTTAATTCTGATGGTTGAATTGATTTGTCTTTTTGTGCATTCAATATTACTAACGTCATAAAGAGCGTTTCGTTTATTCCTTGAGCCTTGAAAATCTTATTACGACATTCAAGTAACTTTGAGTAGGTATGCATGCTAAGACGGGTTAACTGAATTTCCTGATGTGGAAATTCTTCCTGTATTGTTGCGTACAGGCTTAAGATACTTTCAGTAGGCGAAAATGAACTTTCCATGTGCTACATTCTCCTCGTTAGCGTTGCATAATAATAACGTTGTTAATGCCCATAAGTAAATATTATAAATTTTCCCACATGGTTTTTATTAGTTTGATTGAATTAATTAAGTCTATTTTTGCAACGCTTTAGCAAAGCCTTTTATAAAGATTTTATCTGTCATCTTATTGATAATGAATAAGGTAATAATCATGCGATTTGTGGGCGTGGTCGTTAAACGTATACATGGATTGTGCCTGACAGATTTGCGATCTGGACAGGCTTTTTGGGGTATATAACAATCTTTGCTTACCAAAGCGTGGACGACCAGAAAACGCGACCAATAATATGAATACGTTGTTCGAATTCGTCTCTGGTTAGCTGTTCATCGGGATAATCTGTGTTGTTAAAGCTTTTAATGATCACACCACCATCTGGACGAGGGATCATCTGCTTTACTCTAATCAGATTACCGTCACGGATAGCGTAGAGGTCGCCATCAATAATCGTTGAGTTATTGGCGGTATCGATACCTACGACATCCCCGCTGCGTAGCATTGGCGCCATGCTATTACCGATAACCCGTACAACTCGCGCATTACGGGCATTAACGCCCATTCTGCGTAAGGTATAGCGGCGAAACGGTAGGGCATAGACTTCATGCTCATTATCGGCCATAGCCCCGTCACCACAGGCGGCTTCCACATTCAGCATGGAAACTTCGACAAATTCGTCTTTGTCGTGATTCATTGATTCCCATTCTTCAACCCGCAAACTGCTGGCCTTGATTTCACTATCATAGATGTCAACGGACTTAATGGGCGCAGGCTCATCGCCAAATAATAGCCATTGTGGGCTGACATCTAGCGTTTCGGCCAGTTTGTCCAGATTGCGTGGCGATCGGGTCTGGCCCGATTCGATTTTATTAATCGATTGTTGGCTGACCTGAATCTTTTCTGCCAGGGTTTTCTGACTTAAACCCAACTGTTCGCGCCGCTTTGCAACGCGCTCTGCTAACGTCTGCATAGTGATTCTCATAATAGATAAAAGGTGAAAATGACAACTAAATATAGTTCTACTATAACAACTAATATATGTTGATCAACCCCTAATTTTACATTAGTATAGCCATACAACAAAATGTTGTTAATGTCCGGGGGATATAATGAACAATATCAAGACAACTTTAGAGATGTGGGGCAACTGGGCTCGTTGCAATGTCGGTACTGAATATTCCAAAGTGAATGTCACTTTTCAAGCGGTTTTACCGGATAGCAATTCGACATTTTTTCGCACTGATGACGAGCAAGGTATGGTGGTCGATTCTGCCGTCGCCGGGCTGCGGCATTATGACCAATTAGCCTATAAGCTGGTGATTGCACACTATGTTTATAGAATTAGCCAGTCAAAACTGGCTAAGCAACTTGGTAAAGCTCAAAGCTATATTGCAGGCATTTTAAGAGTGGCAGAAGCTTTTATTGCGGGACAAATTTTTGTTCAAACGGGAGAGGCCGTTTCTGTCTGATGAATTTTTTCGATGATTGATTTTTACATCGCTGTGCTGCCGAAAGGCGGCACTTTTCATTTTAAATCCCCTATAAACAAAGTTGTTAAAACAAGTAAAAGGTGTTGACTTAATCTGATTATCAGGTATAGTAAGCAGTATAAAGTCAAAAAGTTGTATCCAAAGAGTGCTTCAACAAATGCCCGCTATTGAATGCGGGCATTTTTGTTTTTATTGCCTGGAGGATGACGGCTTTATGGCCTTATTTGATACGAAGAAACATGAATGGAAAACAAGCCAGAATGGCAAAAGGTGTCATCAATGCTGTCCGTCAACAGCCTCGGTAACTATTAACAAAAATGGTTAAACCGCAGGATGCCATATATTAACCACGTGTGACGTATCAGTCTGTCAAATTTAGCCCCGCTCTGCGGGGCTTTTTTATTTCTCCCGTTCAGGAGTTGAAAAACATAAATGCCAATAAAAGAACCTGAAAACTTCAATCTACTTAGTCATTTACTTGTACTAATTATGACTTTGCTGGGGGCTATCGCCAGCTACGCCTATCGAATTCTTAATGGAGAGGAGTTTCGCTGGTCGATTCTTCTCCTGCAAGCCATCGTGGCCATCTTTGCCGGTGCGCTGGTGTTACTGGCAGCCAATTACTATCACTGGGCCGCCGAGTTTGCCGGTGGCATAGCCGGGCTATCCGGCTGGTCTGGTGCTGAATTTATTAAAACGTTGGAGAGGCGCTTTCTAAAGCGGGTCGATGGAGGAAATCATGATAACTAGTCAACAGGGTGTGGATCATATTAAGTCTTTTGAATCCTGCCAGCTAAAAGCTTATCTCTGTCCGGCAAACGTATGGACCATCGGTTATGGCCATACCGGGGGGGTGAAATCAGGAGATCAAATTAGCCTGATGCAGGCTGAACGCTACCTAAAAGCAGATTTGGTTCGTGTAGAGCAGGATATTCAAAAAATTGTTCGTGTTCCATTAACTCAGGGGCAGTTTGATGCGTTGGTCTCTTTCGCATTTAACTGTGGAACTCGGGCGCTCAGCACCTCAACCCTGTTACGCAAACTCAATCAACGAGATTACGGCGGCTCGGCGGAAGAGTTCTCCCGTTGGGTACATGCCGATGGAAAAAGGCTGGGCGGGCTGGAGCGCCGCCGCCGTCTGGAGAAGCGGATGTTTGAGTCATGAGTTTTTCCAGTAAATGGGTTACTGCCGCATTAGCGGCTTTATGCATTGTTGTGTTGCTGCTCTATTGCCGCTGGTTGAGCCATCAGTTAAATCAGCTAAGGAGTGAGAAGCAACAGGCAGTGGTGGCGTTAGCAGAAGAACGGGCCTATTCAGCCAAGATCAGGACCCAGTACTTGCAAATCCAGGAGGTGATGGATGGTGTTGCAGAGCAAAAACAACAGAGTGAAAAACGCACTGCAGTGTTGCAACGAGCATTGGCGCAAAGCCAACTGGAGAGTCCCTGCGTTGCTGTTCCCGTTCCTGATGCTGTTACTCAGCGGCTGCGTGAACGAGTCGTCGAAGTCAACGCCACCGCTGCCGGTGCCAACGAGCCTGTTCAGGCCTTGTTTGGTGCCGGAGTATCGGGTTCAACATTACGGTGATTATCCCAGCTATATCGCTGAGCTTTTTGCTGTTATCGAGCAATGTAACGGGCAATTAAAGGGGGTACGGGAAATACTGAAAACATCAGAAATGTAAAAAGTTCTATATGTCACTACAAGTGCACCAATATTTTTTCATCATTCTTTAGAGAGGGAGAGCTCTGTGATAGTCGGGGCGGCTTTTGATGCGTTATTTCCGCTTTATCGACAGCAAAGAATGAAGAAGAAATACATATAGAAAAGATATAAAAAACAATAAGAAAAAGGTTGTAGGCATTAACAATGGCCTAATAACGACCAAATTACATTAACATTTAAGTGGTTCATTATGAAATTTGAGAAAATAACTAAAGTACCTGGGTTCGATCAAGCCGATCCTGACAATGCACGTCAGAATAATTATGCGTGGAGTATGTTAGGTTTTGGCGACTACGTCTATGTAGGGACAGGCCGGAATGTTCCATATAATGCCTATGGAAATTTTGGTTTAATCGCTCCAAAGGCTTATACACCCGATAACCCGGTAATGGCAGCTGAGATATGGCGCTATCCAAAGTGTGATAGTGACCACAAACGATGGGAAAGAGTTTTTCGTGCACCAGAAGAATGGAGTGTGATGGGCTTTAGAAGTATGGAGATATTCACTGATGATGAAGGTGAGACCGCCTTGTACTGCGGCTGCTATGCAAGAGGAAACGGCCCTTCGTATATGTTGAAATCCACCGATGGTGTGAGTTGGACGCATATTCTGGCGGGCATAGAGCCAGAATACAGCACGCGAAGCGTTAAGGCTCATAAAGGAAAGCTATATACCTCGGCGTTACATCAAGTTACTACTGAACTGGAAAGTTTTTTATATGTTACTGAAAACCCTGAAAAGGGTTGGACTCGCGTAAACACAGACGCGATAATCGGTGAGATATTTAATATGATCAGTTTCAACGGTAGCCTGTATATTGCAACGATGCCGATTGGTGGGTTTGAATTGTGGCGATGTGAAGATCCAGAAAGTGGTAATTGGAAGCGTGTTATCGATAAAGGGGCGGGTGATGAACTCAACGAATGCCCACTTTCTTTAGAAGTATTCGATAATCACCTCTATGTCGGCGTAGGGATCAGTTGCTCACTTTACAGTACCGATCCTGTCAATCGGTGGGTTATTTCTAAAGGATTTGATTTAGTCAGAGTATCTAAAGCTGACAAATGGGAAATTATCATCGGGCAGAAACCTATTTCACCCACGAAGCCCACAACCGGCACCAGAAACCTAGGAAAATATCCATCGGGTCTTGGTAATATGGCTAATGCCTACTGCTGGGAATTACGAAGCTTTGATGGGCGCTTATATTTGGGAAGTTGGGATACCGGCACCGTTTATAAGACGTTTTTTAGTGATTTGGTTTTGCATCCTTCTATCGAAAAATACAAGAAGCTTGCAGATTTTCTTCGAGTCTTTTTCAAAAGTATTAATACGAATATCGTTGAAGATGACTATCATATGACGCGTTGGTTTAAAGCGTGGTTCCGTACTTTTTTCAAATACCCAAAAAGCCTTGGCTTCGATTTTGCGAGCAGTAAAGATGGAAAGACTTTCGAGATGATTTCTATTGATGGCTTTGGCAATGGGGAAAATATGGGAATACGAAAAATGTATACGCCTGATGATCACACTCTGTATATCGGTACCGCCTGTGCTTCTCAGGGCTGTGAAGTTTGGACGATGAAAGAAAATAAGTGTAGTCATGGATGCCGCTGACAGCAAGGAGACTTCGGCTTGTTTACCTGGTTATGAATGTTAATTAAAAGTAGTTAAAACAATAAAAGGATGTTGTTTTTATCTGATTATCAGGTATTGTAACCACTATAAAGTCGAAAACGTGTATCCGAACGAACATACAGAGAGCCCGCATATTTGTGCGGGCTCTCTGTTTTTACAGCAGAATAATTGATTTTATAATTTTTGTTATTTCTGATATGACAAATTTAACCAACTAAAGTTGTTATATCAGAGGCTATTATTTAGTAACCATTTATCTATCTATCACCAACACCAGCCTCACACTATGCGGGGCTTTTTTTATTCTATTTACTCAATATGCGTTAACAACATTCAGGAGCTTCCATGGCTATAAATATTGCCGGGATTTTAAAGGATGGAATGGGAGAGCCTATTCCTAATTGTACGATTGAATTAAAAACAAAAAGAACCACACAGAATGTCATCATTAAAACAGAAGCGAATTTATTAATTGATAAGAACGGTTCATACAGTATGGATGTGGAACCCGGTGAATATGATGTGACGTTGTATGTTGAAGGGTTTTCACCTAAATGTGTTGGGAGTATTACTGTTTACTCGGACTCGTCTTCAGGTACGTTGAACGATTTTTTAATTTTGCCGGGGGAAAGTGAGTTATCACCACAACAGGTTTTAGTCTTTCAGCAATTGCGCGATGAGGCTAAACAGGCGGCGGCTGAGGCTAAAAATAGTGCAGAACAAGTACTTATTGGCCTGGATGATAAGCAGGATAAGTCACCTTTACTTACAGCAATTGCTGCACTTAAAACAGCGGCAGATGAGCTGATGTATCTGAGAGGGCCTGACTCTGTAGCAGTTACTGCCTTGAGTGAATTAGGTCGAACTTTGTTATCTGCATCAGATTCGTCTCATGCCCGAGCGATGATTGGCGCAGCTTCCGACGATGAAGTTCTAGAAATATCCAATTGCCTTTCAGAATTTGCTGATACAGCGACTCGCGCTAAAGCCAGAGAAAACTTGGGGTTGGGTACAGCGGCGGCGAGCAATGTTGGAACTGACTCCGGTAATTTAATGCCGGTGGGGGCTTTTGGTCTGGGTGGGGTATGCCAACGTATTGAGCCTCCAGCAGACTGGAATAATATTGAAAAAACCGGATTTTATATGGGAGATGGGATTACTAATGCTCCTCTACCTTCTGTCTGGTTCTATGTTATTCATCTTGAACATGGGCTGTCCAAATATTCAAGCCAGCTTGCGATTACTTTATCTGGCGCAGAAAATTTGATGTGGCAAAGGACAAAAGTACAGGGAGTGTGGAGTAATTGGTTTCAATTCCGTTCGGAATCAAATACAACCGTAGATACAAATGGGTTTATCCGGACGTTAGCCTCAACAGCGGATGCTTTGGCTAACGTTACGAATACTGAAACTATCGATTTAACGACCAATAAGGGAACGCTTTCGGCAAACGTAAAAGTATCGGCATCTGCGGGAAATCAGTTGCAGAAGAAGAGTGATGGACTTTTTATACCTGCCGATTCTGATACCAAACGCAGTTGTACTATCTATTATACGAATGGTGATGAAACCGAGATCGCGTTTGATGATAGTGAATGGTTCTCACTGCCTCAAGCATCACTCGATTGGGGTGCTCGCTACATAAAAAGTATCAAATACAGTAATGGTTCCGTCATTAATATGCTTTCAGAAGAGCTGGATAACCGTCTGCGATATAAGTGCGCCAATGGGTATGCTTATAAAGGAGCCAATGGTTTGTTGCATTATGCAGGAGCTGATATATACCCAGTTGAATATATTAATGGTATAGCTGTTGGTCGGCATGAACCAGAGCCACAGGGCTCAAATAATTTTCTTTATTCGTCAGATTTCACAAAATGGACGGCGACACGAGTCACTGTTGTAAATACGTTAGTTGATGGTCTGATAAGCAACCACACGATGCAGCAAATCACAGCTACTGATGTATCTTTTCCTCGGGTGACAGTGACTCGTCCTCTGCCTGCTGGAGTGGGGGTGATGCAAATCATCGTTAAGCAGGGAACGACAAAATTCCTACACGGAACAATTGAGCGTGAAGGACTGGCTGACGGCATGACGTTTTTCTGCGATTTATCAACGCTTATGACAAAACTAGGTACACCCCGTGGCGCAATGATTCCCCATTCAGCAAAAGCCACAGCACAGGGGAACGGCTGTGTTCTATTAACAGTGAAATTCACAGCCCCATTGGCTGCTAACTATTTCGTTTTTTTTGGGCCATCTAACGCACTGGGTTCTACATCTGCGACTATTGGCGACTCGATTTATGCTGATACTGCACAAATCGAATCAGGTGAGCGTAGTCATTCAATGATTTTGACTAGTGGAATGACAGAAACACACAATAATGCTTCTTTGGCCATTATGACGGATCCGTGTGGTATTGATTCTACTAAATTGTTCAAGGTAGGGAATAACCTGTCTGAACTCACGACATCTGAAGCTAAAGCAACCGCCAGAAATAATCTTGGTTTAAAGGCAATGGCTACGGATGATGGAACTAATCTGGTTCAGGTATCTCCAACTAATATTTATAATAAACCCTATATATATTCTGCTGGGTGGCCCAATGTTACGTTGGTGAGCACAAATGTTGCTCCGGAAAAAGTTGGGGCCAGAGTTCAGTTAGAAAGTTCCGGTAGTTCAGTCTATTTTGTTGTTCGAGCCTCTTCTGGATACGCTGGTCAGATGGTTCTAAATGTGGCTGAAGAGTATAAGGCCGGTAGTTTTCAAATGTTATCGACTGCTAATACGGTATCTGATGAGAATGGTTTTTTAAAATGCATACCAAAAGATACGACACCTGATAATTCTCTCAATGCCTTAGCTAAAGTTACCAATACTGATTCTATTAATTTATTGGCAAACAAAGGAAATCTTTCCGCTTCAGTAAAAATTTCTACAGATGCAGGCAATCAATTACAGAAAAAGGCGGATGGTCTTTACGTGCCAGTAGGTGGAGGTGCTGTCTATTCTGGAGCAACAACGCTGACTTTGAATTCTCTAAACTGGGGTAATTTACCATCGTCTACTTTAGGAACTAAATCACTCAAATCGGCAGTTCAAATTGATACTGATGGTTGGCTTTATGACGCTCGTTTGTATGCCTATTTACCGTCGCAATTTGACAACGAAGATGTGTCAGTATTTTTTGACAATCTGAGTGGAGTTTCGGCGTTTTTGGGAAATTTCACATCACAAACAGGCTCAGATCTGAAAAAAGTTATTGTGCAAGAGTTAGGGGATATTAATCCATCAGGTACAGGGCCTTTTAAGTTATCAGGTAATTTGTCAATCGTATTTAAAAATGGAACTCAAACAGTGAGCGCTGGGAGCTATCAGATCAAATATAAGTTGGTTGGCAGGTCTATTCGGGCTAGTGGCACAGCCGGTAGTATTGTTAGTAATCAGATTATGGCTGATGGTATCGGAACAATCCAATTAACGTAATTTTCCACATTCTTATCGTTTTCTTGTTATTCATTGATTACGTTTTTATTTACAACTAAATTAACTTAAAGTGGTAATAACAATAAAAAGATGTTGATTTTATCTGATTATCAGGTATAGTAACCACTATAAAGTCACTAAGTTGTATCCGAATGATGTGTGTAAAGAGCCTGCATGATATGCGGGCTCTTTTGCCATCTGGTTCAGGGCTGTGTTTGTGGCCTTATATAACGCATAATGAAAACGTTTTAACTCATTAACGTATTGTTATCTGAATTTGTTATTTAGCAAGATCGATTATTTCAACAACCAATTTTAGCCTCGCACAATGCGGGGCTTTTTTATTCTATTTACTCAATATGTGTTAATAACATTCAGGAGCTTCCATGGCTATAAATATTGCCGGGATTTTGAAGGATGGAATAGGAGAGCCTATTCCTAATTGTACGATTGAATTAAAAACAAAAAGAACCACACAGAATGTCATCATTAAAACCGAAGCAAATTTATTAATTGATAAGAACGGTTCATACAGTATGGATGTGGAACCTGGTGAATATGATGTGACACTGTTTGTTGAAGGATTCTCACCTAAATGTGTTGGTAGTATTACTGTTTATTCGGACTCACCTTCAGGTACGTTGAACGACTTCTTAATTTCGCCGGGGGAAAGTGAATTATCACCGCAACAGGTTTTAGTCTTTCAGCAATTGCGCGATGAGGCTAAGCAAGCGGCTGCTGAGGCTAAACAAACTTATGATCTAGCGGCTAATATGCTTTCTAATATACCTAAAGCCTCAACTTCAACTGCCGGCATTGTAAAACTGAGTGACAGCATAACCAGTGATAGTTCAACGGATTCGGCAACATCTAAAGCGGTGAAGCAGGCAAATGATTTAGCAGATAGTAAAGTTTCAACGATTAATGGTAAGTCTGGCAACGCTATTACATTAAGTGCTGTTGATGTAGACGCTGTTTCTGCCACGACTGGTGGTACGTTTGCTCAGCCGATTACCGGTACATATATTGGATCGAATGCTTACGCAGACCAATACAATACAAAATCTGCATTTTATCAATCAGTCCAGCGCCCAGCAGGAGGCAGCGAATATCATCCCATAATTAAACAAAGGACTGTTCTCCCCAGCGTAAATGCGTATGCATTTTCTATGGGAGTGCTGGTTGGAGGAACAGACTTAAGCTGGCTGCTTCATATGATTGGTTCTGGGGGGCAGCAAGTTAATCATAAATGGGATGTTAAGGGTAACTATAATGCACCAAAGAGCATCACTGCCGGGCAAGATATTATTGCCAGTGGTGGCTGGGTGTATGCGGGTAACTCATATATGAATTCTAGCGGTGATATCAATGGATCCGCGTTTGGTGGCACTCTTAGCAGTTGGGTAAGAAAAAATTTCATTCAGGGGATCCGCAGAGGTTCACAACAGTATACAAGGCCTCCTGATGGGACAGCAAATTATGAAATTCCTGATGGCTACATAACCGGTTTTAATAATTCAACTAATGACGGAAACCTTCGGTTTTGTGGATGGTATTTCAGGGTGCCAATGTATCTTGTTAATGGTACGTGGGTTAATGCAGAAAGTAATTAGTAAGAGGGTGAAATGTATAAAGGTATATTTAGGAATTCAGAATTAAAAACAATAAATGAGAGTCAGTCTTATTGGATTATCAGTAATGAACATGGCGATAATTATTATGATTTAAGAGACAATATTCGCCCTAAGTATGTGGTTATTACTGAAATAAAATCGCCTTACCATGTCTGTGGTGCAGATGAAGATGGATATTTTGGTTTTGGTCAGCCCTATAAAGTTTATTTTTTAGATGAAATCCCAAATGATATCTATACGACACGGTATTGCTACGATGGTAAAGCGTTTACAAAATTTATTGATGTTGAACAATGGCGTTATAACGAGTTGTATTGGTTGAAAGATCAGATCAATGATATTGAAGATGTCGGTGGAAATGCATCACATTTACGCGAATATCGCCAGGCCGTCAAAAGCTATTCAGGTGATGGGGTTAATCCCATGCCCCCAATTAGACCATAATTTGAGATTATATTGCAGTATTGAAAATTAAAGCCGCGCCGATTCAGTTATTAAGTACGAATGCTGCTCAGAATGTACTGTAGGTAGGGGTTCTGTTTATTCTGGGGCAACAACTCTGTCTTTTAGTAGTTTTGACTGGGGTAATTTACCATCCGGAACAATCCAATTAACGTAATTTTCCATATTCTGATTGTTTCTTGTTATTCATTGATTACGTTTGTATTTACAAATAAATAAACTTAAAGTGGTAAAAACAATAAAAAGATGTTGATTTTATCTGATTATCAGGTATAGTAACCACTATAAAGTCACGAAGTTGTATCTTGATAGATTGTATAAGAGCCTGCAGATAATGCAGGCTTTTTGCTATCCGGCTTCTTATCTTTATTGATGGTCTTATGTCATTTTTTACGCAATTATTATGGCTTATTAAAGTTGTTATTTTGTTGGTTATTTAACAATAGTGACTGTTCTAACAACCAACACCAGCCTCGCATAATGCGGGGCTTTTTTATTTATCCCATCTACTGAATATCAATTCTTGAGGTTTTCATGGCGATAAGCATTGAACAGCAGTTGAAAAACTTGCTGCAACCCCTGCTGGACGCCAGCTTGATTGTTAAGGGGGAAGCCGTACCGGAAGAACCCTATGCCGAATTGAGTATGGTTTCTTGTAAGGCATTAGGCATGAGCGATGAAGTTGGGCAGGAGGTCGATGAACAAGGCTATTTGATCATCCGTGGCCAACGTCGAGCTGAAATTGCGATTCACTACCGTGGAGAGGGGGTAGTGGAGCAATTAAATAAACTCAGCGACAGACTGAGAAAAGTATCCGTGTCAGAGCGGTTTCAACTGGCACAAATCGGAGTAGAAGGCAGCGCTCAACTTAAAACAGAAATGAAAGAAGACGCTGAATGGACTCCAAACTCGGAAACCTATCTGAGTTTGTTCATCCACTATTCTGTCATTATCAAGGACGCGATTAGCGTCATTGATAATATCCATGCTGCCACTGATGGTAGCGAAATCATGATTAACTTAACGAGGTAAAACAATGGGTTCTCTGAATCAGATTGTGAATGTAAATATTGCACTAAGTACTACCAGCGTACCGCGCGGTGTTTTTGGCGTACCAATGATTATTGCTCCATTAACCACGTTCACTGAACGTGTTCGTGTCTATCTTGATTACAATGCTGCTCAGGAAGATAACCTCCCGGCAGACGTACTGAAAGCCCTGCGTGCAGTATTCAGCCAAACGCCACGGCCACAAATGTGCAAAGTAGGTCGTTTGGATGTTGGTGCTGATGGGAAGGTGGTTGCCAATACGCTGGCTGCACAATTGTCAGCTATTCAGGCTGAAGATGCTAACTGGTACGGTTTTGCGCTGACTCAACGCACTCCTGCACTGCAATTAGCAGCGGCAGAATGGGCTGAAACTCAAACCAAAATGTTCTTTACCTCCAGCGCTGAAGTGGCAATTACTGATGCCAGTAGCACGACAGATGTCCTGTCTTCGCTAGCGGCTAAAAACTACCTGCGTACTGCGGTTATCGTTGATAAACATGCAGCGGATCAGTATCTGGAAATGGCCTGGATGGGTCGCTGCTTTACAATTGCTCCGGGTGGTGAAACTTGGGCTCTGAAACAACTTTCGGCTGTGGAAGCTTCTGACTGGAGCGCAACTGAACAGCAAACCATCCTTAAGAAGGGCGGTAATACCTTCGAACGTTTTGCGCCACAAATTTATCTGACAACGCCGGGTAAAGTGGTCAGCGGCGAGTGGGTAGATGTGATCCGCTTCCGTGATTGGTTGGCTGATACCATTCAAACCAGCCTGAGTACGTTGATGATCAACCGCAATAAAGTGCCTTATACCGATGGTGGTATCGCGCTGATTGTGAACAACCTGACCGGTTGCTTGATTGAAGGCCAACGCGTTGGCGGTATTGCACCGGATGAAATCGATGCAGATGGCAATAATGTCAAAGGCTTCGTCGTGACTTATCCACGCAGTGTTGATGTTCCATTCCAGGACAAAGCCGACCGTATTCTGAATTTAGCATTCTCTGCTCGTCTGGCGGGTGCTATTCATCTAACTAACATCAACGGCAATCTGTCGTACGAATTACAATAATAAGGAGAAACTAAACTATGGCAGCTGAATTAACAGGTACTTATAAAGGCGATCAGGTTTTTGTTACCGTAGGTCCGGTTCTGATTTCTGGTTTTAGTGACGGTGATGCGATCACTGTTAAGCGTGCGGCACAATTATACACAACTAAAGTGGGTATTGATGGGGGAGTCGCTCGAGTACGGAACGCAAATAAATCAGGAGCCATTGAGCTTAAGTTACTGCAAACCAGTAAGGTGAATGATGAGCTTTCCGAATTGTTCTATGTAGATAACTTCAACGAAGATGGTTCTCCAGTGCTATCGGTGAGTGTAAATGATGGCAATGGTCGTACATTATGTTCCGCCGGTCAGGCGTGGTTAAAAGCGCTTCCTGAAATTTCTTTTGGCGATTCTGTTGGGGCTAGATCCTGGGTGCTTGAATGTGCTGATTTAAAAATCTTTGTTGGTGGTAACTAATATTCTATCTAATTGATAATGAAAAATTAATTTAATTATCACTTTATTATTGAATCAATAATTTTAATAGGGGGGATTCCCCCCTTTTTTATGGAGAAATAAGATGCAAGTTGAAACTTTTATTATTGGTAATCGTGAGTTTACAGCAGGAAAAATGAATGCATTTGACGCAGGCCGCTTATTACTCAAATTAAAATCTGTTGTTGCACCGGGTCTTGCTCTGATGGGGCAAGGTGGAGAGGTTCATAACTCATCAATTTTAGAGCTTTTCTCGGGATTGGATGAAAAAACGCATGAAGATATTTTATTTCCAATTTTGTCTGTCTCGGCTACTTATTCAGTCGAAAATAAAAGAAAAATTGCTTCTCCAGCGGATATGAATTTCTGTTTTACGGTAGATAATTTACTCGATTTCTATCTTCTGGTCTGGGAGGTATTGAAATTGAATTTTGCCCCTTTTATCGAACAATTGGCCAGCCATTTTGGAAGCCATACAGCAGAAGTAGCGAAAGTGTAGTTAGTAGTAATGATGTTGGAGAACTTAGTTCCGACCTTGAAGATGAGTTATGGATTTGGCGTCCAATTATGGCCCAACTTGTTACACTTGAATCTGTAAAATCAGGTTCTATCTGTGTAGAGGATCTATTAAAAATTAATGCGTTATTAGATATGCGTGACGCAATACAGTCTAAAACGCAACAGGAGAGTCGCATATGAGTAGTCTGGCGACAATATCATCAGAACATATTGCAATGTATAACGCATTATCTGCCATGTTGGGGAAACTAACTCATCAAATAACGGTGATTAACCAAAAGGTTTCTCAGGTTAATATTGCTCAAAGTTTTATATCAGCTAATACAGTTAATGCAATTAGTGTAAACATTAATCAGATTAATTATAAACTTCAGGATTCGGAGAAAAAAAGTAAATCCTGGGCTGAAAAATTAAGTGATGCTTCAGATAAAGTAATTAAAGGATTTAGTAAAGTAAATGGATGGTTTGATAATAAATTATCATTAAAATCTTTGGCCAGTAGTGCGAATCAACTTCAAGATTTACAGCAAAGAATTAAAGGGTTACCTCAACTCTTTTGTGATTCAGCTGACGGAATCTATTATTTAACTCAGCAGGCTAATAAAGCACGCATGCCTATCCAAGCTTATGGCGATGCTTATGTTGATCTGGCTAAAAATAGTAAATTAATGCTGAAATCACCTGCTGAAGTGACTAATACACTGAATGCAATGTCTAATGCACTTAAGCTTGGAACTGGGAGTTCGGAAAAACAATCGGCAGCTCTAAAAGAATTGGCCTCATCTTTTAAAAAAGGAAAGATAGATGCTACGGCGATGACTGGGTTTTTATCACATTTAAGTGAAAAAACATTAAGTGAGTTGGCCGCCAATTTGGGGGTATCAACTAAACAACTGCAGTCAATGGCTAAGCAAGGAAAAATCACTGGCGCTCAATTAGATAAGGCATTAAAGAAATCCGCACCTGGAATGCAAAAAGGCGTTGATCAGTTGCCGATGAAATGGAGTGATGCTGTTACTAAAGTCAGTAATCGTTGGGATGAGCTTATTTTTGCTTTAGAAAACCGCAGTGGTGTTATTACTAAAGTTTCAAATATGTTTATTAAAGGATTTGACTTAGTTGAGAAAGCTATCAATTGGTTGATTGTTAACTGTGGTAGTGTTGAAAATGCCTTAGGACTTATTGCCAGTGTTATAGGACTTGTATTTGCCGGGAAATCGGTAGGTCTGATTCTATCTTTTATTTCTACATTGGGAAAACTGGGACCTGTTATTAATATTTTAAAAACAAGTTTTAGCGTTCTTCGGGGCATTCTCTTCGGTGTTAGTTGGCCTATCTGGGCTATTATTGCAGCAATCTTCGCATTGGTGGATGCCTATCATTGGATTAAGGGTGAAGATTCAGTTATCGGTAGTTTAATCGGCCCGTGGGATAATTATTTAACGTCATTACAAAATATTTGGGAAAATGTTAAATTAATATTCTCAGGTTTTATGACTTCAGCTAAGGGGTTGGGAACGATTATATCCGGTTTGTTCACGCTGGATAAAGATAAGATTCAAGCGGGTTTTGAACAGCTATGTTCTGGTATTTTAAATATCATTGATAGTTTTAAGGAATCAATAAAAGGAGCGATTGATTATTTTCTTCAACCATTCAAATCTATGAGTCCTGGTATTTTAGATTTTTTGGGTTCTACCGATCCCAAAAGTGAAAATAATAAACCTCAACAAGATTCATCTCAAACTAAGCCTGATGCATTAGCTCTTGATCCAAAGGCTAAACTTTTTGCTGAAAAATTAACAGAATACAATCAAAGTATTGGTCAGTTAAATTCATCTCAAACTAAATCTGGTCAGTTAACGATTAATCCAAAGGCCAAAAAATTGGCTGAAAAATTAACAGAACCTAATCAAAGTATTGGCCAGTTAACTAAAAATGAAAGTTTTGGTGTTCCTGTATTATCGACAAAAGCTGTAGCTGGCGTTACTAATAATAACAACATTGTTAGTAATCAAAAAATTGATGTTCATGTTACTGCTAATACTCCGCAAGCATTGGCTAACTCAGTGACTAAAGCCGTTACTAAAGGTGCTAATGAAAGCCAAGCGAGTCTAATTAATGAAGTGAATAGGGGGCTTAATTAATGAGCCAAATTTGGGGAGTACTAGCAAAATTTATCAATAAAAAAAATAGCGTTATAAGTATATATGGCGATTACATGAATATGGAGTTTGAAGTTGTCACGAATGAAGTTCATTCATGGACAGCGGAAACAACTTCCAATCCCGTAGAAAAAGGGGAGCCAGTAAGCGATCATGTTCAGAGAAAGCCTGATACGTTACAAATGACAGGCATTATTAGTAATGCATCAATTCATGGAAAGCTAGGTGGATTGATTGAACGGATGGATTTGGGTTTAGGTACTGAGTCTATGGTTCAACAAGCATTTGATAAATTATACAAGTTAATGGATGAAAAACGGCCCGTTACTGTTTATACCCAATATAAATATTATCCTGATATGGTTCTAACGAGTTTGAATATTCCACGCACCGTAGAAGCGGGTGATTGTATTGAGTTTACTGCAACATTCACCCATGTTCGGTGTGTTTCAACGCTATTAGTTAGTGCTGAGGATGCAGGTATCAATGCAGAAAATAGCGACTCGGCTGAAACCTCACGTAAGTCTTCACCTGAAAAAAATAGAGGTAAAGTACCCTGTGAACCCGCTTCAGGAGAAACAGAGAAAGGTGCGGATACGACCTTTAATGGTTCATGTGGTCCTGAAGGATGTCAGCCCGTCAACACTGGTCGACCATGGTGATTAATCAACAGGCGGTAAGATGGCGAAATATATGAAAGTACCGTTGATTGCTGGATTAGCCGATCAACGATTAGATGTTATTTTAGATACGGAAACATGTTCACTAAGAGTTTATTGGAATGAATATTCAGGATATTGGTCTTTAGATATATATCAACGCAATCGGGATGTTATTATTAGTGGTGTTAAACTAGTAAAGAACACTCCCTTGTTGTCACGTTACAATCTTAATTCACCTGCAGGTGATTTTATTTTTTATGATAATAATAGTGGTAAATCGAGACCTGATTTTTATTCTTTGGGTAATGACCATATTCTTATTTATCGAAATTATAACTAAATTTTTATTTCATTTAATATAATAAGGTGGCGATATGCTATTTGATCGTGTCGCTGAACTAATAGTCGGCGAGGCTAATGGTAATGCCGTTATTATTAATGATTTGCGTTTTTCTTTTTCTATAGAAAAAGATAATGATAAATCAACTAATAAATTGACATTAAAAGTATATAACATGAATAAACAAACTCGTAGTGTTGTTGAACGTGTTAATAATAATGTTATTTTGAAGGCTGGTTATAAAAATGATATCGGTGCTGTAACAATATTTACGGGGTCTGTTGTCAGCGCATGGACCATTAGTGTAGGCAATGACATTATCACTGAATTATCTGTTCGTGACGGTATTTTACCATTAAGAGATACGAAGATATCTCTAAGTTATATGAAAGGAACATCAGCACTATCAATACTTGATGATGTGATGGCATCTTTTGCGATTCCAGTTAAACCATTACCTAAAAATCTAATCGATAAATTTTATTCTGGCGGATATTCATTCTGTGGTAAAGCTGAAGGAGCAATGAGTGAGATTTGTAATTACCTTGGATTAACGTGGTCCATACAAAATAATGAAATTCAAATACTGGATAAAAATAGACCTTTTGGTGATGAAATTGTAGTTCTGACACCAGAAAATGGATTAATTAATATTCCTGAAAGAATTATTGATGCAACGCGTAAGAAATCCCAAGGTGATAGCTCTCCGCCATCCGGAATGGTTTTATCTGAAAGTTTAAAAGAGGGGGAACATTTTCAAATCGATGGTTATAAGGTTAATTGCCTATTACAACCACGGATATACCCTGGTTGCTATGTCGGATTAGAAAGTAATGTTCTGCTATTAGATCCGTTAATTGATAGTAGCAATACTCGTCGTCCCAGAGCTTTTTTTCGGGCTGAAACAGTAGTGCACCGGGGGGATACTCATGAGGATGATTGGTTAACTGAGTGCCAATTAAAAGCAATTGGATAAGGTTAAAAATGGCAGAAAATAATAATTTATTACAAGCATTGCAATCTATCGTGCAAGCAGAAAATAGCCAAATCAACACGGCAGTCAACGGGATCATTGAGAGCTATAACGCAGGTATTGCATGTGTGAAACCAATACCACAAAAGCGGTTTAGTGATGGGAGTAAAATCGATTACCCCGTCATCCCCAATATCCCAGTAATGTGGCCACGCTTCGCCGGAGATGTTGCCGGCGTTAAAGGCCCGGTAAGACCTGGCGATAAATGTCTGCTGGTTTTTTGTCAGCAGGCAGTGGACGACAGCGATGATGAACGCCGTTTTTCGCTCACTGATGCTTATTGCATTGTCGGTGGTTTTGGCGCCGCGAAAGGTCGCGGTGCCGAAAATGACCAGATGCAACTCTATTTTGGTGAAGCCTATGTAGCCCTGACGGAAGATGGCAAGTTGCTGATTAATGCTCCGGCGGGTGTGGAGATAACCACACCTGAAACCCTGAATAAAGGTTTATTAACCACCGAAGGCAAGCTGAGCTATCAGGCAGGAATGTCCGGCACCGGTGGTGCCACAATTAACGGAACGGTGAAGGCAACAGGGGATGTTCAGGGCAGCGGTATTTCATTAACTCAACATACCCATCGCGAACATGATGGGCCTTCAACAGGATCCGCTCAATGATAGATCTAAAACTTGATACTACGGGCGATCTCGAACTGCAACGTAACGACCTGCTATGGGTTGATGGGGCAGAACGTGTACATCAACAACTTCAGGTCAAGCTGAAATTATGGAAAGGTGAGTGGTTTTTAAATACCGAATTTGGTACGCCTTATCTCCAGCAGATTTTGGGAAAACACATCACACTGAATGGCGCTCTGGCGGCGTTAAAAAATAGCATCAATGAAGTGGATGGCGTACAGGAGATCGAACAATTTAACTACGATTTTGACCGGCAAACCCGGCAGTTAACCGTGCAGTTTGCCGTTAAAACGCCTTATGGTTTAGTCAAATATAAAGGTAAACAATAATGGCTTTAACTAAAGATGGCTACACAATCAAACGGTTAGCTGAACTGAAAAAAGAGTATGACCGCTTACTGATCAATCGTTTTGGGCCAATCAATACTCAGCCTGACTCGGTTATTGGACAGCTTGAAGGCATTTGGGCTGAAGCATTAGCCAATATCTATGAGCAAGCTCAGGATACCTATCACTCTATGTATCCATTTAGTGCGGAGGGTGTGTCGCTGGATGGTGCCGTGTCTTACGTAGGGATCACCCGATTTGCGGCCACGTCAACTCAGGTGATTGCCGCGGCATATGGTCGAGAGTCAACGTTACTGAAAAGTGGTGCTCAGGCAACGGATGGAAGCCAACGCTACCAAAGCGTATTGGATGTGGTTATCAGCCGGGCTAATGCGATTGATACCCTGATTGACATTGATGCTAAGGATAATACGGAGTACGCCATCAATATTAGCGGTGTGCTGTTTAAGTATCGTTCAGAAAATCATGCAACAGTGGGGCAAATTGCAGAGGGTTTTGGTGAGCAGTTAAACGCCAAAATTCTGCGTTATGAAATAAAAGAGAAAGCATTACGTATCTATGCTGCGGATGGTTTTACGCCTTTCGCACTTTCGGTTGGTGCACATTTAACGCTAGCCCAAATTGGTTCTCCTGCCCGCTTTATTGCGATGGAAGAGGGACGAAAGGTTCTGCCTGCGGGAGCGTTAACGGAAATCGTTACCCCACGCAGCGGTTGGGATGCCATTTCAAACCTGAATGATGGAGTGATTGGTCGGGAACGAGAAAGTGATGCTGAACTTCGACTGCGTTTTGAACAGTCCCGTCAGGTAACCGGTTCGGCAACCGTTAAAGCGATTCGTGCTCGACTGATTCAGGAAGTTACTGGCGTCAGTGAGGTTTATATTTTTGAAAACCGCACGAATAGCATGTCTGAAGATGGCATTCCACCGCATGGTTTTGAGGCGCTGGTCGTTGGCGGCGATACCCAAAGTGTTGCAGAGGCCTTATGGAAATATAAGCCAGCGGGTATCGAAACTTTTGGTTCAAATAGCGTGATGGTGAAAGACGAAAATGGTGATGGTCAGCAAATTAGCTTCTCAAGGCCAAGCCAGAAATACGCCTGGATCAAAATTAATGTCACCGGGCTATATGATGAAGAAACGCTGCCGCAGGATGTCATTAACAATATTAAAAAAGCGGTGCTGAGTTATGGCGAAACGCTGGGTATTGGTGATGACATCATTTTACAACGTATGCTGGGGCCTATTTACAGCAACACCAGTGGCTTAGCTGAAATAGCTATTGAAGCGGCGATTACCCGTGCTCCAGATCAACAACCAGAATATCAATCAGAAAATATCGCCATCGATAAACGCAGCGTTGCACTGTTTGATGAATTACGTCTGGAGGTGATTGGATTATGACGTTTCCCCACAGGAAGACCGCACTTTCACGGCTGGTAGGGCAATTTCAGGATAAGCCAAAAGTTAAAGCGTTAGTGGAGTCCATGGTGGCTCCACTCGAAGATATTTCAACCGATCTGGATGAAATTAAGCATCTTCGCTGGGTAGATAATGCGATTGGCGCGCAGTTGGATGGCTGTGGCTATATCGTGGGTGTTAGCCGTTTGAGCCGGGGTGATGATGAATATCGAACGGCGATTAAATCACGGATCCTCAGTAATACCTCTCAGGCCAGACCGCAAGACTTGATTGAAGGGGTTCGCTTTTTAACTAAAGCGACAGAGGTTCAATATATGGAAAGCTATCCTGCCTGCGCTTTGTTGTTTTCTAATGGTAAATCAGTACCGGAAGGCAGCCAGGCGATTCTACAGGATATTGCTCCAACGGCTATTGAAAATGTTCCTTTAATGGTGAGTTATGGGCGAGCTGCACCTCTTCGTACCGGACGCTTGGCTAGCCCAATGAGCATGAAAGTAGAAACTTCGGATGGAAGTGGTCAGTTACAGACTAACGATCGGCAGTTAACCATCAGCAATAGTAACCCATTGGGCTCTGCTCGGTTATCGGGCATGTCACCTAACAAGATTTCACTTACGGCTAATCAAGTCAAAATCAGCGTTGGCGGCGGTATTCTGGCTGTCAGCACCAGTTATCAGGTCTTTGATAACGGATATCATTTACCAGGAGTATTTCAATGACCACGTTTGCAGAAAATAATATCGTTTTCCCTGATGGGCAGCTAAACGTTGCCCCTTTGCCAGAAGCGCTTATGCGTAATGGCTTTACGCCTGAAACCCGTGATGCGCCGGGTATGCCGTTACCGGCACAGTATTTGAATTGGTTGTTTCGGGATGTTTATCGCAAAACTTTTGAACTACAAGAAAAAAGTGAAACGTTAAATAGCCGGGTTATCCCAGCCTGGATGCCAATTGCGTGTCCTATGTCCGAGGCCCCTGCTGGTTATTTAAAGTGTAATGGTGCAGCTTTTGACAAAGAAAAATATCCAGAATTAGCTGAAGGCTATCCAGCAGGGGTATTGCCTGACCTGAGAGGGGAGTTTATTCGTGGGTGGGATGATGGGCGAAGGGTTGATGCGGGTAGAATAATTTTGAGTTCACAAATGGATTCTATACAGCATTTACAGGGTTCTATTGATGGTATCCAAATGAAAGGAATTGCTGATTATAAAGGAGTCTTTTTGGGTTCAAATAATAGTACTGTTAATAAGGAATCCAGCGATCTACCTAAAGGTGGTTATGGTGTTGCTAACGTATCATTTAATTCTGCAAACGTGGCCAGAAGCTCGAATGAGACGCGTCCTCGCAATATTGCATTTCTATATGTAGTAAGAGCAGCATAAATGAACACTTTGTTAGATAAAAACGGTCTGGCTACTTCGGATATTTTTATTTATGTTTATAACGTAAATCCCGTAACCAATGAATATATTTATAGTACTTATGAGTTTTTAAATCAAGGGATTGGACTACCAGCATATAGCTATATCGAGAAACCATTGCCGGAAAAAGCAGGGTTTGCTATTTGTCGTGGGGAGTCAGGTTGGGAATATATCGCTGATTTTCGTAATCAGGTAGTTTATTCAATCGAGACTGGCGAGGAACTTAATGTGACTGAATTGGGATCTCTTGCTAATAATGTCACAATATTTAAGCCTAAAACAGCATTCGATAAGTGGCATGGTTCATCTTGGGTAACGGATTCTGAGGCTTTGCATAAATTAACTATTGTCCAGATAAAGGAAAAGAAATATCAACTTGAATCTATCGCAAAAGAAATGATTGAAAAATTATCAGATGCAATTGAATTAGATATGGCTTTACCTGATGATACTTTTAAATTGAAAGAATGGCGAAAGTACAGAGTTCTATTAGATCAAATTGACATCAATTCACCTCACAATATTTCCTGGCCTTTACCGCCAGCTAAATAATATATTTTATTAAAAATAATAATGTATTAACTCTATTTAATAAAATGTCATAAGTATATTAATTTATTGGCATGGATTAGCTCATGTTTTTTAGAGTGAATATAATTATAAGGAAAACAAAATGGCTTTAACAACTGAACAAGAACAAGCGTTATTAGCATTATTAGATGAAAATAAAATAACCTTATCTGAATTACCTGCGGCAACGGATTTAAGTGCAGAAGATTTGTTACTTATTCGACAGGGTATTATTGATAAGTCGGTTAATAGTAATGTATTGAAGAAATACTTTACTCCAGCCGCATCATCTTTCACTGAATCTGGCATTGTGAAGTTAAGTAATGCGATTAATAGTGATGATGAACATATCGCGGCGACCTCAAAAGCGGTTAAATCGGCGCATAGTATTGCTTTGCAGGCTAGCCAAGATGTTTCTACGAAGTCACTAAGTAAGAGTGCTAATTTAGCTGATGTTGCTGATGTTGCTGAGGTTCTGAAAAACCTTGGTCTGTCGGAAAAGGCTGCAACACGAAACATTGGAAATGGTGAAAATCAAATTCCAGATATGTCGTTTTTTAAATCATCAAACCTAGAATTTGGATGGCAAAAGTTACCATCGGGAATCATCATACAATGGGGATGTTGTCTCAGCGCAGGATCTGGTTCTATCGAAGCTGGGGCTCTAAACAGCTTTCCTATTGCCTTTCCTAATAAATGTTTGGCTGTGACAACTACCCACACAGGACATTCCCCGGCAATAGTGGGGGTTGTATCTGTTTTTGTGGTTAATAATACACTGTTTAGATGCTATCGGTCTGGTTCAGGCTCGAATGAAGTTTCTGTGTATTATATTGCGATAGGCTATTAATAAATGAATTATATTTATAGCGCCAAAAACAACGCATTTTATCCAATAGAACTTAAGTTTGAATATGAAAATTCGAAATCTTGGCCAGATGATGGCGTAGCTGTTTCTGATTCTATATTTAATGAATTTTCTGGACAAAATTCAACTGGTAAGATACGCGCATCTGATTCAGAGGGAGTACCTATATGGAGAGAGCAGCCACCGCTTACACCAGATGAATTAATTATGGGGGCGGAAAATAAAAGAAAATATCTTATCATTGAGGCTAATGACGTTATAAATAAAAATAACTGGCCTTCTAAACTAATATTGAAACGCTTATTAGAGGTGGAGAAAATATCATTTAATGAATGGCTTGACTATATTGATGCTTTAAACGCAATTGATACATCTACAGCGCCTAATATTACATGGCCTATAGTTCCAGCATAGTGAACTAGTTAATACTTGGCACTAGTATTTTATTTGATAAAATACTAGTGCTATTCAATATAACAGCTTTCAATTCTTATCTTAAATTAATAAGAGCATCGCTAGTATGTACTACTATCCTACAATACCATTGCGTATTCTGTGATCTGAATAAGTCACGCCTATTTCTCCCACATCAAACATGATGCCCATACCCCACCTCACAACTCCCTTCCTCTGCACGTTTTTGCGGTGTTTTGAACAAAAATGCCAGTGGGATAAATACCACACAAATAGCCGCCATCAGATAGAAAATATCCAGATAGCTAAGTAATCTGGCTTGCGCGTAGGCGATCTCTTTTATATTTTCTAGCGACACGCTTAAATCTACACTTTCTGTGACTCGATCGCTGATGCGGCTGTAGTGCAGATTAGTTCGACTGTGAAGCATATTTGCCATTAGCGTGAGGCCCACGCTGCCGCCGATGTTACGCATGAGTGCCGCAAAAGCGGCGGCTTCATTACTTTTATTTGCAGGGAGTCCTTCATAGGCCATCAGGCTGACCGGGATTAACATTACCGGAAACCAAATAACTTGTAATATACGGGCCCAGACGAAGGTTGAAAAATCAACGTTCAGCGTCATTTGTGACATATGCCAGGTTGAAATGGCGGTACCCAACAAACCCATTGCCACCAGCCATTGTGGATGAGCGACCTTACCGGCGATACTACCTACGATCATCATGGGAACAACCACCAATATACCGCCAATGCCCAGCATGATACCGGCAATTGTCGCCGTATAGTTAAACAGCTCCTGAGTCATCTGTGGCAGAACCTGAGTGGTGCTGTAGCTGAGAAAACCAATTAAAAATATGATCAGGCTGCTGATGGAAAAGTTACGGTAGCGCAGCAGTCGAATATCCATAATTGGCTGAGGATGGAACCACTCCCACATCACCAGAGCGCTGAGTGAAATTGCTGCGGTAATAGCCATAATCCAGATGAAGTTGGAAGAGAAGCCGTCATTGATTTCAAAACGGTCAAAAAATAGCTGTAAGGTACCAAATCCGATAATCACCAGTAAAATACCGATGTAGTCGATATGACTTTTTTGTTGTTTACGCTGTTCACGTTCTTGTTTTAGAAGTGACGGCTCTACAATAAAGTAGTAGCTGAGTATCAGTGAAACAATGCCGATAGGTACATTGATTAAGAAGATCCAATGCCATGACAAATTTTCCGTTAACCACCCGCCAACAAAAGGTCCAATTGCCGGGGCAACCAGAATAGCAACGCCGTACAGAGCAAAAGCATGGGGGCGTTTCTCTATCGGAAATGAATCGGTGATCATGGATTGTTCAACCGGAGCGAGTCCACCGCCGCTCAATCCTTGCAGAACTCGGGCGATAATCAAAAATTCGATGCTGGTGGCAAGACTGCAAAGCAGAGAGCCAATCGTAAATCCGGTAATGCTTAACATATAGTAGCGCTTTCTACCGATGGTGCTGGCCAGCCAGCCGCTCATCGGTAGAACCAATGCATTGGCAACAATGTAGCTGGTTAATACCCACAGTGATTCGCTATAAGAGACGCTGAGCGAGGCGGAAATATGGTAAAGCGAAACGTTAGCGATGGTGGAATCCAGCAGTTCCATAAATGTGGCAATAGAGGCAATAATAGTCATTAACCACGGGCTACGAATTCCCGCAGCGGATCGGGGAAGGTACGCCGCGCCGCTATTATTTGATATGGACATTTGGCACGACTGACATACCGGGAGACAAAGGATGCTCGGCGTCATTAATTCTGGGGTCGGTAAACAGGATCTTTACCGGTACCCGCTGAACGACTTTAATGTAGTTACCGGTGGCATTTTCTGCTGGTAACATGCTGAATACTGGACCAGTTCCCCGTTGAATGCTTTCTATTTTTGCACTGTATTTGTCTTGAGGATAGGCATCAATAGCAACGTCGACCTGTTGCCCAGGTCGCATATTGGCGAGCTGAGTCTCTTTAAAATTGGCGGTAATCCAGACATTATTAGAAACCACAGATAACAGGGTCTTACCTGGATCGATATAACTTCCCAATTCTACACTGCGCTTAGTGACATGCCCGCTTTGCGGCGCGATAATTTTGGTATAGGAAAGCTGTAATTTTGCATTTTCAATTTCGACCTCTAACTGTTTAAGCAGGGCATTGTTTTCTTCCAGCGCGGCCTTTCCTTTATTGAGCAGCGCTTGATTGTAGATAACCGCCTGACGAGTGGCGTCTAATCGACCTGAACTGGCTTTAAAAGCCGCATGCTGCATGCTTAACTGACTTTGGCTCCAGGTTTGCTGTGACTTTTGATAACGGTCGTAGTCGTCTTTATCTCGCTGATATTCGGCTTCTGCTGATTTTACGTTGGCTTGCGTTTGCTTTAAGTTTGCTTCCAGTGCTTCAATTTGATTATGTAGCTGGGGTGTTTGTGCTAATGCCACATTTTGGGCGGCAATGGCTTTATTTAGCAGGTTCTGGTAATCACGAGCGTCTAGCTCAATCAATAGGTTACCAGCTTCGACATATTGATTATCTTCTACCAGAATACGATCCACCCGACCGGGGACGGCCGCAGAAACTTTCGCAATATGGGTATCAATAAAGGCATCATCGGTACTTTCGTAGTCTTTCAGACAGAACCAGTAATAACTGAAGGAGGACAGCCCGATGATCAACAACAATAATATATAAAGAGAGAATACTCGTTTCTTATTATTTTTGTTTTTTTTTGTACCCGTTGTTGCTGCTGGTATTATATTGTTGTCGGGCGACATGCTGATTTTGTTCCCTGTATTAAAACGGAATATCCTTGTTAATAGCCTGACGAGTAAATAAGAGTTTTCCTATTTTTCATTATTCGAAAGGCACTTGAATATAATTGATGTTGAGTATTTTTAATTCGGCGGTATTAATAATATTTAACGTTATGGATGTCAATGGTTATAGCTATGAATTGTAGATTAAATATATGATTATATATAGATTTGTAAGTCTTTACTTGCCATTTATAAGTAATTATGTAATTTTTTATGGGGATTTATAGCGTTAATAATCAGTGGGGAATGGATGATTTTTATGTAATCGTTGAATAATTAAATTAATGGTTATTTTTCAGAAATAAAAAAGGTTTGCCATTAATGATAGAATTCACTCATTAATAGCAAACCGGTTGTTTTAAAATATTAAACTTCAGGTAAATCAAATACCAAAATTTCACTATCGCTATGAACGGTGATATTTATGGTTGGCTCATCCCATAGGGCAATACCATCGCTGCTTGAGGCTTGAACACCATTGATCTCCACTTCCCCTTTTACCACTTGTACCCAGATGCGGCGTCCTTCTTTAATATTGAATTCAGCCTTCTCTTTGGCATCTAGCGTCCAACGCCATAGCTCCATGTCCTGATAGACTTTAAGAGAGCCATCACGGGCATCCGGTGATAGAACCAACTGACGAGCATGCTTTTCAGTAAAGGTTTTTTGCTCATAACGTGGCGTAATGTCCTTGCGATCGGGAATAATCCAGATTTGATAAAAGTGTAGTGGCTCGCTATCACTCGGATTGTATTCTGAATGGCGAACGCCAGTACCGGCACTCATAATCTGAAAATCGCCGGCTGGAACACGCTCTTTGTTTCCCATACTGTCTTGATGTTCAATTGAACCTTCCAGAACATAAGAGAGTATTTCCATATCTTTATGTGGATGGGTAGGGAAACCCTGGCCTGATGCGACGCGGTCTTCATTGATCACTCGAAGTGCAGAAAATCCCATAAAGTTAGGATCGTAGTAATCAGCAAAAGAAAAACTGTGCCAACTATCAAGCCAGCCATGATTAGCATGGCCGCGTACATCAGCTTTACGTAAATAAATCATGTGAAACCTCCTTAACGTTTTAAACAGTTTAGTCGATAGCACAGAGATAAAAAGCGGAAAAAAGTCACTCAGACATTCAAATAAATTGAATAATAGAATAGGTTGAAACAGACGATGGAATATAGCATCCGGCAAATTGATAAATGCCGAATGCCATTTTTACGAGCAAAATTACTGAGCGAGACTATCCAGCAGGTTAACGCCAGATATCTTTGACATCTCTTTACGGTAAGCATCGACTTTAGGGGGATATTTCACACCCTTCACAATGGAGATTCCTCGTATCGACGGGAACAGGTGAATATCATCTACCGACAGTTCACCGTTACAGGCTCCCGGTGATTGAATCAGTTTTTCCAGTTGAGCAAGGTCTTGCTCCAACTGCTTAATCAGTTCCGGCGACTGTGCCAACGCTTCAGAAAAGTTACCAATCATAGCTTCTTTTTTATGGCTGAAATACTGACGAGCAGATGGCGTTCTGAATTCACAGAAGTCAGCCTGAGCGTAGCGAGGAATTAATAATTTATTGAGATAAGGAGAAACCTGCTTCAACCAATCAGCAATAGCGGGATTGGTTTTACCCATTAAAGCTAGCGCGCCAAAGGACTCATCAACATAGTGCACGATATCCATACTTTCTGGCATGTAGCTGCCATCATCCTTTTCCAGAATAGGGGCCATTTTCTGGCCGATCATGCGGATGGGTGTCTCTTCATCATCATTCAGTAACATTACCAGTTCAAAAGGGATTTTTTTGATGCCAAATATCATGCGTGCTTTCACGCAGAAGGGGCAATGGTCATAGACATAGAGCTTCATAATATATCCTTAGCCAGCAGAATCAGGGGATAGTATAGGTTTAACCCAGAATGAAAATGGATGCCATTATTATCTTACCGCCTGTTCAACTAAGCCAAGAAAAATGGCAAGTAACATAGATAGCGAGGCGGCAAACCTGCCGCCAACACTCAGGACATCGGGCTACATAATTCCAGCAGAATTCCAGACGGTGTTCTGACGTAAGAAACCGTTTGCCCCCACGGCATTACCGCCGGGGCTTTTAGCTCGGTGGAGCCATAAACAATGGCGGCATTGTGAATGGTTCGAACATCGTCTGTCACCAGCGCGATTTCAATGCCCAGTGGTTTTTCTGAGCTGCTGGCCTGTATATAGCCATCAGGGAAATGACCATGACCTAATTCATGAGATGCAAATGCGAGAACGGTTTCACCGGTATCCAGCTCGCCATAAGCCCCGGTATCATGCAGAAAACGGGTTTTCATATTGAAGGCTTCATTAAAGAAGTGAAGCGTTTTCTCAACATCGTCGACATAGACAATGGTGTATCCAAATTTAACCATAATACAATCCTGTCTGTTTATGCGGTCAGTCATAAAATTATGGCAAAAGAATAACGGAAATCTATCACCAAGGGACAATAATATCGGAATTGTGAAGTAGGCTGGTGAACAAAGAGCCTGAAATGGTATTCAGACTCTTTGCATAGGATAGAACTAACGAAGATGTGATGGACGCCCACCGCGATAGTCGTATGCGCGGTATCGGTTAGCCGATCGATAATCTCCTTTATATACCGGACGATAGTTGTTCAGATGATAACGATACTGAAAGCTAGCATCACGATTATAGCGATGGTTATCGCGTTGATTACTGTAGTTTCTATAGCTTCTATAGTTATGGTGGGCGCGATCACGATATTGATTATGTTGGTTGTAATTATAATGCTTTGGATAACTCTTATAACCGCGATAGTCTCGATAATCCCTCGGCCCTGCAGATACGCAGAACGATACCGCTAATAATAGAATGAACAGTGTCTTCTTAAGCATATTGATATTCCTGAGCGAGTGAACATATTTTAATCATTGCATTTAAGGGAAATTGTTCAATAGCGCTAAATCGGTTTTACGATTTTTTTACGCTTGTAATACGCAAAACTGAGGAAAGATCGGCAATATTTGCCGAATATTAAAGAAAATGGAGGCGGTGGCGATTAGGCGTTAGGAAGGAAAGTGATGCAGGCGAACGGCCAGGATTCTTGAGAAAATAATGAAATACTTCATTGGTGTAACCGGAGTATCAGGCTTACTCTGAATAAAGCAGAGTAAGCCTGTTTTAAAAACAACAGACTAAATATTTAGTCGTTTTTCCTGCCATTTTCTTGATTTCCAGCGCCAGGTGTTAGCTAGGCCACGCAGCCATTCGTCGCACATAAAGCCGATCCAGATCCCAACAAGACCCATTTCCATGGTTATACCGAGGAAATAGCCCACGGGTATTGAGACACACCACATAAAGAAGATGGCGGTACACAGAGGGAAAGTGGCATCGCCGGATGCCCTCAGCGCGTTGACCATCACGATATTGAAGGTTCGGCCCGGCTCAAGGAATACCGACAGTAAAAATAGCGGCATTAGCAGCTTGTTAATGCCGTCATCCTTCGATAAGAAGTGCAAAATGTGCACGTCCGCTAGCCAAAAGCCAATCACCACCAGAATGGTCACGCCCACGCCCAGCTTCAAGCTGCGGAAAGTCTGGCGATAGGCATCCTCGAAGCGTTTAGCCCCCACCAGATGACCAACAAAGATCTCATTACCGATACTGATGGAAATACCAAACAGCATGACAAAGAGCGCTATCTGGAAATAGAGGGTTTGTGCCGCCAGAGAGGTTTCACCCATCAGGCCGATGAAGGCGTTGGCAGTCATATATTGCAGGATCCACACCATGTTCTCACCGGCGGCCGGTAAGCCTATGCGCAGAATTTTTCCCAGTAGCTCTTTAGACCAATGAAAAAAGAGTTTTATCTCAAAGCGAATGCGTAAACCGTAATTCAACAAACAGGCGAGCAGAATAATACAGATAACGCGACCAAATACCGTCGACCACGCTACGCCTATCAGACCCGCATCGAAAACATACAGCGCCAGAATATTACCGAGGATGGTAATAATATTCACAATCAGCGTCACGTACATGGCCGCTTTAGATTTGCCATAAACCCGCAAACAGGCTGCCAGAATCAAGGAAACCGCTTCAGGGATCAGACAAATACCCAGAATATGCAAATAGTTGAAACCATCTGTCATCAGATGTTCAGGCATATTCATGATATTCAAAGCTTTATAGCCAAAGAAGATGATGGCCGCCGCGCAGAACAGGCCAAGTACAAAGTTAAACGCAATGGAGATATGAATGGCTTTCTTTGCCATATCCATATGGCGAGCACCCAGATACTGAGCAATAACAACGCTACATCCAACGCTGATAAAGCTGAATATGGTAATACACATATCGAAAACCAGATTACCCGGCCCCATCGCAGCAAGATAGGCGGTGGATACCTGACTGACCATATAGGTATTAATCAGCAGCGTCGAAAAGTGTAAAAACAGATCGATGAATATTGGCCAGCTCAGAGAAAATAATGAGCGCTCTGTAACATCATGGTGATGCATTAAAAAATCCTAATACTTTTTTATCAGATAAACGTTAAAACGGACGTTCAACTCAGGTGAGAAGGGAAAACAACACGTCGTATTGTAGCATTGTTCAACCAATAGTCTCTAACTGAGTGATAATTTTTTAAACTAAATCGCTCCCTGAATCGTGACGGGGAGGTGTTAATTTTGATTGATTAAAACCAGAGTATTATTTCTGCTTTGAAATATTTGATAGCATTAGTTAAAGTCAGAAGCGGTTTTTCTTTTGTTAATCATTTTGGTTAGTGGAAGAATGAGAAAGACAAGATTAAAACAATCACTGAGACAGGGATAACCATGACTAAAAAAATTAGAGCGGCCATTGTCGGCTATGGAAATATTGGTAAGTATGCGATTGAAGCCCTGAACGCGGCAGATGATTTTGAAATTGCAGGTATAGTACGTCGTAGCGCGGGTGAACCATTGGCAGAGCTAGCGGCTTATCAAGTGGTGGATGACATTGATAAGTTACACAATGTTGATGTAGCCATTCTCTGCTCACCAACCCGAGCGATTAAAGAAGTGGCCCAGAAAATTCTGGCAAAGGGTATTAATACCGTAGACAGCTTTGACGTTCACTCTCAGATTGTTGATTTAAAAAATACGCTGGCCCCTATCGCCAAAGCCAATAACGCGGTGTCTATTGTGGCTGCCGGTTGGGATCCGGGTTCTGACTCTATTGTACGCACCCTTATGCTGGCGATGGCGCCAAAAGGGATCACTTATACCAACTTTGGGCCGGGTATGAGCATGGGGCACTCGGTGGCGGCCAGAGCGATTCCGGGCGTTAAAGAAGCGCTATCCGTGACGGTACCGATGGGAACCGGCGTGCACCGCCGTCTGGTGTATGTTGAACTGGAGCAGGGTGCTGATTTTGCTACAGTAGAAAAAACGCTGAAGGCTGATGACTATTTCGCCTCGGACGAGACTCACGTGAAGCAGGTCGATTGCGTCGACAACCTAAGAGATATGGGGCACGGCGTGCATTTAACCCATAAAGGCGTGTCTGGCGAAACTCAAAACCAACTGTTTGAATACTCCATGCGTATTAACAACCCGGCGTTAACTTCACAGTTTTTAGTCTCTGCCGCTCGAGCGACCACCAAACTAAACAGCGGTGCCTACACGGTGATTGAAGTGGCGCCTATTCACTTCCTACAGGGAGAAACGGATAAACTGATTGAGCGCCTAGTGTAATTCGACTCAAGTTTAGCCGTTTAATAACAAAACCCGCGTTAACCTATTGGTGCGCGGGTTTTGTTATTACTATGATGTATGGGCGACAAACCGGGTTAGAACGGCAGAGTCGATATTTTTCCAACATAATCAATTGGTAAAAGATAATATATTCTCCATATTGGGCAAAGTTTTTAGCCCTTCTCCACACAAAAATACTTGCACCCAATCCACCAACAGCAACGGGCGTTTTTCTTTATCTCGATGCTTTGTGTTACATGTTGGCGCAAAATCGACTGTGTTGCTGGTGATAATAAAGTGTAATTTCCTGTTTTGTCGGAAACGAATATAGTGAATGACCAATTTTTATTAAGGACAATGTGATGGAAAGAATAAAGCAGTTTATTTATGGGTTATTTTTTGCCTTAGCGCTGGGCTGTACCTTTTCGGCTCATGCCGGAGATCCGGGACCTTTCCGATTAGTGTTTCTGGATATCTCGGAAGAGCCCTATCAGGATGGTCAAAAGCTGCTGGTTGACTTGAGAAAAATGGAGTCACTGCCGGATGGAAAAAGAGAGTACTGTTTTCTCTGCAAAGATAGTAGCGGAAGCGGCTCTGTTGATATGCTCTATCTCTACTCTGTGCCAGTGGGCTTATCCGTTGAGGAACTGCGTAAAGCAGTGAAAGGGGACGATACTGCCAAACGGAAAATGCAAAGTGTATTGAGCAAATTCGCAGATCAGGATGGCTATGGTGTCGATGGCTTGCTGATTTACGACCATCAGGAAGGAAAAGTGACTATCTATACGATGGATAAAAAGGTCGGCTCAAAGCTCGAAACTGAAAGTAAAGAGGTGAAGTCTAAACTGTTGTATTCCAGTCTGGATAAGCTGTTAGAGGATGCGGCGGCGAAGCTAGATCGTCCGGTATAAGCTAGCTAGAATTATTTGGAATACAGACAAGCAATAGTTAACGTTTTTTAGCCGCACACTGCATAGTTTTTCGAGATGCTTCGCATTGTTGGCACGAATCTGAACTGGTCGATTGCTGGTGGTTTTAGGGTTGGTATAGTGGCGGGGCATCCTGAGTTGGGATGTCGGGATTTGCAGCCCGCTAAGCTCCTTGAGAATGACATATTGATACATAAAGTATTTTTATAGTCATGGTCTTTGCGCACCCTGAAAACATGTCATAATGTTTGTTCTATGGTGGCTTTGGCTGGGACATCTTTGGATGTGCCGTTTCCAAGGGGCGGTCTGCAAACCCGATCAAAGCCACCACCCCGAGAGATTTGCAGCTTTGGAGGTGGGAGATATTAACTACCTTTGGAGTTAGCCCATGAACGAACTTATCCAACAAGAATCTTTAACCCCTGAAGAGATTGCGGTTCAGTGTTTAGCCGTGATCAATGCCGCGTTGAATACCGAAAACCTAGCCACTCGTGAAGCGTTAATGTTTGTACTGCAAGAGCGGTTGAGGGCGTTGTATAAAGTGTTGGGAGAGTAACGGTAATAGTGGTCAGTTAAAAAGGATTGTGGAGGGGACAATCCTTTTTATGCTTTAAATTTAGGCAATAGGACTACGGCCATTTGATAAATACACATTGTATTGAAGGGTTGGTTTAAAAGTTAACAGGTTTAATTACGCATTTAAAAATCATAACTATATGTATTTAATTGAAAAAATAGATATAAAAAAATAAATACGAATTTTATTATTTTTATAAGAAATAAAAACTCTACTTTATTATATTATTTTTTTCATTTGTTAAAAAATAATTACACGCGATATTAATTAGTTTTTTTTACTAAAATAAAGTTTTCACACCATGTTTATGAATGCAATTTCATTTTCATTCATGATCTTATGATTATTAATTAAAACACGTATAAATTTATAAAATATTTCCAATTGAAACTATTTTGTAACTTTTTACGTTATTTCGCTTTTTGGATAATTGGCAAATAAAAACTGGATTACAATCTCGCGCGAATAGAGGTAAGCCGCGCTTTTAAAAACACGGCTAGTCATAATTCTCTTAGAGAATCCCCCTAGTTAAGGGCGTTGTGTAGCGCATCAATGTGACAATCTTATCTTTTTAACCTAAGGCCTGCCGCTGTCTCTAGGGTGTGCCTGTGGTGAACATAATTGATTAAGCTTTCAGGCGAAGGTCGTTAATTCATTAAATAACGATATAGTTTGAATACAAGGATCGTACTATCATTTTTGGGAGTTATTAATGAATAAGATATATCGTATTATTTGGAACAATACGTTAGGGCTGTGGGTTGTTACTTCTGAGTTAGGTCGAGGAAAAACCAAAAGTGCGGCATCGAAGACATCGACTGGCGGAGAGTCAACATCATCTATCAGTGATCAAGCATATCGATTGATCTGGAACGATCAAACTTCCAGTTGGGTCGCTGTTTCTGACGTCATTAAAGGTAAGGGTAAGTCTTACGGAGTAAAACAGAAACTACAGGGTCTGTTTGTAGCGGGTACGTTCGCGTTTCTTGCTTCTCCTGCGAATGCAACAGATATAACCGCAAGCTCTTATACGCCTGGCAACGCCAATAACAGTGCTAAGTCTATTGCCGTCGGCTCTGATACCGTCAATTTGAACGGGACAATGGATTGGACTGGGTCAACCGGGGCTAACGTGGCGGCTTCTAACGTAACTCTCGGCTACAATGCCGGATATGTGACTGGCAGTGTTGATCCCAATGGCAAGATGAGCCTTTATTTGAACGCGCAGAACAACGCGGTTCTTGTTTTCGACCCGGTGACGCAAAGTAACATCAGTGTTAACACTTATGTTAATTCAAATTTTTTGGAAAGGGCTACCACCACTTCATTTTATGTTTATGGTCCGTCTTCTGCTGGCGGTGGGCCATTTGTTTCTTCGCAAATCGCCAATGTAGCTGGCGGTGGCGTTTTCAATATGAATGCCAACGGTAATGTTGGTAACAATACGGTTAAAGATACCGTTTACGTTCAGGTTACTGACGGTACCGCTAACTGGAACTCGGTCAACACCATCATTTTCGCAGCTGCCGCCACGGCCGTTACGACGGCTCAGCTACAGCCTTATACCGTGGATCAATTATGGACGAGCTATTCTGGCTCTTTTAACGTGACAACCACGGATGGCCCGCAAGCGCAGAGTGTTACGGATCTTGCCAGTTTTCAGGCTTATAATACTTGGTTAGTCCAGCAGTTGAAGGCAGGCAAGTTAGGAACGGGTACAGCAGCACAAGGGAATTATAATAGTGCTATCGCTCTGGCCTACAGCAATACCAACGCCACCTATACCGTTAACCCACAAACGTCACCAGTTAATGGGACTGACCCGCTTCTTGTTCCTACCGGAACCCAGATTGGCATGTTGGCCGATGGTGTGAATGCAACGGGGCATATTACTGCGACCGGATCGATGTCGATGACATCGACAAACTCGATTAACTCTGTACCGGCATTCATTGTGGCGGCGCGAAACGGCGGAACCATCATCAATGACGGTACCTTAGAAACAGGAAGTGGCTTTACTGGCGGTGTGTCAGTCTCAAGTGGAGGACACTTCATTAATAATGGTGTCTATAATTCGCGCACCTATATACCTGATCTCCTCACTGATGCAGGTTCAACCCATGTTAACAATGGTACGGTTAATATTCGGCCTAGCGATACGGCTTATTGGCTTGACGTGATGTCGGGAGACGCGGTTAACCATGGTGCAGTGAATGTTGGAACAACGGCCGCACCGAATAATGCTGCGGCCGCAGTCCGTGTTCGTGGTGCGGGTTCCTTTACCAATGATACTGATGGTTTGATGTATATTGGCCGCGCTGCCTCTACCATAACAACGGGTGACCCGCTCGGTCGTGGGGGTGCGGACGTCAGTTTAGGCAACGGAAGCTACGCGATTCAAGTGCTCGGTGCTGGTGCGAACGTCAATAATAAAGGCACTATTATTATTGGGGATAAGGTCCAGAAGGGGTATGGTATTTACTCCGCTAACTCCTATACCAACTCCACCGTCAATAGCGGCACGATTGAGGTACGCGGCCATTATAACGCAGCACCTTCATCAAATGTGGGTATGTACACCACCAATGGCAATACGTCTGCCGTATTTGATAATGCAGGCACCATCAATCTGACGGGTATTAATGTTATTGGCCTTCAAACTAAAAGCAATGGCAAGGCGCAGTCATCCGGAACAATCAACGTCATCAGTGGTATGGATGAGGTTTCTCTGTTGCGTAACTATGGTATCTGGTCGGAAGGGAATGGTGCGCAGGTCAATTTGTCGGGTACAGTTAATCTGTCCGGTGATGGGGCCATCGGGGTTCATGCCCGTTCTCTGGGTAATGTAACCACCTCTGGCAACGGCAATGTTGTGTTCTCTGGTGGCACCAAGCAGATCGGCTATTTTGCTTACGGCACCGGTGCGACCATCAACAATACCAGCACTGGCACACAGGATGTGTCAACGGAAGGCTCGACGCTGTTCCGTATGGAAGATGGCGCAGACTTTACCGGCGGGGCGGGTGCTTCTTCAATCCTGACCGCATCGGGTAAAGATTCCACCGCTGTTCTGGTGACTGGCCGTACTGGCACTGATGTGTCCGCCTTCAACTCCGGCGGCATGACCATTAACACCAGCGGCGAAAACGCGGTGGCGGTGTTGGTTGAAGGGGGCGCACAGGGTAAGATTGCCTCTACTGCTACCATTAATTTAACCGGCGCGGGCTCCGTAGCTGGCGTTGTTGATGGACAAAAGCACGCGCTGGATGGCTCAGCCACGGGCACGCCAATCGCCGGAACCTTAAGTAATGGTACGCTGGCAGCCGGTGCGGCAGGTTTTGGCACCGGGACGTTGCTGGTTGCACAAGCGAACCTCAACTCCACCTTAGATAAGGTGACCGGCTACATTGCTAAAAACGGCGCATCATTCAGTAACTCGGGCAATATTGTCTTCACCGGTAAAGAGACCACGGGTATTCAGGTACTTGAAGGCTCAACCGGGGGGAACTCAGGCTCAATCACCGTTCAAGACGGCTCTGTGGGGTTGAGTGCTTCGTCCTCAGGCGCGGCCACCACCTTGAACAACACCGGTAGTCTGGTGCTCAAAGGCGGCACCAATGCCGATCGCACAACCGGTATCTCCGCAACCGGTTCGGCGGTGACGGTGAATATGTCCGCAGGGACTATCGACATGCAGGGCCAAGGTGCCGTGGGCGTGAGTGCCACCGCCGGTGCTAAAGTTAACCTGACCGGGACTTCAGCGGTGACGTTTGCCGCCGAGCCTACCGGTATCACCGATCAGATAGCCTTCCTGGTATCCGGTGCAGGCTCCACCATTAACACCAATACTTCGGGTACAGGCCTGGTGGCTTCCGGTAAAAACTCCACCCTGATCCGCCTTGAAAATGGCGCGACTCAATCAGGCGTGTTGAACATGGGGGCAACAGGAACTGGCTCGCGGGGTATCTGGGCGACGGGTGCGGGCACCTCCGTGACGGCATTGTCAGGCTCCACCTTCAATGTCGGTGGTGACAACGCCATGGCGGTATTGGTACAAGGCGGCGCGGAAGGAAACCTTAAAGCGGGAACCACCGTCAACCTGACGGGAACCAACACTATCGTCGGGACGGTAGACGGTAACGAATACGCGATTGATGGCGTCACGGTACTGAACACCAACACCGGCTCTAAACTCAATTCTGACGCTACTCTCAACTCCACCACGGCAGGGGCGACCGGCTTTATTACTCAGAATCAGGGGATCCTGACCAACAATGGCACCATCAATTTCCAAGGTGCTAACAGTCAGGCCGTGAAGGTGCTGGATGGGACGTTCATCAACACCGCCAACATTTCAGCCAACGGCACGGCCGTCTATGTGGAAGGGGCGAAGGCCACGGTTCAAAATAACGGTGGGGCGATCTTGGCCACCGACGGTAAGGCTGCGGTCGAGTTAGGCACGGGAGCGAACCTCAATCTGGTTGGCTCGGGCGTGAATACGGTTGAGGGTCAGGGCACGGCACATGCGGTGTTAGTCGATAGCGGCGCGACCGGCTTAACCGTTAGCGGTGCACATCTGATCGTTAACGCCGCCGGTGCCAGCGGTAACGGCATTGAGAATGCCGGAAATATTGCCGGTATTCAGTTAAATGACACCACGATTGACGTGATGAACGGCAAGGGTGTGCGGACTTCGGCGTCGTTAGACACCACCAACAGCGGCACCATCAATGTGGCCGGCTCTGGCACGGGTCTGGCGTTTGAAGACGCGGCGGGTGCGGCCATGGGCAACAATGTTGACCTGTCAGGCTCGTCCGCCCTGAATATCAACGTGACTGGCGCTAATGGTACCGGGATTTCGGTGAAACACACCGGCAATGGCGAGGTGAAAAATGCGGCCAATGTGACCGTGGCGGCCGGTGGCGGCTCTGCGGTGGCATTAAGTGGTGTCTCGACCTTTGAGAACGCCGGCAAACTGAACACCGCTTCAACCGCCAACGTGGTTGATTTGGGTGCGACGAAGTCCGTGACCAACAGCGGTGAAATCAATGCGGCCAGTGCGACTGGGGCGGCGTTGACCTTTGATGCGCAGGATTCAACCCTGAGCAACACCGGTAAGATTATCGGGGTGGTTGATTTGGGTGCTGGTGCCAACACCGCCACTAACGCGGCGGGCGCGAGCATCACCGGTAACATCATTTCTGCCACGGGCAATAACACCGTGACGAACAGCGGCACGATTGTGGGCGATATCGCGCTGGGTTCAGGCACCAATAATGTGACCCTGAACGCCGGTTCAACGGTGGTGAACGTCAGCGGGACTACAGGCGTTAACAATGTGACCGTGAAAGGCGATGCGGCCTTTACCGCCCTAGAGGGGGGGATTGGCGGCGGCGCGGATACGGTGACCTTTGATGGCGCAACGCATACCCTGAGCGCGACCAGTGATATTGACCATTTTGAAAACATGAAGCTGATTAATGGTTCAACCATTAACACCGCTGATTTAATCAAGATGACCGATACGGCGGGCGGCGCGGGGTCAATCAGTATTGACGGCACGTCAACGTTGGCCATTGCGGCCCCGGCGGATTACACCCTGAACCATGCCTTGAGCGGCAACGGTAAGATTGACGTGACGTCGGGTACCCAGTTCGACTTCGGCGCGGCGGCGGGCAATCAGTTTGCCGGACGGGTGAATATGAACAGCGCGGAGTTTGCGCTTTCGGGCTTGAATACCACGGCGTTGACCAAAGCGACGCTGTCGGTGATGGGCAATAACACCACCACGGTCGGCAACGGCATTCAGAATATCGGTGGCTTAAGCATCGACGGCGGTACGATGAATTTCGGGGTGACCATTCCGAATTCGGTTACGTCGGATAGCTTCATTGCGGTGGCGGGTACGCTGGATGCATCGGGTATCGGTAAAATTCAGGTCACCAAGGGCAGTTTTGATAACGCGACCGTGCCGGTGGTGAATAAAACCCTCGGCCTGTTGGACCAGCAGAACGAAACGTTGGTGCAGTTAGTCTCCGCGCAGACGGCAATCGGTGGGGCGGGTGCGCTGCAACTGATTGATGAAAACGGGGCCGCTATCAGCAATGGCAGTGTCAGCGCCATCAGTCAGAACGGGGTTCATGCCGCCGATGGGACCTATGATTATCGTTTAACCACCAGCGGAGATAAGGGCAATGGCCTGTACGTGGCGTATGGCTTAACTCAGCTTGACCTGTTAACCAGCGGCACCGACAAACTGGTGATTAATACCGCCGACAGCACGGAAAAAACCTTGTCCGCTAAGGTTATCGGCAGTGGCGACTTAGGGATTGTGGCGGGTAATGGCGCGGACGCGCTGACCATCAGCAATGTCACCAACAGCTACACCGGCGAGACCGACCTGCAAACCGGAACCCTGACGCTGGGGACTGATAACGCATTAGGACAAACCAGCAAACTGACGTTAGCTGACAGCACCACGGCGAACGTTAATGGTAAAACCCAGACCGTGGGTGAGTTAGCGACGGCACAGACCAGCCAACTGAATCTGGACAACGGTAACCTGACCGTGACGCACGGTGGACAGGTTGACGGTAGTCTGGCGGGCGCAGGCCAGTTGACCCTGACAGGGGATACGCTATCCCTGACCCAGAACAACAGTGGATTCACCGGGACCACCGACATTAACGCCGGGGCAACCGCCCGCGTGACGCAGCCTCAGGGCTTAGGTCAGGGTGTGATTAATAATGAAGGTACACTGAATCTGGACGGCGCGGCGGGCACCTTGCTCAACAGCCTGAAAGGCACTCAGGGTGACGTGTTGTTAACGCAGGACGCAGACATCACCTTGGGCGGAAATAACACCGACTATGCCGGTACCTTCACCACCACCAGCGGAACCACACTGACCAGCACGGCCAGTGAGCAATTGGGGTCGTCAACGGTTCACAATGACGGCACCTTTGTGCTGGATACGGCAGAGCAGTGGGCGATGAATAACACCGTCGACGGCAGTGGCACCGTGGTGAAACGCGGCACGGGTACCGTTCTGTTAGACGGTAACAACGTCTCGGCCGGGCTGACCACCATTGAGAATGGGGTGTTGCAGGTAGGTGGAACGCCGGGCACCGCATCACAGGCCATCTTGACCAGCAATGTGAATATCACCGAGCAGGGTACATTAGGTGGTTACGGTCAGGTGGTGGGTAATGTGGACAACAGCGGTAACTTGACGATGGGCCGTGCGTTAACGGGCGGTGCACCGAGTGAATTTACCATCAACGGTAACTATACCGGCAATAACGGCACCGTGACCTTTAATACCGATTTGGGCGATGACAACTCCGCGACGGATAAACTGATTATCAAAGGCGATACCGCCGGACAGAGTCAGGTTGTGGTCATGAGCGCCCGCGGGGAGGGAGCCCAAACCGTCGAAGGGATTAAACTTATCGATGTGGGTGGCAGCTCGAACGGCGAGTTTACGCTGAAAGGCCGTGCGGTGGCGGGTGCGTATGAATACTTCCTGAATAAAGGTGGTGTTTCGACGCCGAACGACGGTGATTGGTACCTGCGTTCAGTGTTGCCAGCGCCGGTTAATCCAGACACCCCGGTTAATCCAGAGACGCCAGATACACCAGTAGCCCCGGTGACGCCAGTCACTCCGACCCCGACCAACAGCGTTGTGCGTCCGGAAGCGGGAAGTTATATGGCGAATATGGCGGCAGCCAACAAGATGTTCAATCTGCGTTTAGAAGACCGTGAAGGTCGGGCAGAGAACTCCAGCATGTGGCTGCGTCAGCAGGGAGACCGTAATAAGTTCAGAGATAACAGCGGGCAAATTAAAACCGCGACCAATACCTATGTGGTACAGGGCGGCGGTGAAGTGGCGCAGACTCAGTTTACTGATACTGACCGTTTAGGCGTTGGCTTGATGTTAGGTTACGGTAAGTCAGACAGCCAGAGTCGTAATCACCGCAGTGGTTATAACTCCCGAGGCCAAGTCGATGGTTACAGCGGCGGCGTTTACGCCACGTGGTATCAGGATGCGAAAACGCTGGACGGTCTGTATGTTGACAGCTGGGTACAGTACAGCATGTTGAATGCGTCGGTGCACGGTGACCAACTTTCCAGTGAAAGCTACGACATGAATGGGCTGAGCGCCTCGGTTGAAAGCGGCTATCGTATCCCGGTCTATCAAGGTGAAAACGGTAACGTGTTTGTGACCCCACAGGCGCAAATCACGTGGAACGGTATCAAAGCCGATGACCATAAGGAAGCCAACGGCACGCGGGTGAGCTCTGACGGTAACAACAATGTTCAGACGCGTCTGGGCGTGAAGTTATCCCGTGATGGCGTGAGCGATATGGACAAAGGCAGCGACAAACTGTTTACCGTGTATACCGAAGCCAACTGGCTGCACAACACCGAACAGGCGGGTGCCACCATGGACGGCGTAGCTATCAAGCAGGCGGGAAGCGCGAACATTGGTGAACTGAAGGTGGGAGCCGAAGGGCAACTGAACAAGCATGTGAATCTGTGGACTAACGTGGCCCAGCAACTGGGTAATGATGGTTATAGCGACACGGCGGTTACCGTTGGATTTAAATATAAGTTCTAATAATAGTTAAGTAAAAGGCCTGCAATCGATGATTGCAGGCTGATTATAATTAAAAGTGAAGTGAATTTAATATTTGATATTGATTTTTAAGATGTTGTCTTAATTTAATGATTATAATTATTGGGTAAGTCGATTTTTCTTTTTTTCTGATATCAAAAACTTAATCAACTGAATTAAGGATATGTTATGAAGCACAAAGGAAATGTATGTTCTGAAAGTGATCGGATCTTATTGCCCGTTTTCCGTAAAACACTATTAGCCAGTTTGTTATTACCGTTAATAAGCCCTGCCGTATGGGCAGTTGATAGAACAGCCAGCGTTACTGATGGCAGCAGCGTTGTCATCTCTGGAATTTATAGTAGCGCTACTGATAATACTAATCTGATTTATGTTACAAATCCGAACAGCACAGTAAGCAATAATGGGCCAACCAGTTTTGAATCATCGGCTTATTTAACCGGTGTCATGGTTGAAAACGGCGGTGCATTGAATTTAGATGGCGCATTATTCAATTTAGAAAATGCGAATGCGAGTATTTCTGCGACAGGGATTGGTACTGAAGTTGCTCTAAGTAATATTCAGATAACGGGTGGTCAGATAGGTATATCTGGTGCAGATGGTGCAAAAATATCGTTAAATAACTCAACGATGACATCTGCCGGTGGCAAACTTATCGATATAACAGATATGAACACTGCCGGTACAATGCTAACTGGTGTTAACAATACCTTTATAGCATCTTCAGGTTATAATTCGGGTATATACCTTGAAAATTCAACGGCTATTCTGAATAAGACTACCTTTACGACCTCAGCTGATTCAGTATTTAGTCAGTTAATAAATGCCTCCTCTAATACTAACCTTACGCTTAATGACTTAAATGTAACGGCTACGATTGGCTCACAAAATGCTGGGATAACTAGTGATTCTTCTACCCTAAATATGAGTGATGCTACGATTAACCAGACCGGTGGACGTAGTGCAATAAGTTTGTCTTCGCCGTCAGGGCAGGGAATGACAACATTAACTAACGTTAATGTCACGGCTGTGCTTGATGAAAATATTAACTATAGGGCGATTAATGATGTCAGTGGTAACGTTGGTTTAGTTTATTTAGACGGCGGTACACTTAAGATTAAAGGTGGGGCCTATGATGTCACTAATGGTGACGGCATAAATAGTAATCAGTGGCGTTCTTTGAAGGCGGGTGAGCTTGATGTTAGCGAGGCTAAAATAACGACCCATGGAAATAAAAGCGTTGGGATACGCACTATGGGTAAAACCGCCATTGATAATGTTGACATTATCACTAACGGAGACAATTCCCCGGCTTTACTAGTTAGCGGTTATTCGTCTAAAGATTCTAGCTACGCTGTTGTTGATGCATCTAATATGACCATAACTACTGCGGGAGTGGGTAGCCAAGGTATTTCCACCGATCTATATGGCCGCATTACGGTGGCAGACTCTGCTATTACCACGTCGGGTGAATCATCAAGCCTGCTATTGGCTAACAATATTTCAAACATTACGGCGAATAATATTCGGGCCGAGTCAACAGGCGTTGGCGCTCATGGTATCAATGTTCAAAATGGCAGTACTATTCTGGTAAAAGACAGCCAGGTATCAACCAGCGGCGCTAATGCTGATGGAATTTATGCTGCTACTGCCAATATGACTAATGGTTCTTATAGCCCTATGGGTTTTGGCCAAGATGTCAGTGTCCAGTTAGATAACACGTCGTTAAATAGTGCGTTAGGCAACGGGCTCACCGCCAACGGTATCAACCTGAATGTCGATGTGATAAATGGTTCTAAAGTGACAGGCGGCAACGGTATTCTGATTAATGCGATCTCCGATATTCCCAACGGTACGTTGTTGACAAGTACCGTCAATATGACGGCGGATAACCAGACTATCCTAACCGGCGATATTCAGGCCGAGCAGGATAATATTGCCAATTTATCCCTGACCAATGGCTCAATCTGGGACGGTGCTGCGCGCAATGCCAACAATATCAGTGTTGACGGCAGCAGCCTGTGGAACCTGACCGGTGATGCTGATGTGGCTTCGCTGAACCTTGGTGGACAGGTCAATTATACGCCAGGCAACAGCTATCGCGCATCGGGTACTGACTTCAGCACGCTAACGGTGAGGGGGGATATGACCGGTAACGGCGGGCTTCTCAACATGAACGTGGCGCTGGGGGATGATAATTCACAAAGCGACAAGTTAGTGGTTCAGGGCAACACCAGCGGTGATACTGCTATTCAAGTTAAAAATGCGGGCGGTACCGGTGCACAAACGATTAATGGTATCCAACTGGTGTCGGTTGCCGGCCAGTCAGACGGTAGCTTTGCGCTGAAAGGCCGTGCGGTTGCGGGTGCCTATGAATATCAGTTGGCTAAAAATCAAAATGACGGTGGCTGGTATCTCCATTCTGGGGCAATACCGGAACCGACCCCAGAACCGAAGCCAACACCGACACCAGAACCGACGGTGGATCCAGTGCCGACACCTAATCCAACGCCGCTTTCACCAACGATTCGTCCGGAAGCCGGTAGCTACATGGCGAATATGGCGGCAGCCAGCAAGATGTTTAATCTGCGTTTAGAAGACCGTGAAGGTCGGGCAGAGAACTCCAGCATGTGGCTGCGTCAGCAGGGAGACCGTACCAAGTTTAGAGATAACAGCGGGCAAATTAAAACCGCCACCAATACCTATGTGGTACAGGGCGGCGGTGAAGTGGCGCAAACTCAGTTTTCGGATACCGATCGTTTAGGCGTTGGCTTGATGTTAGGTTACGGTAAGTCAGACAGCCAGAGTCGTAATCACCGCAGTGGTTATAACTCCCGAGGCCAAGTCGATGGTTACAGCGGCGGCGTTTACGCCACGTGGTATCAGGATGCGAAAACGCTGGACGGTCTGTATGTCGACAGTTGGGTACAATACAGCATGTTAAATGCCTCGGTGGACGGTGAGCAGCTATCCAGTGAAAGCTACGATATTAATGGATGGAGCGCCTCGGTTGAAAGCGGCTATCGTATTCCGGTTTATCAGGGTGAAAACGGCAATGTGTTTGTGACCCCACAGGCGCAGATCACGTGGAGCGGTATCAACGCTGACGATCATAAGGAAGCCAACGGCACCCGCGTGACCTCTGATGACAACAATAATGTTCAGACGCGTCTGGGCGTGAAGTTATCCCGTGATGGCGTGAGCGATATGGACAAAGGCAGCGACAAACTGTTTACCGTGTATACCGAAGCCAACTGGCTGCACAACACCGAACAGGCGGGTGCCACCATGGACGGCGTGGCTATTAAACAGGCGGGAAGCGCGAACATTGGTGAACTGAAGCTGGGGGCCGAAGGCCAACTGAATAAGTACATCAACCTGTGGACTAACGTGGCCCAGCAACTGGGTGATGATGGTTATAGCGACACGGCGGTTACCGTTGGATTTAAATATAAGTTCTAGTAATCACTGAGTAAAAGGGCTGCAATCGATGATCGCAGCCCTTTTTATTTGATTTTTTATACTGTTATTAATCACGATACGTCAGGATGTGGTGGTTCGATAAAAATATCACTGCTGCAATATATGACGTTTTCTAAAAATAATCAGGCAGCGAATTAATTTATTGAATCATTTTAACTAGCGACGAAAACAGAAGTGCAGAAAAGATACTTATTAGCCAAACGGCAAGATAATGAGTTGTAATCGACCATGACACTATTATTACGTCTTAAACAGATTAATTGGAATGAACGATTTACCGCATTTCCGATTAATAATTACTCATCTAAATTATTTTTATATATCAATCGATAAGGAAGCGAAAATTCTGTTAAGGAAGCGTAAAGCGCATTGACGGTGAAATGCCTTGGTATATTTTGATAAGCGTAGAGGGCATTATCACACTAATAAGGAAATATGATGAAATCAAAAGCTATGGTTATCGGTCTATTTAGCGCAGCATTATTAACGGGCAGCTTCAGCGCATTTGCCGAGCCAGATAGTGCACAGCAATCTCAAGATACACAGCATAACGAAAGGCATTCATCTGGTCAGCCAGATGGTCATAAAGACCGAGGTGATAATACGCGTTCTGATGCGAAAAAGGATGAGCGTAGAGAAAAAGGCGAACATCCTGATGGAAAACCAGAAGGTCACCGAGGAAAAGGTGATAAACAGCGCCCTGATGGCAAATCAGAAGATCGTAAAGAGCAAGGCGATAAGCAACGTCCTGACGTGAAGCCGGAAGATCGTAAAGAAAGGGGCGATAAAAAGTCGTCTGAAGAACGCAAAGCCAGAAGTGATAAAAAACGTTCTGATAAAAAGCAAGGTGGACATAAAGAAAAAGCTGAAAAACAGAACCCTGATGCGAAACCTGATGATGGTAAAGACGACTGATTTATAAGCGTTAAACGATGATTTTAGTAAAGGGGCGAAAGCCCCTTTACTGTATTTAGTTTATCAATATCCCTGCCATTAAGCCGTCCTCTTTTTTCTTTAAATGATAATGAAAATAATTATTATATGTTGTTTATTAACCTATTGTTTGATTCAATAAAATCCGCGGTTGAGTATAGGGTCTGATATCTCATATTTTCTCTGTCCTCTGCAGTGCTACAGGTGATATTTAGGCAAGATCAATCAAGGAAAAGAATAATGAGAAACAATAAACTGTTGGTAGGGCTGTTACCTATTATTATGGTGGCGGGTACAGCAAATGCGGCGGAGCTTTATAATAAAGACGGCAATAAGTTAGACTTCTCGGGACAAATTCAAGGTAACCACTATTTCTCTAATGATAAAGAGCAAGATGGCGACAACAGCTATGCTCGTTTTGGTATTCGTGGAGAAACTCAGGTCACTGAGCAAATCATGGGTTACGGCTACTATCAGACACAACTTAACGCTAGTTCAAGCGAAAACAGCGGTGCGAATAATTCCACCACGCGTTATGCATTCGCGGGTATTAAATTTGGTGATTTAGGCTCTTTCGACTACGGTCGTAACGACGGGATCCTGTATGACGTTGGCGGCTGGACGGACGTTTTGCCTGAGTTCGGTGGCGATTCCTATGAGCAGACCGATGGCTTTATGACTCAGCGCGCGGCTAATCTGGCAACTTATCGTAATAAAAACCTCTTTGGTGCCGTTCAGGGGCTGGATTTTGCCGTTCAGTATCAGGGACGCAACGATTCCAATGACCGTAATAGAACCGATAGCAACGGCGACGGCTGGGGTATGTCCTCTACCTATGATTTAGGCATGGGGCTTTCTGTTGGTGCTGCTTATGCTTCATCTGACCGTACTGACACTCAGTCGAAAGATGGCTTGGGTGACCGTGCTGACGGAGCGAATGCCGGTATCAAATATGATGCAAACGATTTGTATTTGGCTGCCATCTATGGGCAAACCTACAATATGACTGAGTATGGTGATGAATTTATTGCTAATAAAACTCAGAACGTAGAATTGGTGGCTCAGTATCAGTTTAACAGCGGCCTGCAACCGTCGTTGGCGTGGGTTTACTCCAAAGGTAAAGACCTAGGTCATAGCGTAGGCAGTAAAACTTACGATAACGAAGATCTGGTTAACTATATTGATGTTGGTGCTTATTACCACTTCAACAACAATTTCACCACTAAGATCGACTATAAGATCAATATGCTTGATAGCAACGAATTCACTAAGAGCGCGGATATATCGACGGACGATATTGTTTCGGTGGCGTTCGTTTATCAGTTTTAATTGAAGGGCTACTTGCTGGTGGGTGAGTGGCTTGAGTTTTGGAAAGGCGCGTAATGCGCCTTTTTTATGGTTTTTAGTTTGAGTATTCTTTTGTATCGGCATTTTATTACTTGTACAAAAAGGTGGTGATCTTTTTCCTTATAATTATAGGTTTTTTGATTATTGGGGGATGATGAAAAATCAGTTGGTTGATTTTTACTCATAGTGCAATGCATCTAATCCGGAGTACCACAGATAGAGGTCATTATGAAAACTGCCAGTTTCCCATCACTACGTGTAAGTCCGGAGTTGAGAAGTGCGGCAGAAAGAGCACTTTATGACGGAGAATCGATATCTGGCTTTATTGAGAAGGCTATTATCAAGCAAATTGAGCAACGGCAAATGAATAATGAATTTATTCAAAATGCGATGAATTCGCGAGATAAATCCAGAGAGACTGGAGAGTATCGTTCTGCTACCGATGTGTTATCTGCTTTATCTACAAAGCTTAATGAAGCCAAGGTGAAGCAGAAGTGAATATAGACGTTCGCTTTACACTCGATGCTGAGGAAGAGCTCTAGCGATTATATCAATTCTTGTTGGATATGGGAGAAGACAGGGGCTTAACATTGCTGAGAATGCATTTGCTGCCTTACAGAAAGGACTGGAATATATATCGTCTTCTCCTTGGGACGGGCGTAGGGTTGAAGTTCTTGCGCCTATTTTCCGTGTGCCGATCGTATCTTGGGGACGTTTTCAGGGTACGTTCTTTTGTCTGAAATTGAACAGGAAGTGATTACTGTGATTGCTGTTCGTCATCAGAGAGAGGGGGAGTGGTATTAGAGTCTGCGTTGGTATTAAATTTGGTGACGTGAGTATTGGGTAATATGTCCGCTTCACGATATACAATGTGAATGGTACTAAAACAGGTGTGTTTATAGTACCAACCACAAAGTACTGTGTTAAGCCAGTTTCTCTCAGTACGAGGAGCTATAATTAAATCTATTTTTAAACTACCTTCTTGACGAAAAAGCCCCGCCCATGTAGTAAAACACCTCAATAATGAAGTATCAGCTATCCAGACAGAGTATTAGGTATCGTAGGTATACCCTGAATGGGCTCTGGATTATTATTTATTTTTTTGACTTCCGGTGGATCCTACAGAGCCCAAAGAATTGATTGAGTTATTATTGTATTATTAGAATAATATTTTGATATTTAAGAGGTTTGTATATGACTGATAGTGATTCGCGAGCTGAGGCTACAACTACCCGTCCAGCTCTTAACTGGAATACTCTATTTCGAGGTGACCGATCGCGCATTAATTATAACGCTTGTGTTGGAAATAACGGTTCACCTGATATCTATTTCTACGCTGATGGTTTCGCTGACAGTGTTACGCTGCTTATTGAAGATCTGGAACAGCACCGAGGGGCGCTGGACACTCTTATTTACCCGATATGTTTCAGCCTGCGACATTCGGTCGAGCTCACGATAAAAGGACAAATTCAGGATCTGGTCAGATTGTCAAAAATACGCAAACAGCCACTGGCAACAGACGATAAACTGGAAAAGGTACTTAATGGGCATGATATTCAGCTTTTGTGGGATTTTTTTGTTGTCGGTGCAGTCGTTACAGACCGTCGCTATGTCGAACTGCTTCAGCCACTTACTCCGTTGATCAAATGCATCGCTGATACAGATCCGACTGGCCAGACTTTCCGGTATAGTTACAGTACAGAAGCAGTCAAGCACTTGACCGATGTAAGTGTCATTAACATACAGGTTCTACGCGAGGTATTCGAACTAATCCGGGAACAACTTGATGCTCTCCATTATTTGACAGACTGGCTGATCTCCGAATATAGAACGGGAACATTTACTCGTCACTTGAGTAGGGAGGAGCTTATGATAATAGCGCGTCAGCTGCCTCCGCGTGTAACTTGGAGAGATGTAGATTTCGATAACGTGAAAGCCTCAATTAAATCTAAATATGACATTAGTAACAGAGAACTGAGTAAAGCTTTAATGCTGATTCAGCAAACCCGTGATATGGCGGTGGAAATTGGACTTCCTATTTCCGTACCAGGCTTATCTACGATGGATTTTGTTCAGTTAAATGATATTTGGAAGATAGCGTGGGATTATGACAAGCTGAAAAGTAAGCTGCATGACTATATAAATGGGGGCAGTTCTGCTGTGGTGCCGGTGCACATAATGGACGTTATCCAGAGCGAGAATGAAAGCATAAGAGATGCTGAACAGGCTCGTGAGCAGTTCCACCAGTGGACTACCCCTGAAAAACTAGCTGGACTCTACACCTTGTTAGACGCAGGGTGCTATAAATTTCCTGAGGATTATGACAAAGGATATTCATATCAGTTGCAGGAAATGAACATGATTTGTGATGCAATGCAGGAAGTTCGTGAGGCCGAAATTAATGATATCTGGATACAAAGTATTGGACATAATGGCTACCCTGCACGAATCATCCGTAAACTAAAAATTGCAGGATTCAAGCAGGAAGCATTTGCCGTGGAGGAAAATTTGTTCGCCGGAAGCACTGCTGAGTTTGATGATGCGCTTTACGGGAAATAGAAAAGGTCCTCGAAGGGGACTTGTGACATTATGTCTTTTATTAATTCGCTAAGGGGCTGCACCCATTTGTTAAATTAATAACTAATTGATATATAGTTAAATTTAAATAATTAACATGGAAAAGGAGAGTTTATTTTGCAAATCAGTGACGTTAAAATTGAGAATTTATTTGCCGTTATAGACTGGTGTATAAAAAATAGTTTTCCTGAAGATTATGATGCTAGATGCTTATATAGTGCGTGTGCAATTCATGCAATACTTATAAGCAAAGGAGTTAAAGCCGTTATAGTAGGTGGGAATATGGGAGCGTTTACCCTATCTGCTGATGGTCGAAAAGCTTTGCTAGAGGGTTTTAGTGGTGGTGATATGGTTCAACCTAGTCACTATTGGGTTGAAGCAAATGGAGTTATTTTAGACCCATGTGTGTCTTATTTACCCAGAAGATCTCGAATATGTGCGGTATCTATGCCAATGGTTGCTTGGTCAAAAAATGTTGCTCTACCAAATTATCTTCAATATGTTGAAAAAATTCGATATGCAGAAGAGGTGGGGTTTATTTTTCCAGATGATATTGGAATTCGAGTTCAAGAATTTATTGAATACTGCCAAAAACAATATTCTTCAAAGACAGTGAAGAAAAAATTTGCGACTTGGTTATTATCTAATCCAAATGAATTGAATAATGCAGCAAGGTTGGGAGACCGCTGGGCAAAAGGTGCAATTCGTTTTCAGTCCATGAATTCAGTACCTACCATTCCTAGCTAAATAATCATACTTAATTGTGCTACACCTTTTTCTTTGTCGATAAAGAGAATTATGCTGCTTCACAAGCTATCGTCAATTACTGGATAAAGAATATCTAAAATCGATGACTAGTGTAATATTCGGTTTAGAATATGGTTTTTTGCATATTTAGTGAGATCTTTTAGCAACTAATTTTCAAAAGCATTAAGTCCGTATTTTTTTCTTAACGGGTTATCAGATGTGATCATGCCTTGCTGCAGAGTATTTTTAGATTGACTAATAAATAATTTCATTAATAAGGTAAACGTTAGGTAATCTTATATATTAATAATTAACATATTATTAGAATATAATTGGTTAGTAGTTATCCTAAGTGTTTATATATTTCTTACTCTAAAAAATCTTGGTGGTTTACCACGGTATTTTCTTTCCTCCAACTCTATGGATAAAAAGGCTCCTATTAAAGCTCATATAACTGTAATGATAATAGAATAAATACCAAGCCCAAATCCCATGGATATGTTCCATTCAAAACTTGAATTTAAAAACTCAGGAATAGCTATAAATAAGCCGAAACTTATTCCTAATCCTAATATAATTCCATTCTTTCCAGCTTCGATTCTCTCATTGCTGCCAACGCCGGGCTTGTTGAGGTGCGTTGTCGTCGCAGGAATGAACAGGGCAGCGACAATGCGAGAGATAGTATGTACTGGCAAGCCCTCAGAGGGAGGTTATTAAACCGGCCAACATCATATGCTGGTGTTACTACAATGGGAGTAACAGTCGAAACAGGCGGTAAGCTGGCAGCACAGTCTGATCGACGAGTTAATATTGTAGCAACTCGTCTTTATGAATATGGAAATGATCGCAGTTTATCAGGAGCGCTTTATCATGTGGGTAATTCACTCGGACTGAATATGGATACTGATACGATAAATCAGTTGGAAAATACATATTGGACGCCGGGTAACGAATTTTTTGATTTTGCCGCAACTGACAGTATTTCTGCACTGGAAATGCTACAGAAGATTACTAATGCCGGTAAAAGTTATTTCTTACTTTCCGATGGGTTGGCATCTGTTGGGAGAGAAGGAATAAAACCTTGGATAGGTATTATTAGCCCTCAGGAAATGACGACCGATCTGCAAACTGCATTTATAGCCCCATCACAAGATGATTACGGTGGTGTTGATGTAACCTATGTTAATGGGACAACGTGGGCGGAAGAAGTAGTTCAATGTCGAACAGCTGGTAATCCAAGCCCTGAAAAAGTAGAAAGCTATAATTTGGATGGCGTATTAAGTAGGGATAGAGCCTACCAAATTGGTATGCGCCGTTTGATGAAATACCGGTATCAGCGATTGTCCTTTAGTTTGACAACTGAAATGGATGCTATGTGTTACAACGTAGGGGATCGTTTAGTTTTGACGGATGATATTCCAGGCGATAAAACAATATCATGCCTTATTGAAAGTGTTGTCACAGTTGGTTTAGTGACGACATTAACAGTATCAGAACTTCTTGATTGGACATTCGAAAACCCAAGAGTCCTTATTCGTTATCAAGATGGTACCGCTTCAGGGCTGATTACGGCAACCCAAGCTGGTGATTATCAATTAGCAGTGCCATATATACCAGCATTCGATTCTATGGTTATTAACGACCCTGTTATTGAGCCTCCGCGCCTTATTTTTTGTGCGTCTACAAGAGCTGGTTATGATGCAATTGTTTCTGAAATAGCACCTCAGCATGATGGGACGTGTCAAGTAACCGCTAATGAATACCGATCTAATTTTTATATCTATGACGATGCTGTTTACCCAGGGTTGCCATCGTAAAAAACACAATACATAAACCGCTTAGGCGGTTTTTTTGTTTATGAGGATAAATATGACTACATATAATACCGGTAATCCATTAGGGTCACCTGCCGCAAAGGATTTATATGATAACGCGGAAAACTTTGATCATCTCTCAAACGATCGGGTAAATATTGAATGGAATGATCGTTTTGGCGTACCCCGAAAGACATGGTATGGCATAGAAAAATGGGCACAAGAAGCAATATCTAAATATGGATATATAACTATTGATTCATTTCAAGATGGAGCTGAATTAACTCTTCCTAACCAAGTTTTGCGCTGGAAACTTCCTGATGGCGATGGAGAATATTATCGCTGGGATGGCGAATTTCCAAAATCAGTCCCTGTTGGTTCAACCCCAGAAACTTCGGGTGGCATTGGTGCTGGTAAATGGCTGGGCGTTGGGGATGCAGCACTTCGCACTGAATTAGAAGACCCAGAAGGAAGTACAAAATATCCAGAATTTCAATTGGCCCGCTGGAGAGATGAAGGTGATATTAGAGGGTGGGGAGCGGTTTGTGATGGCGTGACAGACGATATTACAGCGATTCAACAGGCAATAAGCGATACTGGCGGTCATATTGTCATCCCACATAATATATTCATCAGCACTCATTTGCTGGTTAAAGATAAAACCAATCCAACAGTTGAGTTTAGAAATGGCGCAGACCTAACTATTGATACAAATTTCATTTTTGCCGATAAATATCGGGGAATTATTGTATTTGATGGCTGCTCAAACCCTAAAGTTACAGATGCAATTATTGTTGGTGCGAAACTTGATAAGTTTAATGGTGGCGTTGATCCTGTTGCAGATGGTGATTCAGGCATTGAGTATATGTATTGTACTGGTCTGTGCCATTCTGTTAACCCAAATATTAAAGATGTAAAAGGGTGGGGTATAATTCACATCAATATTGATGATTACCATGTCGAAAACCCAGTCATGACAAATTGCCAGGTTCAATCTGGTGTCGGTGGGACTGGGGTTAAATCGGCTTTAGTAACAAACCCATTAATGAAATATATTGGTCTTTATGGCGTAGAGTTTGAGACAGTTGAATCAAACCAAAGAGGTGCCGTTATTGGTGGTATTATCTCAAATACACAAAAAGGCATAGGTATTGTAAATAATAGTCCTAATATTGATGTGACGGGAACGCGTGTTATTAATAGCCTTGTGGGGATATCGTGTACTGGCTCTGCATCTCAAAGCACATTAAACCCCAAGAATTTAACAATAATGTCAACAAAAACAATTTCATGCAAAATCGCATTAGAATTGATAAATACAAATGATGCTACGATTAAAAATAATATTTGCGAGAGAGATGATATAGATTTTTACTCACGAGTATCTGCATATGATCGAATATATCGGTTTGATAGTGGAGCAGCATATATTCCGGTTTATAGCGGCAGCCCGGCTCCAGTAGTGGGATTAAAGATAATGCTTGACTCTGGCGCTGAACATACAATTTCAGCCGTAACAGGAAATATCACTGATCCAGTATTCGGTAATCTTATTGGATTTACATGTACCCCTGCATTAACAGCATCATGCTTAAGGCGATCATTTAGCCGTTATGTAGAAATTACATCCTCACAAACAGGTGTTGTTTTGCAAGGCGGTGATAGAAATGAAATAAGCGAATGTGTATTTAAAGATCTAACAACGTTAATAGCTAGCTATGGCAGTCATACAAGATTGAAATGGGATAATAATACTGCAAGGGCTATTGTTAAATACTTTGATTCTGGATTACCAGGAACAGTTAGCGGGTCAATGGAGATAGAGACGAAGGATTGTGAAAATGTAAACTGGGGGCCCGCTTACAATAAGTTCTCACCTGCGTTTACTGCAATGCGGTTATACAACTTTAAAGGTGGCGCGAGCGCAAATGATACCAGTATTAGTAATGCCATAACTATTGATGATGGGATTTTATCAGGTGCATCTTGTGCCATAAATGGCGGGCAAACTACTACCGGAGTCATTGTGTTAAGGGTTAATGGTACCGATGTAATCTCAGGAGGATTTTCAGGGACGCCACTTCGTAGAAGTGTAACTTTTCCTACTGTCATTGGAGTGGGAGGGGCTGCAATTATACAGTTAACAGATACAGTTGGAGATCTGATAACGTCTGGCTATTCAGTTAAACTTCTTGGAGCCTTCAAAAAATAATTAATAACGCCCTATAGGTGTATTACTCATCTATAGGGCAGTATTTTATTTTTTACTTCTTGCTAAAAATCTTTTCTCGATAAGATGCCATGAAATGGCTGCTATAATGACAACAATCACCGTTGTTATTGCCATCCCTTCGTAAAATGAGAAATTTGTTTTATGAATGATTAATTGCTGCATTGGGAATGCATATATATATATTCCATAGGAATAATCGAATCTTCCAGATATTATTTTTTCATGAAATGAAGTGCAAATAATAATTGTAAGCACGCTAAAAAGCGCATAGGCAGAGATTATATAATTAACAGGACTTTCTTTAACACCATACATATAAAAAGCTAAAAATGATATTAAAAATAATTTGATGCTAATTTTATTCCATTTTTCGTAATACATAGCCATCACACTACCGATAAAGAAAGCTAACGCTCTAGTGAAGAATAGATTAACAGGGATGGATAAGACCTGAATATTAACATTAAAAGATAAGGTGTATATAGCGCCAAATAATATTATTAATAACACTGCAACAAAATATTGTGGCTTTTTACTAAAAATGATCACACAACCTACAATCATATAACAAGCCACTTCTAATGGTAATGTCCATAAACTACCATTCAATAAGTCTGTATGGGTGAAATCCTTAGATGTGATGAATACATTAAAACCATTTAATGAAATAGTTTTTACTGCTCTGCTTAGGTAATGAATAAAGCTAGCATCAGGAAAATATATGCTCCCTAAAAATATATTGATAACAATAGCACAACCTATCAGTGCAGGAAAAATTCTCCTTATTCTCTTTGCAGTGAATGATATGAAGTCATCACTTCTCATTGCTGATTTAGAAATTAAAAAACCAGATATTGAAAAGAAAATTAATACAGCAAGTCCACCATATGTCTCAAATCCAAGGAAACTAGGTTCAGGCAACCCTGATAAAGCAAAATGATGAGAGAAGATAACCATCAGGGCAGCTACGTGCCTGGCTATATCAAATGAGTTTTTTTTGTGCGATACCATCTATTTTTCACCCAAACCTAAAATTAACCAAGATTTAATCACAAAATCCGGAGATATGCACCGAGCGATCCCAAGAACATAATAAAAATAGAAAGCCGCAGATCATCAGCGGCTCTTTTCAAATCCTACCTATGCTGATTTATTCATTAGATATTCATTGCGCCGGTAAAGCTGATCTACAGCAGCAGTGATAAATGAATACAATTCCTCACTCGTCACATACATTTCACCAGTGGCCACCTTAGCAGCCATTCCTTTTACTGACATAACGCAGGCATCTTCAGGAACAGCCATAACTGTTTGGCGTCCATTCTCAATAGAAACGAGAAAGCGGGTTGATAGGGTTGGTTCTTGTCTCTTCTGGAAATAGCTATCTTCCAGCTTCTCAAATACGTCCCATGCCTGATCGGTTTCCAGCATCTTTGCATGCCGGCAGGCTCCACGTTCTGTCCAAAGGATAAGTGTTCGAGTTTTAGGCGAGATTTGCGGGTAGCTTAAAGATACTCGCAAATCATCAAGATCTTTACCTGTGACTTTAAAATAATGTTTACCACATACAAAGCGGGAAGTATTTCGCTGGTGATTCTGACGAATACGAACTATATCAGCTCCATATAATTGAGCTAATAATTCGGTAGTAATTACAGGCTGACTATTGTGGGTAATAGAGGGAAGGCTTGAAACTGATAATTGATTATTCATTTGTGATTTTCCTTTTGGTCTTGGAAATCACCACTTACGAGGTCAATCGATGGGTGGTGAACTGTGCAAGGTTGACCTTACCGGCCAAAAGGATTCCGGCGCAGATTTCTCTGCCCTAACACAGTCCACCATATACATGTAGCCGTGTTTAACGCATAAAAAAACCGCCTGCGCGGTATATGCGCCTTTTGGATATCCGAGAGGTCAATCTCGATACCAGAATTTGCTGGTATGAGCTGACTATAGTCTTGGATATCTCTTTGAGTCAAATCTGATCCGCGGATCACCTGTGGATCATTTCAAGTCTTAATTGTGTCTCAGTGATGTCCAACTTAAAACGCTAACTTACTGTTTTAAATACTGTTGTCTTATCACTGTCTCACTAAAAGTGGTGGAGCTGGCGGGAGTTGAACCCGCGTCCGAAATTTCTACACCGTCGGCACTACATGCTTAGTCTAGTCTTTACATTCGCCTAGCAGCTGCGGACAGACACGCCACTACCAGACTAGCTTGATTAGTTTTAATGCTTCAACCCCAAGCAAGGTATCCACACGATCTCTTTTGGTTTTGACCTCTCTTGATCCCCGTCCTAAGAGCGGAGGCTAGGGAGAGAGGGCTCTGAGCAGGTTATTAAGCTGCTAGTGCGTAGTTTTCGTCGTTTGCGACTATTTTTTTGCGGTTTATTAACGAGGCCTACCGCACCTCGGCATGCACCTTGGGTTTCGCAAATCCCGTCGAATCCAGAATCAGCCCCAAGTTTACTTAGCGATTATAACAGATTTATCCCTGCACACACCAGCGACTTAACCGTTTGCCGGTTTTATAGGCAGAGTCGCTGGGGATAGAGTGCCTGACAGGGCGTAGAGATAAGCCCGTCAGGTCAGCTAACGGGGATGATTACTTACGTTGTCCTTTAGAAAGCATCCATTGCCATTTTTGTTCACGATTCAATTCCGGAGGGGGAACTCGCAGAGAGGGATCCAAACGTGAAACGGGATCGTGTTCAGTTTCGCTGTTGACGGCATTCTTGATGCGGGTGGTGATTACCTCATCAATGTGGCTCACCTGAATCAGACGCTGACACTGGCAGCCACGGCCTTCAAGCTGATTAGGTACGCTTTTGGTTTTGCAGGTTATCTCATCAACGGCAGAAAGAATATAAGAAACGGTATTGATGGCTTTACACGGCGTTAGCTCGAAGTGCTCTGCAATCTCTGTTGCACTAATCCAACGACTTTGCTGCATTACCCAGCGGGCGATGGAAAGGTATAAAGGTTCTTGAACATACTGTCTGTACATATTCTCACCTATTTCATCAGGACTACTAACCTATAATATTGCCAACATTTATCTATTTTTTTAGAGCAATAAATAGATGTCACGACGATATATTGATATTTAAGTTTTTTATTATCAATTCGCCTGAATATACCTAATCATGCCCCAAAGAACTATGTGTTTTTATACTATTTTTTATAAAAATATCAATTAATTGATAATGTTAATCCATTGTTTCAGCAAGGTGTCTCTGGCGTAATTTAAAATGATTATTTGTGACATTTAAATAATTATTAACTATTTTTATTGGTCATCATCATTTATTGATAAAGGGTGAGGTATTTCTCTGTGTTAGCTTCTGTTTGCCAATCAATTTATCAGCGATTTTTATTCTAAATTTCATTGAATTACTTTTTTGTGGTGTGGATCTTAGTTCGGTTTCAGAGAATCAATAAAATTAATCGATATCTGCGAGGAGGATAAAATGAAGCCGGAAAATAAAGTGAATGTTCTTGAGTGTATTTCTCAGGAAATGCGCGATGTATTGCAATTTCAATTACAAAATGCCAAACCTCAACCCGCTAATTCAGATTATGAAATGATTCGCCAAAGTTATATTGACGAGCGTAAATATTGGAATAGTGAAGGGCCAGAAATGGTAAAAGCGCAATCGGTAAAAATAGCCAATAAATATGGTGAAATTGGGACGAGAATATATTATCCACAACACAAAACCCGGGCCACACTTTTTTATTTACATGGTGGTGGTTTTATTGTCGGCAATCTCGATACTCACGATCGGATTATGCGCCTGTTGGCACATTACACCGGTTGCGCGGTGATAGGGATAGATTATTCACTTTCTCCCGAAGCGCGATTTCCGCAGGCGATTGAAGAGACGGTTGCTGCCTGCCAATATTTTTATGCTCACGCTCAGGATTATCAGTTAAATATGCAGCAGATTGGGTTCGCAGGCGATTCGGCTGGTGCGATGTTGTCATTTGCTACCACCCTGTGGCTGCGGGATCGTGGCATTGATTGTGGTCGTATCGCGGGTGTGTTGCTCTACTATGGACTATATGGTTTACGTGATTCCATGACCAGACGTCTGTACGGTGGCAGTTGGGATGGGCTAACCCAAAAAGATTTGGAAGAGTATGAGCAAGCTTATTTGGCGAATGAACAAGATAAGGAATCACCTTACTATTGCATATTTAATAATGACTTAACTCATGATATTTCGCCTTGTTTTATTGCCGGAGCGGAGTTTGACCCGTTAATTGATGATAGTAGAGCGCTGTATCAAACGTTGCGTGAGCATCAACAGCCTTGTTGCTACCAGATGTATTCTGGAACCCTGCACGCCTTTTTGCACTATTCCCGCATGATGAAGAGTGCCGATCGAGCCCTGCGCGATGGGGCTGACTACTTCTGTCGCCATCTAAATTAGTCAATTTTTCCTGAGGTTGCCCGTTTGGGCAACCTTCACAAAATACCTTAATAAAGTTTCATTTGACTGGTTTGCTCCAACGACATGCCGCGAGTTTCCGGTGCCAGTACAACGGATACCAGTAAACCAAACAGCGATACGCCAGCACCAACCAGCATGGTTGCTGAAATACCGTACTGTTGCATAAATAGCGGTAATCCGTAGATGGAAATCATCGTACCGATGCGGCTGAGGGACATTGCCGCACCAACCGCAGAGGCACGAATGGCGGTGGGGAACAGCTCATTAGGATACAGCCACTGTAGGATCCCCGGGCCTCCAGAGAAAAAAGCATAGGTCGCAAAGGCAATAATAATAAACAGAATGCCGGGTTCTGAAACAAAACCCAGCAGCGCGAGGGCGATGCTCATCATAGTAAAACTGCCAATCAACAACGGCCTGCGGCCAATGCTGTTTAGCCAGTACATGGCGGGTAGGCAACCGAGCATGAAAAATAGGCTGATTATCACATTACCCAATACGGCATCTTTCCCTTCGCTAAGGCCTAACTGCGTGATGATTTGTGGGCCAAAGGTATAGATGGCAAACATTGGGATCACTTGGCAAGTCCAGATAATGGCGACAAACAGCAGTGAAGTGAAATGGCGGCGGGTAAAAATCTGACGGTAGCGGGTTTCAGGTTCCCGTTCTTCCTCAAAAACCACCTGCTCACCAAACAGTTTAAACATCAGTTCCTGACACTCTTTTACCCGGCCTTTGCGAATCAACCAGCGGGGTGATTCCGGTAGTTCAAACCGACCTAGCAGAATGATAATACAGGGAATAGCGGCGCTACCCAGCATCCAGCGCCAGCCGTTTTCCATATCGTAGAGTAAATAGCCCACCAGATCGGCAGCAGTTGCACCGATATACCACATGGCGGCAATAAACCCCATGGTAAAGGCTCGCTGTTTGGTACTGGAGAATTCAGCAATCATAGAGGTGGCGATAGGGTAGTCAGCCCCTATTACAATGCCAATAAGAAAGCGCATCAGTACCAGTTCCAGCGGGGATGAGATAAACATAGTGGCCACAGAAATCACCCCGATGGCCAGAATATCAATCAGAAACATCAGGCGACGACCAACCAGATCGGCGATATAGCCGAACAGGGCGGTACCAATAAACAAGCCAACCAGCGTGGCAGCACCGATTAAACCTATCCAGTTAGCGTCCAGTTTTAAAACTGGGGTAAGTTGTTCCAGAGAAATACCGATGATGACCAGAACATAGCCATCAAGAAAAGGGCCTCCGCTACCCCACAACATAATTTTGCGGTGTATCGGTGAAAAACTGATGTCATCGAACTTTTTATATTGTTCCATAAAGTGTCAGGCCACATTTGTTATGCCTCTGGCCGGCGTGAAGGCCATCAGGCTATTGTTATTATGTGAAGAGCGGAAATAGAAATTTCATCTATTTCCGCATTGGCCTTAACCGTAACGATATTCAACCCCAAAGGTACCGCGCGGGTAGGTCCACTCTTCCAAAACCGAATGGCGACATAGAATGCGGCAAGTCCCACACTCTAGACAACCGGCATAGTCAAAACGAATTGAACCATCTTCCAGTTGTTTATACAGCCCAGCAGGACAGGCGAGAGTCAGGGTACGAAATGCCGCCATATCAGGGTGTTCGCGAATAATGATATGGGGATGCCCCTCGTCCACATGAAACTTGTTAATACCCAGCTTTACGTCAATATTGACTGGCTCACTCATAGCGCAGTTACTCCTTTAATACCGTCCTTAAGCAGATTCAGATAGCCGACTTGTTTTCCGTGGCGCATGATTTTTTTACGTAACGGCTGCGGGGGCTGCCCGTCAATGGTGAACAAATCTGCCATAATATTGGCGGCCATTTGAGGGTATTGGGTGAACATGCGTGGGTTATCCATCATGGCGGGAACGTTGCGATAGTGACGTAGATCTTGCATTACCGACAGGTTTTCCAGATGCTGGGTATAGCTGCTTAATCCCTGAGCGCTGAAATCGTTTTTGGCTTTGGCATCCAGCACGGCTCGGGCTGCGGCTTCGCCGGAGGCGATGGCTAAATCCATACCGCGAATAGTAAAGCCAAGGTTGAGGCACATACCAGCGGTATCACCGGCGATCAGAACGCCGTCACCAATCAGTTTTGGCATCATATTGATACCCGCCTCCGGCACGACATGAGCGGCATACTCAATGGTTTTTCCTCCGGCAATCAGCGATCGTACTGCTGGGTGATGTTTAAAATCTTCCAACATTTGCGGTACAGATTTGTTTGCCTGTTCGATGTGGTGCAAACCATATACCAGCCCCAGAGAGAGGGTATTGCGGTTGGTATACAGGAAACCACCGCCCATCTGACCATCTGAAGGGGTACCGGCAAATAGCCAGGCTGCCCCTTGATTACTTTCCAGATTAAAGCGCGCTTCCAGCAGATCTTGAGGGAGTTCAATCAACTCTTTGACGCCAACGGCAACGGAAGCAGGAGACACCGGTTGAGCCATACCGATTTGTTCAGCGAGAATGGCGTTAACCCCTTCAGCCAGAATCACCGTATGGGCTTCCAGCACGTCGCCATCCGCTTCAACGCCAATTACTTTTCCGTCACGCTGAACCAGTTTATCGACGCGGATACCACAGATGAACTGTGCGCCTGCCGCTTCAGCCTGAGCCATCAACCAAGGATCGAATTGGGCGCGCAATACGGAGTAGGAGTCCTTTAGCGGTTTGGCATCGCCAGCGCGGTGGTAATCAAGGGTAACGGCGCTGTCATCGGTAAGAAACGAGATCTTCTCATGGGTAATACGGCGCTCAACGGGTGCCTGTTCGGCAAAGCCGGGAATAATGCGTTCCAGACTGTGGGTGTACAGCCTGCCGCCAGTAACATTTTTGGCACCGGCATAGTTGCCGCGCTCAATAACTAATACGTTCGCGCCTTCGCGCGCCAGTACCAGTGCACAAACGCAGCCAGCCAGCCCCGCACCGACGATAATGGTATCAAAGATATCTTCGGACATAGTGTCTCCAGGTAGACGATAAAAGGGCGTAGCTTTGAGTGGCTACGCCGTTTCATTAACGTTTTAACGCCTCAGTTAGCGCGGGAACGATCTTCATCAGATCGCCGACCAGACCATAATCGGCGTATTGGAAAATCGGCGCGTTTTTATCTTTATTGATTGCCATAATGATTTGGGCGCCATTGGCACCAACCATGTGCTGGATTTGACCGGAGATACCCAACGCCAGATAAAGCTCTGGCTTGATCATAATGCCGGAAATACCAACATAGCGTTCCCGCTCCATCCACTTTTCATTTTCTGCTACCGGACGTGAACAGCCCAGTTCGGCACCCATTGCATTGCTGAGGGCTTCGGCAATAGAGATATTGGCCTGATTACCGATACCCCTGCCCACGCTGACCACTCGCCGTGCTTTGCCAAGGTCGACGCTGTTACTTTGCTTAACGTTACGGGATACACAGATAATTGGATTTTTCGGTGCGATAAATTCCAACGGTATAGCATTACCACTGCGGGATGCGTCTTCCTGTGTGGCTTCAAATACGCCGCTGTTCAGGGTGGTTACCGCGTAAGGCGTGGTAATTTGCTCCTTACCGAACGCCAGCCCACCATACACCATATGGGTTGCCACTAAGTGACCATCCTGCAACACCAGTTCGTTGGCGTCATTCACTACACCCGCCGTAAGACGGGCACCCAGTCGAGCCGCCAGCGCTTTGCAGCGACGGGTGGCGGGTAGCAGCACCAGTGCGTTCTGGCTGTGATTTTTGATGGTTTGTACCAGCGTGTCCGCATAGTCTTCGATAATGCGATCGGCGGGTATTGTCCCTACATCATAAGCCGCGTCAGCCCCAAGGCGGAAGGCCTGAGCTGACAGCTCATGACCCTGAACTATCACACGGATGTTTTCGCCAAGCTCTCGGGCCGCACCCATCAGTTCCGGCAGACGGGATGCTGTATCGCTGAATACCCAAACAGTTGAAAATTTGCTCATGTCATCCCCTCATTAACCGATTACTTTACGCAGGTGTTCTGCAAATGCGGCGATTTGTTCTTCGCCATCGCCTTCAATGATCACGCGGGTTCGCGCTTTCTGTTGAGGGGCCAATATGCTGAGCAATGTGGTGTAAGAGGCGACATTACCTAAACCTAAATCTGCTGGTTGCCAGGCCTGCACAGGTTTTTTAGCTGCGCCGAGAATAGCCTTCATTGACGGGATTTGTGGGGCGTTAATATCGGTAGAAACGGCGACCACCGCAGGCAGATTGAGGGTTAAAGTTTCCACTTCATCTTCCAGAGTCCGTTCCACCTGAATTTGTGTGTCGGAAAGCTGGATAATACGGCTGACGCCGTTAATGGCGGTAACGCCAAGGGTTTCACCCAGCAGCAGGCCAACCTGCTGGGCATAAAGGTCAGCAGAACCATCACCACACAGTATCAGATCGAAACCCGATTTTTGCGCGGCCGCGGCCAGTATAGCTGCGGTTTGGTGGGGGAGTGCATTTTCCAGACCCGGCTCAGAGATAACAATCAGTTCGTCTGGGCCGCGAGAGAGTACGTCTTTACGCCCTTTGGGATTTGCCAGCGCTTCACCACCGGTGCTCATGGCGACAATATGAATGTCGTTATTTTGCTGTTTTAAGGCACAGGCAGCTTCAATGGCATTAAGGTCGAATTGGCTGATTTTTGCATCTGTTTTACTGAGGTTCAGCGTGCCATCACCGTTGACGGTAATATCCTGCTCCTCGGGAATGAGCTTATAGCATGCAATTATTTTCATCACTTCTCCGATTAGGCAATATAATATTTCAATATTGTGAAGTATTTCCAAAATTATAAATAAAATACAAATTAAGGAAAATATAATATAACGGCATGTGTAAAGCCGTTTAAATGTTTACGTGGTTATTGACTATAAAAGAGTTCACTAAACTTAATGTGATTAATTAATATTCTCTTTATCCATTCCTCAACATCAAATTATCCTGATGACAATAGAAATACCATGATTCACTGGGTCAAAATAATACTTGGATCACCAATATTGAAAGTGACACCTCTGGATATAACTCTTTTTTGGTAGATGTTTTTATTTTTATTTAATTGATTTTAAATATTATTTTTAATGAAAAAGCAATAAATCATCTCATACACTCATTTTCGATGAGATGAGTTCAAGGACATAACTTGATTAAGATCACGGATTATTCACCGCTCAGATTTCATTATAAACCCAATATTCATTCGCTGTTTTTTTTGCATTAAGGAATATGGTTTGGATTTTTTATATATTAAATGTGTTGTCTATTCTGGTTTCTGATTCTGATGTTTAATTTAAAAAGCAAATTCATACTGGGGTGTGTTCACCGATTAGAGGTGACATGGATAGTTTCTATTTAGAAATGTAGCTCTCAATATTGCCATTGTGAGGAGAATATTTCATGGGGCAGATACAACAATGAAAACTGAAAATGAAACAGGTAAAAAGAAAACGGGAATAGAACCCAAAGTCTTTTTTCCGTCACTGATTATAGTGGGAATACTTTGTTATCTGACGGTGCGCGATCTGGAGGCATCCAACGCGGTTATCAATGCGGTATTTAACTACATCACCTACGAATGGGGATGGGCGTTTGAATGGTACATGGTCGTGATGTTCGGTGGCTGGTTCTGGCTGATTTTTGGGCCATTTGCCCATCGCACTCTGGGGGATGAGAAGCCGGAATTTAGCACGCTGAGCTGGATTTTCATGATGTTCGCTTCCTGTACGTCTGCTGCAGTACTGTTTTGGGGTTCTATTGAGATTTATTACTACGTTTCTTCTCCACCGTTTGGTCTGGAACCGTTTTCTACTCCGGCTAAAGAGTTAGGTTTGGCTTACAGCCTATTCCACTGGGGTCCATTGCCGTGGGCAACCTATAGCTTCTTGGCGGTGGCGTTTGGCTACTTCATGTTTGTAAGAAAAATCAATGTGATGCGGCCCAGCGGAACCTTAGCACCGTTGCTGGGAGAGAAGTGCTGTAAAGGGATCGTCGGTACAATGGTGGATAACCTCTACTTAGTGGCGCTGATTTTGGCGATGGGAACCAGTCTGGGGCTGGCAACTCCGCTGGTAACTGAATGTATTCAGTACCTGTTTGGTATTCCGCATACTCTGGAACTGGATGCGCTAATCATTGGTTGCTGGATTGTTTTTAACGCCATTTGCGTCGCGTTTGGCCTGCAAAAAGGGATCAAGATTGCCAGTGATGTACGTAACTATCTGAGTATTATCATTCTAGCTTGGGTATTTATCATTGGTGCAACCAGCTTTACGGTGAATTACTTCACTGACTCGGTTGGTGTGTTGCTGATGAACGTGGGCCGTATGTTGTTTTATACCGATGCAATTAGCAAGGGTGGGTTCCCACAGGGCTGGACGGTATTCTACTGGGCGTGGTGGATCGTTTACGGCATCCAGATGTGTATCTTCTTGGCGCGTATCTCTAAAGGACGTAGCGTACGCCAATTGTGTCTGGGAATGGTCGGCGGTCTAACAGCATCTACTTGGTTGTTGTGGACCATTCTGGGCAGTAACACCCTGTCACTGATCAATAACCAAACCATCAATATTCCTCAAATCATTGAACAGCACGGTGTGGCGAGGGCCATCATCCATACATGGGCTGCATTGCCGTTAAGCACCGTCACCATGTGGGCGTTCTTTATTCTCTGTTTTATCGCCACGGTCACCCTGATTAACGCCTGTTCTTACACGCTAGCCATGTCAACCTGCAAAGAGGCTAATGGTTACGATGAACCGCCGGTTTGGGTGCGTGTGGGCTGGTCGGTACTGGTTGGCATTATCGGCATCATCCTGTTGGCATTAGGTGGTCTTAAGCCGATTCAGACAGCGATTATTGCCGGAGGATGTCCGCTGTTCTTCGTCAACATAATGATAACCATCTCTTTCCTGAAAGACGCCAAAGCGACTCATTGGAAATATTGATCTTTTAACATCGAAAATAGAAGAGGCTTTACTTATGGATTTTACATTGACCGATGAACAGGAACTGTTTGTTGCCGGTATTCGAGATTTGATGGCGCAGGAAAATTGGGAAGCCTATTTTGCGGAATGCGACCGTAACAGTGAGTATCCTGAACGTTTTGTGAGAGCGCTGGCAGAGATGGGGCTTGATAGCCTGCTGCTGCCGGAAGAGCACGGCGGTTTGGAAGCGGGTTTCGTCACGCTGGCAGCGGTTTGGGCCGAACTAGGACGTTTGGGAGCACCGACTTATGTGCTGTATCAGCTGCCGGGAGGTTTCAATACGGTTCTGCGGGAAGGTACTCAGGAACAAATCGATAAGATTATGGCGTTTCAGGGCACCGGCAAACAAATGTGGAACTCGGCCATTACCGAACCGGGCGCTGGTTCTGACGTGGGTAGCCTGCAAACTAACTACACCCGCAAGAATGGCAAAGTGTATCTCAACGGTAGCAAGTGCTTTATCACCAGTAGCGCCTATACCCCTTATATCGTGGTGATGGCTCGGGATGCCGCCTCACCGGATAAGCCTGTTTACTCCGAGTGGTTTGTGGATATGAGTAAGCCGGGAGTTAAAGTTTCCAAACTGGAGAAGCTCGGTTTGCGAATGGATAGCTGCTGCGAAATCGTCTTCGATAACGTCGAGCTGGAAGAGAAGGATATGTTTGGCCGTGAAGGCAACGGGTTTAACCGGGTGAAAGAAGAGTTTGACCATGAGCGTTTCATTGTGGCTTTAACCAACTATGGTACCGCTTATTGCGCTTATGAAGATGCGGCTAAGTATGCTAATCAGCGGGTACAGTTTGGTGAGACGATTGGCCGTTTCCAACTGATTCAGGAAAAGTTCGCCCATATGGCGATCAAATTGAACGCCATGAAGAACATGCTGTTTGAATCAGCTTGGAAAAGCGATAACGACCAGATGACGTCTGGCGATGCGGCAATGTGTAAATTCTATTGTGCTAACGCTGCCTTTGAAGTGGTGGATTCCGCGATGCAAGTGTTGGGCGGTATTGGTATTGCTGGAGACCATCGGGTAACACGTTTCTGGCGTGATCTGCGGGTTGACCGCATTTCCGGTGGGTCCGATGAAATGCAGATTCTGACTCTGGGCCGTGCCGAACTGAAAAAGTATCGTTAATCACTCTCACCAGAGAACGGGAATGCTTTTGGTGACGAACTGATCTAAAGCATTCCTGAGCTGGTGCCTATACAAAAGGCTACTAATTATGTCTGAACGGTTATCCATGCCCACATTCGGCCCACTTTCCGGTTTACGGGTAGTTTTTTCCGGAATTGAGATCGCCGGTCCTTTTGCCGGACAAATGTTTGCCGAGTGGGGGGCTGAAGTTATCTGGATCGAAAACGTCACTTATGGCGATACGATTCGTATTCAACCTAATTACCCTCAACTTTCAAGGCGTAACCTGCACGCGCTGTCACTGAATATCTTTAAAGACGAAGGGCGTGAAGCCTTTCTGAAGCTGATTGAAACGACTGATATTTTCATTGAAGCCAGTAAAGGCCCTGCTTTTTCCCGTCGTGGCATGACCGATGAGGTGTTGTGGGAACATAACAAAAAGCTGGTGATTGCTCACCTCTCTGGTTTTGGTCAGTACGGTACGCCGGAGTACACCAATCTTGCTGCTTATAACACCATTGCTCAGGCTTTTAGCGGCTATCTGATTCAAAATGGTGATAAAGATCAACCGATGCCGGCTTTCCCTTATACGGCGGACTATTTCTCTGGTATGACAGTCACCACCGCCACGTTGGCTGCATTGCATAAGGTGCGGGAGACCGGTGTGGGTGAAAGTATCGACGTAGCAATGTACGAAGTTATGTTGCGTATGGGTCAGTACTTCATGATGGACTACTTTAACGGTGGCGAAGTCTGTCCGCGTATGACCAAAGGTAAAGACCCCTATTATACCGGCTGCGGCCTGTATAAATGTCAGGATGGCTACATCGTCATGGAGCTGGTGGGTGTGAATCAGATTCAGGAAATGTTTAAGGATATGGGCATTGACTCCCTGTGGGGAACCCCCGATATTCCGGAAGATACTCAACTGATACACCGTATTGAGTGTCCTAAAGGCCAATTTGTTGAAGATAAACTGGATGAGTTTTTGGCCGAAAGGCCGATTGCTCAGGTGTTGGCTCGTTTTGCTGAATTGAAAATTGCATCGACTAAAGTGCTTACTATTCCTGAGTTGGAAGGTAATCCTCAGTATGTTGCCCGTGAGTCTATCACCCATTGGCAAACCATTGATGGTCAGGACTGTAAAGGGCCTAACGTCATGCCGAAGTTTAAGAATCATCCGGGGCAAATTTGGCGCGGCATGCCAACCTTGGGCATGGATACTGCCGCCATTTTAGCCAACGTTGGTTACAGTGAAGCGGACATTCAACAACTGGTAATTAAAGGTTTGGCCAAGGTGGGGTAACCCCTTTAGTTATTAACATTAACTGAGTCATGTTTTGCCGTCATTGCACCCCCACCAACCGTGCAGCAATATTGGGTAGGTATTGAATGGATATAGTAGGTAGACAAGATTTACGTCAAATGTGGGACGACCTTGCGGAACTGCACGGTGATAAAACCGCATTGATTGTAGAGAATCTTCAGGGGCTGGCGCTGGAATATAGTTACCGTGAGTTGAATGAGGAGATTAACCGTACCGCCAATCTCTTTCATACGCAGGGGGTGGCTAAAGGCGACAAGATAGCTTTGCATCTCAATAACTGTGCTGAGTTTTTCTTTTGCTGGTTTGGTTTGGCGAAAATCGGTGCGGTGATGGTACCGGTTAACGCTAATCTGCTGAAAAATGAAAGCGCCTATATTATTAGCCAATGTGAAGCATTGATGGTGGTGACCAGCAGGGAATTCTATGCCATGTATCAGGAGATTCAGCAGGAGGCGCTGGCACCCATACAGCGACTGATGTTGATCGATCCGGTGGCAGAAGATAAGCCCTTATCCAATGTGCTGGACTTTCATCATCTGAAACAGGCTCAACCCCTCCATTTGATGCATTGGGAAGCGCTCGATGTTGAAGATACGGCGGAAATATTGTTTACCTCCGGTACCACCTCTCGTCCCAAGGGGGTGGTGATCACTCACTATAACCTGAGATTTGCTGGCTACTATACCTCTTGGCAATGCGCTTTGCGTCAGGATGACATCTACCTTACGCCAATGCCAGCCTTCCATATTGACTGTCAGTGTACTGCGGCGATGGCGGCATTCTCCGCAGGCGCGACCTTTGTGCTATTGGAGAAATTTAGTGCACGTACCTTTTGGGCTCAGGTATGCAAATACCGGGCGACGGTGACCGAATGTATACCGTTAATGATCAAAACGATGATGATGCAACCGCAAATGCCATGGGAAAAACAGCACTGCCTGCGTGAGGTGCTGTTTTATCTCAATATCTCGGATAGGGAGAAAGATGCCTTTGTGCAGCGTTTTGGCGTTCGATTATTCACCTCTTACGGTATGACAGAGACCATCGTTGGTGCCATTGGCGATCGCCCCGGAGATAAACGCCGCTGGCCATCTATTGGTCGCGCCGGATTTGGCTACCAAGTGCAGATCCGCGATCGGGATGGAACGCTACTGGGGGCTAACGTCACCGGGGAAATTTGCATTAAAGGCATCCCCGGCAAGACCCTGTTTAAAGAGTACTACCGCATGCCCGAAGAGACAGCTAAAGCATTGTGTGCTGATGGCTGGCTGCGTACCGGTGATTATGGCTATGTAGACAGCGAAGGTTTTTTCTATTTTGTTGAGCGTAGCTGCAACATGATCAAGCGTAGTGGTGAAAATATTTCCTGTGTCGAGTTGGAGAATATTATTTCTACCCATCCCAAAATAATGGACGTCACGGTAATTGGCCTGAAGGACTCGATTCGTGATGAGGCGATTAAAGCCTTCGTGGTGCTCAATGAAGGCGAAGTCATAACCGAAGAGGAGTTCTTCTCGTTTTGTGAAAGCCAGATGGCCAAATTTAAAGTGCCATCCTTTCTGGAAATCAGAAAGAGCTTACCAAGAAGTTGCTCGGGAAAAATTATCAAAAAAGGTCTGCACTGAGTTTGCTAGTGAAATAATAAAAAGAGCGCTTATACGACACGGTGATTCATGAGGATGCCGTATTGGTTTACTGTGCTCCATTATCAGCTCAGTGACGTTATTAATTGCCAGTTAATGGAGTATTAATATGAGCGAATCGTTACACGTAAGCCGGAATGGTCACATTCTGGAGATTATTTTAGACAGGCCCAAAGCTAACGCCATTGATGCCAAAACCAGTTTTGAAATGGGTGACGTATTTATTAAGTTTCGTGACGATCCTGAGCTACGGGTGGCGATTATTATCGGTGCCGGTGAGCGTTTTTTCTCTGCTGGCTGGGATTTAAAAGCCGCAGCGGAAGGGGAAGCACCCGATGCCGACTTTGGCCCAGGTGGGTTTGCTGGCTTGACGGAGCTTTTCAATTTGGATAAACCGGTGATCGCCGCAGTGAATGGCTATGCTTTTGGCGGTGGTTTTGAACTGGCGCTGGCGGCAGATATGATTGTTTGTTCTCAAAACGCCAGTTTCGCCGTACCGGAAACGAAACTCGGTATCGTACCCGACAGCGGCGGTATGCTGCGCCTGCCTAAAATATTGCCGCCAGCCATTGCTAATGAAATGATGATGACCGGACGCCAGATGAATGCCGAAGAGGCTTTGCGTTGGGGGATTGTGAATCGGGTGGTGGAAAGCGGACAGCTAATGGAAGTGGCTCGCGAAATGGCTCATCAACTGGCTCTCAGTGCGCCGTTAGCCGTGGCGGCGATTAAGGAAATCTATCGTGAAACCGGTGAAATGTCGGTGGAAGAGGGCTATCGCCATATACGTAGCGGCAAACTGAAAAATTATCCGTCAGTTCTTCATTCAGAAGATGCCTTGGAAGGGCCAAAAGCCTTTGCAGAGAAACGCGATCCGGTATGGAAAGGAAAGTAAGCCAGAGGTCAGTGTGGTTTGCCAACACGATACGCACTTATATGCTTATCGTGTTGGTGAAAGCTACATTAACAGAAAGTAGCCAACCCTTAGCGGTTGGCGTTCTTCATAATCCGCGCTTTATTTAACTGCCATTCGCGATCTTTAATGTCGGTACGCTTATCGTGCAGTTGTTTACCTTTTGCCACGCCGATTTTGATTTTGCTCCAGGCATTTTTCCAGTACATGGAAAGGGCAACAATGGTGTAGCCATCGCGATTTGCCAAGCCAAACAGCTTATCAAGTTCTTTTCTGTTTAACAGAAGCTTGCGGGTACGAGTTGGGTCACAAACAATATGTGACGAGGCAACGTTAAGTGGGATGATGGTGGCCCCAAACAGATAGGCTTCACCGTCACGGAATACCACATAGCTGTCGCTGATATTTGCTTTGCCCGCGCGCATGGATTTTACTTCCCAGCCTTGCAGGGCTAAACCCGCCTCGATCTCTTCTTCGATGAAGTATTCGTGGCGTGCTCGTTTGTTCATCGCAATGGTTGCGGAACCGGGTTTGTATGCTTTTTTCTTTGTCATAATGTTTTTATTATACTTAATGCTGATTTGAAAGATATCCCCTAAGCGCTCTGCTCGGGTAATTTTCTTCCATTACGTTTTATTATATCGGTGTATTCACTGGATGATTGCCTGTGGTTTACTTTTTGTCGGGAAAAGAGACGGGTGATAAGGTTTTTGGTCACAATCCGGTTAGATGATATGATTTGCGCCGTTTAAATCTTTCTTGCTTTCAGACCATTGATTAGGAAATGTTATGCAGCGTATCAAACGTTCGGCACTGGTCAATTATAGCGCCGGGCAAATGTATAAACTGGCTAACGATGTTCTTTCTTACCCGAAGTTTTTACCGGGTTGTGTGAGCAGCCGCATACTTGAGCAAACAGAAAATACCATGACAGCATCTATTGATGTTGCCAAAGTGGGCATTCGTAAGACCTTTACCACCTGTAATCACATGGTAGAAAACGCCATTATTGATATGAAGCTGGTGGATGGGCCGTTTCGCAGCCTGCAGGGCGGCTGGCTATTTACACCTCTAGGTGATGATGCCTGTCGCATTGAGTTTAATCTTGAGTTCGAATTTAGTAGTAAGTTGATTGAAATAGCCTTTGGCCGAATTTTTCAGGATTTAGCTCAAAACATGGTGCAATCATTCACTCGTAGAGCGAAAGAGGTTTACGGTGTCTAATATTCGTATTGAAGTTGTCTATGCCTTACCTGAGCAACAGTACGTTAAAAATCTAACTATGGCTGAAGGTAGCAGCGTAGAGCAGGCTATTATCGCCTCTGGCCTTTTGGAAATGCGCCAGGAGATTGACCTGAAAGTTAATAAGGTGGGTATTTTTAGTCGCGGGGTTAAATTAAGCGATTCGGTTCACGATGGCGATCGGGTAGAAATCTATCGTCCGTTGATTGCCGATCCTAAAGAGTTGCGTCGTATGCGGGCAGAGCGTTCAAAAAAATAAGACGCCATTTGGCGTCTTATTTATGTCATTCGCATGAGTAACCTGATTAGTGTTACTTAGTTTTCTTGCTTCATCATAGAAGTATCGTTAGTGATACCGCTTAATGAGCCGCCACCGTCAAACGTTAGCGTCAACGTCTGTTGTGTCACGTCCTGGTGTCCTGGCTGCTGGCGGAAGACGTAGAACCAAGTCTCGGAACCAAATGGATCCTGCAACATTGGTGTGCCTAAAATATAAGCCACCTGCTGCTTGGTCATGCCTTTTTGCAGTTTGGAGACGTCTGCTGGCGTTAAGAAATTACCCTGATTGATATCCGGACGGTAAACTACTTTTTCTAATGTAGAACAACCGGTTACCAGAATTCCAAGAGCCACCACAGCGGCAGTCAGCAATTTGCAGCGCATAATAGTACTTTCCTTTAGAACATAGGCTGTCGATGATAATAGACCTTGCGACATTTGGAAACCTTTACTGATTGTTTATCGAGGTCATTTAGTAAGATTTTATCTGCAAATCTGTTCTTATGCTTCAGATATGTGTTGATTCGACCCCAATTTTCACAAAAAGTTGAGCCGCATTAAAACTTTTGTTGTTAATTTGGCTCTTTTTATCGGTCGTTACTATCGTTTAACTTTCGCTCAACTATCGTTTAACGATTACATGAGTATCAGACGGCCAGCAGTTCTTTGGCGTTGGCTAAGGTGTTGCGGGTAATTTCGCTGCCGCCCAGTAAGCGGGCCAGTTCTTGCAAACGGGCATTTTTATCCAGCAGCAACATTTGGGTTTCGGTCTCTTCGCCATCGGTTTGCTTACTGACATAAAAGTGCTGATGACCATTACCGGCAACTTGAGGTAAGTGTGTGACGCACATAACTTGGGTGGATTCACCCAACTGACGCAGCAGCTTACCGACGATAGCAGCGGTTGGCCCGCTGATACCGACATCCACTTCATCAAATATTAACGCTGGGGTATCCATTTTCTGTGCGGTAATCACCTGAACCGCCAAGGCAATACGTGACAGTTCACCACCGGAAGCTACTTTAGACAGCCCTTGCAGTGGTTGTCCTGGGTTAGTGCTGACCCGGAAATCAACTCGGTCGGCACCTTCGGTATTCAGATGTTCTGGCTGCCATTCCACATCAATCACCAACTGACCGTGCGGCATGGCCAGTGAGTGCATGCTGTCAGTGATCATGGTGGAAAGTTCTGCGGCATAGTGGGCACGTTGCACATGCAGACGTTTAGCCACTTCCAGAGCCTGTTTATGATGCTGAGCAACCGCTTCGGTCAGTGCTTCGTAATCATCACCCTGACGGCTGATTTGTTGCTGTTCATCTAGCAATTGCTGATGGAGATCCGGTAACTGTTCCGGCGCAATATGGTGTTTACGAGCCAGAGCCAATTGACGAGACAGGCGTTGTTCCAGTTCATACAGGCGTACTGGATCCATGTCCATCCGCTCCGCGTAGTGACGGAGTTCTTCGCTGGTCTCGCTAACCTGAATGGCGGCCTCCTCCAGCATGGTCAGCAGCCCCGCCATTTTTTCATCGATAGCGGAAAGTTCTTGCAGGCTATGTTTCGCGTGATTCAGCAGGCTGAGTACGTTTTGTTCTTCATTTTCAGCCAGTACCTGTAAGGTATCCTGACTCAGTGAGAGCAGTTGACCGCTGTTAGCCAAACGTTTGTACTCTTCATCAATCAGTTCATATTCGCCAGCCTGTGGGGCAAATTCATTCAGCTCTTTGAGCTGATACTGTAATAGTTGCTGGCGGGATTCATGTTCAAGACTCTGCTGTTGAAACTGTGCCAGTTGGGTACAGCTCTGATGCCAGCATTGATAACTCTGCTGCATCTCATTAGCCAGTTCCGTTTGGTGTATGTAAGCATCCAGCAGATGTTTTTGGTGTTCAGGCTTTAGCAGCAACTGGTGGGCGTGTTGACCATGAATTTGAATCAGTAGCTGACCCAGTTCACGCAGTTGGGATACAGGAACCGCCGTACCGTTAATAAAACCACGGGAACGACCATCAGCGCTGATCACCCTGCGTAACAGACACTCTTGCTGGTCGTCTAACTGATTATCTTCCAGCCATTGGTGGGCTGCTGGGGTATCTTTCAGGGAGAAGCGGGCACAGATATCAGCCCGGTTGGCACCGTTACGCACCATCGCCGCTTCGGAACGGCTACCTAGACATAAGCCCAATGCATCAATAGCAATCGACTTACCGGCACCGGTCTCACCGGTAATGGCTGTCATACCTGACTGAAAATCAATTTCCAGTTCGCGAACAATGGCAAAATTACTAATGGTTAACTGTGCCAGCATGGTTGTCTTCCTGTGTAACCCAATGACTGTAATTACATACAGTATAATATGGTTTTATATACAGTAAAGAGGGATATTTGATTTTTCAGAATAATTTTTTTGACCACCCTAATTTTGTACTTAATGTATTGTAGTAGCTGTAATTTTTAGGATGAATCAGATTCAGGTGTGCTTCACTACGTTTAATGATGACTTCTTCATCTTTTTGGACCGTTAGTGCTATCTGGCTGTCACAGCTGATTTCTAGGTCACGACTATAGTGAGAAAATTTCAGATGAATAATGCTATCACCACTGATAACCAGAGGTCTGGAGGTTAGGGTATGTGGGAACATGGGGACCAAAGCGATAGCATCCAGCGTTGGTGTCAGAATAGGGCCACCGGCGGACAGTGAATAGGCCGTTGAACCAGTAGGGGTAGAAATGATCAGACCATCGGAACGTTGAGAGAAGGCAAAGTTATTATCGATATACACTTCAAACTCAATCATATGGGCCACTTTACCCGGATGCAGCACCACCTCGTTCATGGCGGTGCTAAGGCGAGGTGGCTGACCCGCATGATGCAGCTGTGCTTCCAGCAAAAAACGTTTTTCGGTGATGAACTCGCCTGATAGTACTTCAGAAAGTTGCTGATGGAGGTTATCTGGATTGAGATCGGTAAGAAAACCGAGGTTCCCGCGGTTAACGCCAATGACTTTAATATCGTAACAGGAGAGAACCCGTGCCGCTCCCAGCATATTTCCGTCACCACCGATGACTACCGCCAGATCGGCCTGTTGTCCAATTTCCGACAGGCTACCGGTGGTCATATCCTCCAGATTTAAATCGTTTGCTATTTGTTGCTCTACAATAACAGTATAACCGTTGCTCTTTAGCCAGTGGTATAATGCCTTGTGTGTCGCTAATGCTGAAGGATGACGTGGGTGTCCGACTAACCCAATGCAACTGAACTTGTTATTATTCATTTAATTTTTCCTGTCAGATGCGACAATAGCATCCATACAATATGAATGACTTCCTTGATTCGTCAATTTTCATCCCCATAATATAAGCGAACAAGTGAGCGTAATGCCAAACTGCGGAGATTTACATGAGTAGTAAAGAACAAAACACCCCTAATGAGCAAGTCTTGGATGAGACATTAAACGAGCACCAGCGAGTGGAAGGCGCAGAACAAGCCGCAGAGATAGAGATAAATACTCAAATTTTTGAGCAAGTTGCTAATCTGGAAGCTCAGCTGGCTCAGGCTCAGCAGCAGGAGCGCGAGAATATTTTACGCGTTCGTGCCGAAGTTGAAAATGTCCGTCGTCGTGCAGAGCAAGACGTGGAAAAAGCACATAAGTTTGCCTTAGAAAAGTTCTCCATTGAGTTGCTTCCGGTGATTGATAACCTTGAGCGCGCTTTGGCTTCTGCCGATAAAGAGAATCCTGACTTGGCTGCGTTGGTGGAAGGTGTGGATCTGACCCTGAAATCACTGCTTAATGCAGTCAGTAGATTTGGTGTGGAAGTGGTGGAAGAGGTTAATGTTCCTTTCAACCCTGAGCTACATCAGGCAATGACCATGATGGAGTCTGCCGATCATGCACCAAACCATGTAATGATGGTGATGCAAAAAGGCTATACCCTAAATGGCCGTTTGATTCGCCCGGCAATGGTGGCTGTTTCTAAATAGTCGGGATACAAACGAATGCTAATTGGACTTGATAAGAGTTAGCGTTATGATTAATGTGAGATAGGAGTCTAAAATAAACCTTATCTCACATTTCTATATTTTTATATTATTCAATTTATTAGATGTAATTTTTATTCGCTTCCCCGATTTTTATCAGATATTCCCAACCAAATACCTATTAATAGCTAGAGCCTATTCTAATGATAGGTAAGACTGCCTGTGATACTTGATCCGCATCAATTCGATATTTTTCTTACCAGAGATAATCCAAAAGATTTTCATCATGAGGTCGCATTTTCTCATGACATACCAATAAGACAGAGAAGAATCTGAGGGAACTATGATAAAGAAGCTAATCGTAGGAGCTTGTGCTTTAGGCATAGTCGGTTATCTGGGGACGGCAGCCTATATTTACAATTATGATGCTAAGCGAAGCGAGCGTTTGATTGCCACAGTAGCACCGAAAGGTGATTCGCATGTGAGAGAAATTTTCTATCAGCGTGGTTGCGAATATTGCCATACCGCTAATGCCGAGATGCCTTTCTATGCAGCATTTCCAATTGCCAAGCAATTAATGGCACACGATGTGAAGATGGGCTATATACACTTCAACCTAGAAGGCACCATGGATAGCCTGGTTAATGGTACGGCAGCACCAGAGTCAGACTTGGCTAAAATTGAACGCGCTATTCGGGACGAAATCATGCCTCCTGGTCGCTATACTGCCGTGCACTGGCGCGGTGGCGTAACGGCAGAAGATAAAGCGGCGATTTTGGCCTGGGCGCAAGAGCAACGATCTAAATACTACGTCACAGAGGGCGTCAGCCCAGCCTTTAAGAACGAGGTGGTTCAACCATTACCTGCTCCTATGCCAACGGATCCAAAGAAAGTGGCGATGGGGTCTATCCTTTATCATGACAACCGTTTATCCGGTGATAACTCACTGTCATGTGAAAGTTGTCATAAGTTAGATGCGGGTGGTGTTGATAATCTGATTACTTCAAAAGGTATCAACGGTTCAATTGGGCCAATTAACGCACCAACCGTGTTTAACTCGGTGTATAACATTGAACAATTCTGGGATGGACGTGCGAAAAACCTGCAAGCGCAAGCGGGGGGGCCTCCTCTGAATCCAATTGAGATGGGCTCAGAATCTTGGGATCAAATCATTGGTAAACTGTCTCAGGATCCGGCGTTGACCGCGGCATTTACTGAAGTTTATCCGCAAGGTTTTACCGCGGACACTATTACTGACGCTATCGCAGAGTTTGAAAAGACAGTGGTAACGCCAAACAGTGCATTTGACCGCTTCATGAAGGGTGATGATAGTGCATTAACGGCTCAGCAGAAGCGCGGTTTCCAACTGTTCAAAGATAACAAGTGCGGAACTTGTCACGTAGGTAAAAACTTGGGTGGTCAGTCGTTTGAAATGATGGGGTTGAAAGAAGATTACTTCGCTGCTCGCGGTGGCATCACCGATGCAGATCGGGGGCGTTTCAACTTCACTACCTTTGAACGCGACCGTAACCGCTTTAAGGTACCCACTCTGAGAAATATCGAGCAAACTGCACCATATCTGCATGACGGTAGTATGGACACTCTGAAAAGTGCGGTTGAGATGATGCTTAAGTATCAGTTAGAAGTTAGTCTGCCAGAAAAAGACGTAGATGATATCGTTGAGTTTCTGAAGTCTACTACCGGTGAATATAAGCTGGATCAGCCGACCAAGCTCTAATCTTGGCTGAAGTTACAATGCATAACCGCGCTAAAGAGCGCGGTTGTTTTTTACCAGCCAAACCGGATATCAAAGGTTATCTAACTGCCAACGGATAGGTGTCAGACCTTGCTGTTCTAGCAGGCTGTTAGCTTGAGAGAAGTGCTTACAGCCAAGAAAACCACGATGAGCCGATAATGGGGATGGGTGAGGCGCAGCCAGTACATGATGGCGTTTACGGTCGATAATGCGGCCTTTTTTCTGAGCGTGAGAGCCCCATAGCATAAAGACAACGCCGTCACGGTGATCGTTTAAGGCGGCAATGACTTTATCGGTAAAGGTTTCCCAACCTAGGCTGGCATGGGAGTGCGCTTTACCTGCCTCAACGGTGAGGACGGTATTGAGTAACATCACTCCTTGCGATGCCCAGTTTTGTAAATAACCGTGGTTTGGGCGTTGAAAATCGGGGATATCGCTCATAAGTTCTTTATACATATTGACCAGAGATGGAGGCGGTTGAATACCTGGTAATACGGAAAACGATAGACCGTGAGCCTGATTAGGGCCGTGATAAGGATCCTGACCCAATATCACCACTTTAACGTCTGCCAGCTCAGTTGAGCTAAAGGCATTGAAAACGTCTTTTTGTGGGGGGTAGATCACTTTTCCAGCCGCTCTTTCGCAGGCGACAAACTTGAGAGTGTCCTGAAAGTAAGGCTGCTGCTTTTCCTGACCAATAACATCATGCCATGTCAGTTTGTCGCTCATAGAGGATCTCCTTTCTTTTGAATGGTATATCGAGCGCTAAGAAAAAGGTATCGATGAATAATACAGTAAGGCGACTACGATTATGATCTTTTAATCGTGATTTCGGATGGTGAATTAACTGCGGTTATAAAAAAAGTTGAAAATTTACAAAAATAATTAAATGTCAAAAACGGGCAAAAATTGATATAAAACAAAAAGGTGACCAAATTGTCATTTTTCATGTATTTCAAAAATTGATTTTAATCAAAGAATATGAAATGTATCGCTGATATATAAGATAAAAAATAATGTTAGTTTTGTATTGCTAATGTTACGACTGGATGAATTCGATATTGTTTCCCCAAAAGATTAGGGGGAACTTAAATTTAAAATACTGATGGAGGCACCAAATGATTACTGGTATCCAAATTACTAAAGCTGATAACGCAACATTATTAAACTCTTTCTGGTTGCTGGATGATGAAACGGCTGAAGCGCGTTGCGTCTGTGCAAAAGCTGATTATTCAGAAGATCAAGTTGTACCTGTTAGCCAACTGGGCAAAATCGAATACCGCGAAGTTCCAATGGAAATTAAACCAACCGTACGTGTAGAAGGTGGTCAACACCTGAACGTTAACGTACTGAGCCGTGATACCTTGGAAGATGCGGTTAAGAACCCAGAAAAATATCCACAGTTGACTATTCGTGTATCTGGTTATGCAGTGCGTTTTAACTCACTGACTCCGGAACAACAGCGTGATGTTATTACTCGTACTTTCACTGAAAGCTTGTAATAGCAGGTAGTTTTTCGGAAAGGCCGCTGGGAACAGCGGCCTTTTTTATTGTATTTTTTGAATTGTTTTATTGGTCGTATTGTGTAAGTTTCGCCGCTTTAAGTGCGGTGTTTATCTCGGCAGTGGAGTTTGCGTCGAGCAAAGGGGCGTTGAGGCGAACGCCCCTCTGCACACCCCGCGCCTGCGCAGCCGACTGTTGACCGCCGCGTTGCGGCGGCAACCTCAGTCAGCAAAAAAATGACGCACCGGCGCAGAGCCGCTCCCGACGTCGCTGCGCCTTTCGCCGCATCCCTGCGGCTCATACTACCTTTTTATTGGCTGAGGCAACATTCGGATGCTTTAACCTGAAGGGCAAAGGGCAAAGGGCAAAGGGCAAAGGGCAAAGGGCAAAGGACAAAGGACAAAGGGCAAAGAGGCTTAAAAAGTAACGGCTCCGAAGGGAGCCGTTATTTCATTATGCTTTATCTGTAGGTGTATCCGGAGATGTGGGCTCATTGGCTGGCTTACGCCGTTTGCCTACGTTTTTGCTGTCCCGGTGGCGGACTTTTACTTTGACCTTTTCTTTATTTTTCTCTTTTTTCTTTTCTGCCGCTTTTTCTTTAGCTTTCTTGGATTGCTTACGACCGTTGGTTGGTCCAGGCGCTTTGCTGGTTGGGCGCAGTTCATCGATCACGCGTATTTTCAGTGGCTCCTGAAGATAACGTTCGATTTTGCCCAGCAGCAGGTGATCGTGAGATTCCACCAGAGAGATCGCGATGCCTTTTTTACCCGCGCGGCCAGTACGGCCAATGCGGTGCAGGTAGGTGTCGGCGGTGCGCGGTAGGTCAAAGTTGAATACGTGACTGATGTCCAGAATATCCAGACCGCGTGCTGCAATATCGGTGGCTACCAGAATGTTAACCGTTCCGTCCTGTAGGCGTTTAATCGCCTCACTACGTTTTGCCTGTACCATTTCTCCTTCAAGGTAGAAACAGCTGATGCCAGCATCACGGATCCAACTTACCAACTCGTGTAAACGTTCGCGTTTGCGTACGAAGACAATGGCTTTATGCACATCAGGTTGCTTCAGCAGATGGCAAAGTAGGGCGGTTTTATGCTTAATATCATCAGCGCGATAATACCACTGATGGATTTTTTTACGTTCACGGCGGGAAGGGTCCGCCTCAATTTCAATAGGATCGTTTAACAAGCGCTCGGCGAAGTCACGAATAGCTTCCCCTTCCAGCGTCGCGGAAAACAGCAGAGTTTGTTTACGCCAGCGGGTTTCTGCGGCGATGAGCTCGATATCCTGAGCAAATCCCATATCTAACATGCGGTCTGCTTCATCAAGAATCAGTGTTTCTACCGCACGGCAGTCAAAATTCTCTTCTTTAATATATTGCAGCAGGCGACCGGTCGTCGCGACCACAATGTCTTGATTCTCGCTGAAAACTTCAGCGTGATTCATATAAGCCACACCACCCGTAATAGTAGCAATGTCCAGATGTGTATGGGCCGCCAATTCACGTGCTTGTTCTGCTACCTGCATGGCCAGCTCTCGGGTTGGCGTCAGAATCAGAATGCGCGGAGGGCCGGACTTTTTGCGCGGATAATCGAGCAGGTGCTGAAGTGCGGGCAACAGGAATGCCGCAGTTTTACCGGTTCCCGTTGGCGCGGAACCCAGAACGTCACGTCCATCCATCGCTGCCGGGATAGCCGCGGCCTGAATGGCTGTTGGGCGCTCATAGCCCTTGTCACTTAATGCATCCAGCAACAGCTGGTCGAGATCGAGTGCGGAAAAGTCTAATACTGTCATTATCTACCTCTACTTGGGGCGCCGATTATAGATGTATTGAGCGCGATCTTCATCTGTTATTGTTGACATCAGGCATTTATCTTCGTTTTCGGTTAGAATTCATCTGACGTTATTGGTGAATGAAATTATTGGCAAAATACAGAATAATTCGCTGTATTGGCAGTAAAAGCGTATGGGTTATTTATGCAGGTTACGATGAAACAAGATAGGGAGAAACCTTTACTTCGCCGCGGTGGTTTCACATTTAAGCAATTTTTTGTTGGTCATGACCGATGTGGAATGAAGGTAACGACAGACGGCGTTATTTTAGGAACTTGGACTCATGTGGGTTCATGTCGACGCATTTTGGATATTGGCACTGGAACCGGATTATTAGCACTGATGCTGGCACAGCGCAGTGAACAGCAGGTTATGATTGACGCGGTTGAGATTGATCTTGCGGCTTGTCAGCAAGCGCAAGAGAATGTTCAGGCTACACCATGGCATCAGCGTATCAGGGTATTTAATCAGGATATTGCTGATTATGCTGAAATAGCGGATAGCCGCTATGATTTAATCGTCAGTAATCCTCCCTATTTTCCAGAGGGAACAGATTGTCGCGATGAGTCTAGAGCTAAAGCGCGTTATACCCATATTCTTAGCCATCAGAATTTGCTGATGTACGCTGATAAATTGCTGGCACCACAGGGGCGATTTTCGGTGATGTTACCTTGTGCCTCTGGTGAACAGTTGGAAAAACTGGCGTTGGATATGGGGTGGTTTGTTGTCCGCCGTACTTGGGTTTGTGATGTGCCGGATAAATTACCTTATATTGTGCTGTTGGAGTTATCCAAAGTTCCACTCATTTGTGATGAGCAGAAGCTGGTGACGCATCAATCAGGTAGAAAAGATTACACGGAAGAATTTAAACAGTTAGCCAAAGATTTTTATCTTGCACTCTGAAAAATATATAAAAATAGCATGGCGAATTATTGCAATCTTTTGTATAGAGTGAGGCTGAAAGTGAAAAATCATGGTAGCCTACACCGAATCCGGTCTGGAACGGGTTTGTATTGGCTGAATATCCTGATGCCATGCACCTGATGGGCGTTCCAGAACGACAAAATAACAGGCAGATTGGTTGAAAAACCAGCTAACGATATTTTTACGCGTGAGATGTTGGGAACTAATCATTAAACAGCGTCTCTAAGAAGTTGCTTGCTCAAATTAGTACAACATATAGGTTTGGCAGCACGAAACGCATCGAGATAGTTGAGGAGACTTTACCTCGAATGAGCGAGCAGTTAACCGACCAGGTGTTGGTTGAACGGGTCCAAAAGGGCGATAAAAACGCATTTAATATTCTGGTTGTTCGTTACCAGAATAAAGTTGCGGGCCTTGTTTCCCGCTATGTACCACAGGCAGATGTTGCCGATGTGGCGCAGGAATCCTTTATTAAGGCCTATAGAGCGTTGGAGTCTTTTCGTGGTGACAGCGCTTTTTATACCTGGTTATACCGAATAGCAGTGAATACCGCGAAAAATTATTTAGTGGCTCAGGGGCGCCGTCCTCCCTCAAGTGATGTGGATGCTGGTGATGCAGAAAATTTCGAAAATGCAGGAGCATTAAAAGAAATTTCGAACCCTGAGAACTTAATGTTGTCAGAGGAATTGAGACGTATTGTGTTTGGAACTATCGAGTCATTGCCTGAAGATTTAAAGATGGCAATCACCCTGCGTGAAATCGATGGTTTGAGTTATGAAGAGATTGCAGAAATCATGGATTGTCCGGTAGGTACAGTAAGATCAAGAATATTCCGGGCTCGTGAAGCAATTGATAATAAAGTACAGCCACTGATACAGCGATAGTGTTTGTATCTGACTTCTAGGATGTTGTAAGAAAAAGGGTATTAGGCATGCAAAAAGAAAAGCTTTCCGCTCTGATGGATGGAGAAAGCATTGATAATGAAGTTATCAATGGGCTATCCCAAGATAGAACGCTTCAGCAAAGTTGGCATCGCTACCACCTGATTCGCGATACTCTGCGTGGAGATATCGGCGAAGTGGTTCATTTCGATATCGCAGATAAAGTTTTTGCCGCATTAGCGTCGGAACCAACGTTATCTACCGTTGATAAACCGGTAGTGTCACAGCCTCATCCTGCAACTTGGCAGAAGATGCCGTTCTGGCATAAGGTTCGTCCATGGTTTGCTCAGGTTGGGCAAATTGGTGTGGCAGCCTGTGTGTCACTGGCAGTGATTGTTGGCGTACAGCAGTACAATCAACAAGGCACTGATAGTACGCCAGATGCTCCGGTATTTAATACCATTCCGTTAGGCGGACAAGCATCGCCAGTCAGTTTTGATGTGGCAACGGAAGGTGCTCAGAATACTAATCAGCAGGTTCTGGAGCAGCGTAAACGCATTAACGCTATGCTACAGGATTATGAATTACAACGTCGTTTACACGCGGAACAGCTGAAAATCGCACCAAGGGCTGCTGATACCAGTGCAAAAACCAGTAATTCTGCGTCAACAGGGTTAGCGCAGTAGTCGATGAAACCAATCGCGTTTATTGTTTGTTGTTTGCTGGGGGGGCTCCCCCTGGCTGCGGTTTCTGAACCGAATCCAACAGAAGTTTTATTGCAGCAAATGACCAATGCCAGCCAGACTTTAAGCTATGAGTTCTCTTATGTGAATGTTAGCAAAGTGGGCATTGAATCCCTGCAGTACAGACATTCTATACAAAATGGTAAACCGCTGGTTCAGCTAATCAATATGGATGGACCTCAGCGGGAGGCCATATTGCGCGGTATTGAAGTGAGTTACTTCGAGCCCGGCATGGAGCCTTTTAGCATTCGCGGTGACCATATTGTCGACTCATTACCCTCTTTGGTGTTTGCCGATATTGGTCGTTTAGAACAAAACTATGATTTTGTTCCGGTGGGGCGTTCACGTATCGCTAATCGTATTTGTGATGTTGTTCGAGTAGTGCCGCACGATGGGTTACGTTATAGCTATGTGGTTTGGTTAGACACTGAAACCAAACTGCCTCTGCGTACCGATTTACTCGATCGAGATGGCGACACGTTAGAGCAGTTTCGCGTGGTGGCCTTTAGTGATGGCGATAGTGTAAAAGCCAAAATGGCTGATTTTTCGATGCCGGTAATGCCTCCATTGTTAGCTGTTCCTCCTACCGATAAACTGACCATGCACTGGAGTGTGGGTTGGTTACCTCAAGGTTTTTCCGAATCCTCTCGCAGCCGCCACACAGTTTCTGATGCGAAAAATAGCACGGTGGAGTCTCGACTCTATTCTGATGGCTTATTCAGTTTCTCACTGAACGTATCGCCGAACAGTTATCAGGGTCAGGCCAGTGAACACGCATTGCGTCAGGGGCGTCGAACTATTCATACCGAAAATCGTAATAATGTAGAAATTACGGTGATTGGTGAGTTACCTCCAGCTACCGCCAAACGCGTTGCTACCAGCGTAGTGGTCAATAAAGGCTGATAAATGTTACGTGAGTGGGCAACCGTCATCGATTGGCAACAGGGCATTGCGACTTTGCGCTGTGAACAACAGGCAGGTTGCAGTAGCTGTCAGTCAAAAGCTTCCTGCGGGACTCGAGTGTTGAATAAATTGGGGCCTCAGGTTGTTCACGATCTGCAAATACCGGTTGAGCAACCCTTATCTGTAGGGCAGCGTGTTGAACTGGGGATCCCTGAGTCTGGAGTGCTGTTATCCGCACTGCTGGTTTATATGGTTCCTCTGTTGGGCATTCTCTTGTGTTCTGCGCTGTTTTATTATTGGTTAGGAAGTGATATCGCTGCGGTTGTCGGGTCTGTCATCGGGGGGGTTGGTGGTTTCTCCGTTGCACGTTTTTATGCGGCAAAATTAGCCACTAATGCGTCAGTTCATCCGGTTATATTGCAGATAGGTATTCTTTCCGTGAGCCAGACCGAGAACTAAATTACTCGGAATTCCTGTGTTTTTCTTATTTTTATCTATCCTCAATGACACAATGGAAAAATCACTCCGCATGACGGAGTGATTGATTCAGGAATAGAAGGCGATAAAAGAGCCTAGCTTATTTATAAATGATCGCTGTGCCGTGGATATTCTCGCTGGTAGACGCAGAGGTAATATAATAGTGGCTTGCACCCAACGCATCGGCTTTGGCAGCGAGTTTACTTTCTAATGCGGATAAAGAGCGCGCATCGCTGGCGGAAATCGTACCGATTTTATCCAAATTTTCTGTTTGACTCCGAGTGACTTGTTCAGCGGCAAAAGTGCTGAAAGATAAAGTTGTTAGGATGGCGGCAGTAGCAATATATTTAATGCTTTTCATGGTAGATAGCTCCGGTTAGTTAACAGCTTGAAAGATTATTGTCTTTTGGTAACACACATTCTAAAGGAGTGAGTCTGAATGGATATCGGAGAGAATTGATTCATTTATTCAATTTATTTGAATGTGTGAAAGGAGGATGTTTAATCCTGTACGTTTCATTTCTAATCATTTAACGCGATGGCTGATTTCAACGATAATTCGCCGGGAAGAAAAGCGTAACAGCAATATTTAACTGGTTAGCTGATAACGTATGCTGCTATGTTTTAGTCATAGTGACGTGTAGAATGTCCGCCAGTTTAGAGATTAAGTGAATTTTTGCTGTGTGAGGATTTTTAATATATTCCTTGCATCAGTGGGTTTCTGTATCAGCCGGATTTAGGTAAATGACTGATAATAAAAGTATAGCAAACAAGAATATAAGAAATTTTTCGATCATTGCCCACATTGACCACGGTAAGTCGACATTGTCCGACCGTATTATTCAAATTTGTGGCGGGTTGAGTGAGCGTGAAATGGAGGCACAAGTTCTGGATTCTATGGATCTAGAGCGGGAGCGTGGTATCACCATTAAAGCGCAAAGTGTGACGCTGGATTATAAGTCACAGAATGGTCAAACCTATCAGTTGAACTTTATCGATACCCCAGGTCACGTTGACTTCTCTTATGAAGTATCACGTTCACTGGCGGCTTGCGAAGGTGCTCTGCTGGTGGTTGATGCCGGACAAGGGGTTGAAGCCCAAACGCTGGCAAACTGTTATACCGCCATTGAAATGGATCTGGAAGTGGTTCCGGTTCTGAACAAGATCGATTTACCGGCAGCCGATCCCGATCGTGCCGCGCAGGAAATTGAAGATATCGTAGGAATTGACGCGACCGATGCCGTGCGCTGTTCGGCTAAAACCGGTTTGGGTGTACCTGAGGTGCTGGAACGATTAGTTCGTGATATTCCACCTCCGTCTGGCTCTGCTGATGACCCGTTACAGGCGTTGATCATCGACTCATGGTTTGATAACTATCTTGGCGTAGTGTCATTGGTACGTATCAAAAATGGCGTGCTGCGTAAAAACGATAAAATTAAAGTAATGAGCACCGGTCAAACCTACGGCGTAGACCGTTTAGGTATTTTCACGCCGAAGCGCATAGATACTGAAGCCCTTGGCTGTGGCGAAGTGGGTTGGGTGGTTTGTGCCATTAAAGATATTCTTGGCGCACCGGTAGGAGACACCCTGACGAATGCACATAAGTCAGCAGAAAAAGCACTGCCGGGCTTTAAGAAAGTTAAACCTCAAGTTTATGCGGGCCTGTTCCCAATCAGTTCTGACGACTATGAAGCATTCCGTGATGCATTGGGCAAATTGAGCTTAAATGATGCATCTCTGTTCTATGAGCCAGAAAACTCAACGGCGCTGGGCTTTGGTTTCCGTTGTGGCTTCTTGGGTCTGCTGCATATGGAGATCATTCAGGAGCGTCTAGAACGTGAATACGATCTTGACCTGATTACCACAGCACCAACGGTAGTATACGAGGTTATCACTACCAGCGGCGACACAGTGTATGTGGATAGCCCGTCTAAACTTCCTGCGTTGAACAATATTGAAGAACTGCGCGAACCGATCGCTGAGTGTCATATGCTATTGCCACAGGAGTATCTGGGAAATGTCATCACTCTGTGTATTGAGAAGCGAGGCATCCAGACCAATATGGTATACCACGGTAATCAGGTTGCCTTGAGCTATGACATCCCGATGGCTGAAGTCGTTCTGGATTTCTTCGATCGCCTGAAATCTACCTCTCGTGGTTATGCATCATTGGACTATGGCTTTAAGCGTTTCCAGACTTCCGACATGGTGCGGGTTGATGTGTTGATTAACAGTGAGCGAGTGGATGCTCTGGCATTGATCACCCACCGGGATAACTCACAAAACCGCGGTCGTGATCTGGTGGAGAAAATGCGTGAATTAATTCCGCGCCAGCAGTTTGATATTGCGATTCAAGCCGCTATTGGTAACCACGTGATTGCCCGTTCAACGGTCAAACAATTACGTAAAAACGTGTTGGCCAAATGTTACGGTGGTGATGTGAGCCGTAAGAAAAAGTTATTGCAGAAACAGAAAGATGGTAAGAAACGCATGAAGCAAGTGGGGAACGTCGAAGTTCCTCAGGAAGCATTCTTGGCTATTCTCCACGTTGGTAAATAAGTAATAAGGAGCTCGCATGGCGAATATGTTTGCCTTAATTTTAGCTGTGGCCACACTGGTGACTGGAATCATCTGGTGTTTGGACCGCTTTAAGTGGGCGCCTGCGCGACGCATTAAGATCGAAGCCCTCAGGGTTGAGACCGACGGAAAGATTGATGGCAAAGCACTGGCCCGAGTTGCCAGACAGCCAGGATGGATTGAAAGCTGCGTTTCTGTGTTTCCCGTATTGGCTATTGTGTTTGTGCTGCGCTCTTTTTTATATGAGCCTTTTCAAATTCCATCAGGTTCAATGATGCCAACGTTGCTTATCGGTGATTTTATTCTGGTGGAGAAGTATGCCTATGGCGTTAAAGACCCTATTACCCAGACTACACTGATTAAAACCGGTACACCGCAGCGCGGTGATATTGCGGTATTCAAATATCCACTGGATAAGAATATCGATTATATCAAGCGTGTAGTGGGATTACCGGGAGATACCATTCATTTTGATCCAACCTCGAAAAAGTTAACTATCACTCCAGCCTGTCCTTCGGGTAACGCGTGTAAGCCAACCGCCGAGCTGGAGTATTCTGAGTTGGAGAAAAGCAGCTGGTTTATTGGTTTTGAACCTTCTGCGGGCGGTGCAAATCAAATGACCACTCGCTTCTTTGATACCAAAACCGAAGCAGCACGTGCTGAAGGTTTACGCGGTGTGTATATGGTTGAACGCAAAGAAAAACTGGGTAGTGAACTCCATCAGACATTAATGATTCCGGGCGTATCAAACAGCGCGGGTGATTATTATCAACAACCGGGCGCTCCGGCTAATACTTGGATTGTGCCGGAAGGCAAATACTTCATGATGGGCGATAACCGTGATAATAGTGCGGACAGCCGTTTCTGGGGTTTTGTACCGGAAGCAAACTTTGTTGGTAAAGCAACCGGGATCTGGATGAGCTTTGAGAAACAAGAAGGTGAGTGGCCAACCGGTATTCGTTTTAGCCGTATTGGTGGAATTCATTAATTTGTTCTGAGTTATATTGTTTAAGATGTGAATAGTCCGGATTTAGAACCCTTTAGATCCGGATTTTTTATTATCTCGCCATAACATAGTAGTGCTTTAGCTGGATAACCGTTAAGCTAGGCCGTTATTTTTTCTCGTTTGGAACATTTGTTGGTAATGCATGAACCCCATCATCATTGAGAGGCTACAGCGAAAGCTGGGTTATACGTTTCAACAGCAAGCGCTTTTACAGCAAGCTCTGACACATCGGAGTGCTAGCAGTAAACATAATGAACGTCTGGAGTTTTTGGGCGATTCTATCTTGAGTTTTGTCATTGCTGATGCACTTTATCAGCGCTTTCCTCGCGTTGATGAAGGCGATATGAGCCGTATGCGTGCGACGCTGGTGCGAGGGAATACGCTGGCTGAAATGGGGAGAGAGTTTGATTTAGGTGAATGCTTGCGTCTGGGGCCTGGTGAACTGAAAAGTGGTGGCTTTCGTCGAGATTCGATTTTAGCTGATACGGTAGAGGCGTTAATCGGTGCGGTTTATCTTGATAGCGATATTCATCGAGTCCAGCAATTGATTCTGGCGTGGTATCAGAGTCGCTTAGATGAGATCAGCCCGGGCGATAAACAAAAAGATCCTAAAACTCGGTTGCAGGAATTTTTACAAGGGCGTCATTTACCGTTACCGAGTTATTTAGTGACGCAAGTGAAGGGTGAAGCCCACGATCAGGAATTTACCATTCATTGCCAAGTGAGCGGTATCGACGAGGCGATTATAGGCATTGGTTCCAGCCGTCGTAAGGCAGAGCAGGCTGCGGCAGAGCAGGCGCTTAAACATTTAGGTCTGGAATAATCGATACAGTGCGCTCATTTTAATCGGGTGAGCGCATTAGCTAAATTTCTTTGCTGGTGTTTTATCAACGGATTGATAATCGATGAGCATACTACTCCCATTTCTTTATTTTCTTGCTCCCCTCGGTTTTATTGTCGGTAGTGCCATTCTGGTTATTGCTATTTTGCGAGCACGGAAAATAATTTCTCCCAACACGCGCTATGTTTTTCCGGTCACGCCAGAACCAGGAGAAGAAGTCGATCTTCCGGAACCGGGGCGATATGTGATTTCGGTGGTTATACCCCCGTTAAAGTTTATTGTTGGGATTGCGCATTTTTCCGCTAAATTTTCCGTTAAAGAAAGCGGTTCCGCACAAGGTATAGAATACACATCCTTTAGCCGCTTTAACCTGTTTACCGTACGGCGTACAGATATGCGCGGTAATATGTCACTTCCTTTAGGTTATTTTCAGTGTGACAGACCCGGAAAATATCAGGTTACCTGTACCACTCCAGAGAAGATTCGCCCCGAATTTAAATTAGAAGTCGCCCCTTACACTCGCCCAATCATACTCGGTGCACTGATGCCTGTTATCATTATTGGCAGCACCCTGACTTTGGTTGGACTTATCGCCTCGCTGGCAGCTAGCCTTGGGCGATTGTAGTGAATCAAGTAATAATTATTCCTTAGCTTTTTTCTTTTGATCTTTTTATTTGAGCCCATGACTTAATCACTTCTCTCATTCCAGCCAGTGATATCAAACCACCCCAATCAATGCTAATATTACCCACATTCACAACGAAAACCGCTGAGCAAAGATCAACCACGCTCACGTCTGCTTATTAGCAAATACATTAGAATCAACTCGTTAGAATTAATTAATTGATTTTAATGAATAAATAATTCGTTATATTTAGGATTGGAATGACAACAGATAATCAATTAACCGATACGGATAAGCAATACTGTGGCTTTATTGCCATCGTAGGCCGCCCTAACGTTGGTAAATCAACATTGCTGAACCAGCTTTTAGGTCAGAAGGTATCGATTACTTCGCGTAAAGCGCAAACCACTCGTCACCGTATTATGGGAATTCACACCGAAGGGCCTTATCAGGCGATTTATGTGGATACCCCGGGGTTACATATTGAAGAAAAACGTGCCATCAACCGCCTGATGAACCGGGCTGCCAGCAGCTCGATTGGTGATGTCGAGCTGGTGATCTTTGTGGTGGAAGGTACCCACTGGACGCCAGATGATGAGATGGTCGTAAATAAGCTACGCAGCTTAAAATGCCCGGTTATTCTGGCTATCAACAAAGTAGATAACGTTACCGATAAAGAGGCACTGCTGCCGCACATGGCTTTCCTGAGCCAGCAGATGAACTTTATGGATATTGTTCCTATCTCTGCGGAGAAGGAGATCAATCTCGACACCATTGCCGGTATTGTGCGTAAACTGTTACCGGAAGCTGGGCACCACTTCCCAGAAGATTACATTACCGACCGTTCCCAACGCTTTATGGCTTCTGAAATTATTCGTGAGAAGCTGATGCGTTTTCTGGGAGAAGAGTTGCCTTACTCGGTTACGGTAGAGATTGAACGCTTTGTTGCTAATGAACGTGGCGGTTATGACATTAACGGTTTGATTCTGGTAGAACGTGAAGGCCAGAAGAAAATGGTTATTGGCAACAAGGGGCAGAAAATCAAAACTATCGGTATTGAAGCCCGTCACGATATGGAAGAGATGTTCGAAGCCAAAGTTCATCTAGAGCTTTGGGTGAAAGTTAAATCAGGCTGGGCGGATGATGAACGCGCATTACGCAGTCTGGGATATACCGACGACCTCTGAAGGTAAGCATGATTGACGGCTGGCAACGGGCTTTTGTTCTGCACGGACGACCTTACAGTGAAACCAGTTTGCTACTGGACCTGTTTACAGAGAGTCACGGCAGAATAAAGTTACTAGCGAAAGGTGCTCGTGGTCGCCGTTCACATTTAAAAGGCTGCTTGCAGCCTTTTACACCTCTCTTAGTGCGCTGGGGAGGGAAAGGCGGTGTTAAAACCTTACGCGCGGCTGAAGCTGTTTCCCTTTCTTTACCACTTTCGGGCCTAACCCTATACAGCGGGCTTTACGTTAATGAAGTATTGGATAGGGTGCTGGAAGCAGAAACGCCATACTCTGCGCTGTTTTTCGATTATTTAGATTGTATTCAGTCTCTTGCCGGTATTTCCGGTTCACCAGAACGAATCCTCCGTCGCTTTGAACTCGCTCTGTTGGGCCATCTGGGATACGGCATTGATTTTCTGCACTGCGCTGGCAGCGGTGAGCCAGTCACCGAACAAATGACTTATCGCTATCGGGCAGAAAAAGGTTTTATTGCCAGTCTAGTCGTAGACCATTTCTCTTTCACCGGCCGTGATTTACAGGCTCTTGCTAATCGAGAGTTTCCTGATGTTGGCACACTTAAAGCGGCCAAACGTTTTACCCGTATCGCACTGAAACCCTACTTGGGCGGCAAACCGTTGAAAAGCCGCGAGCTGTTCCGACAATTTACCATTAAGAAACCTACTTTAGACTCAGTACTACCCGTTGACGACCAATAATCATTAAAGGTTTATACCTTGTCCTATCGTTAAAATTTCTGATTTCATTTTCTTTTTTGATTAAATCCGGTAAAAGAATGGAACAGATTTTTTAGTCCATTCTTAACATCAGGCGCAATAGCACACAGGATTGTGAGTAAAACGATTGGAACATGAAAATAGTTCAGTCTTCGTCGCCAGAATGGGCATTTAATAACTTTTAAGGTGGAATCATGTCGGATTTATTGTTGGGCGTTAATATCGATCATATTGCGACTTTACGTAATGCTCGTGGTACACAGTATCCCGATCCGGTTCAGGCAGCGTTTATAGCCGAGCAGGCGGGGGCGGATGGCATTACGATTCACCTGCGGGAAGATCGCCGCCATATTACCGATAGGGATGTGAAGTTGCTTAGTCAGACGATTCAGACCCGCATGAATCTGGAAATGGCCGTCACCGATGAAATGGTGGATATCGCCTGTGAAATAAAGCCAGCATTCTGCTGTTTGGTTCCGGAAAAACGTCAGGAAGTCACCACTGAAGGTGGATTAGATGTGGCCGGTCAAATCGATAAAATGACCGTAGCAGTAGGGCGTTTGGTGGAAGCCGGTATTTTTGTCTCCCTGTTTATTGATGCGGATCATCGTCAAATTGATGCAGCCGCGGCCGTTGGCGCCACTTTTATTGAAATCCATACTGGTCGCTATGCAGAGGCGGAAAACGAGCTGGAGCGTGAAGCAGAGCTGCTGCGTATTGCTCAGGCGGCCACTTATGCCGCTGGTAAAGGTCTGCATGTGAATGCCGGACACGGATTGACCTACCATAATGTTCAGGCAATTGCAGCGCTGCCTGAAATTTATGAGCTGAATATTGGACATGCCATTATTGGCCGAGCGGTGATGTCAGGGCTACATGCAGCCGTGGCGGATATGAAGGCATTGATGCTGGCTGCGAGAAAGTAATTTTAGGTTAATCGCTCTGAACATGACGTCGCCCCGCAATTCACGGGGCGACAGGTAGATAATCATGGGTAAGTCAGTCAATTAATGATCGCTTACTCCGTTTTGATAAAATCAACGGCTTCGCTTCTGACGTTTTCGAATTCATCCAACAGTTCCATCCATTCAGGTTCCAGCTCTTCTGGAGGTGTCCCGTTACGCAGTTGGCTTTCTAAATATTGACACAGTTGCTTCAGCCGCGGCACTCCGCTGTAACTACAGCTTCCATGCAGTTTATGGATGATATTAATGATGTCATCATCTTTATTACCATCCAGCACCGCTTGAATGCGTTCCTCAACTTCAGACAAGAAATCGACCAATATCGTTAACAGGTCACGAGCCAAATCTTCTTTATTTGCCGCCTGACGTAGCGCCAGACTCCAATCCAGTGATGTTGATGCCATGGTAACCGGTCTGGTTTCCAGATGACTTACTGGAACAAACGGCTCTTTAGCCTGAATGCTTAGTGGAATTCGGCACTGGGCTTTTAACACATTGAACAACATATCTTCATTTATTGGCTTAGCCAGATAGTCATCCATACCCGCATTCATCAGTCGTTCTCGCTCGCCAATGGCAGCATGAGCGGTAACGGCAACAATTGGCGTAGTGATATGGTTTGGCAACTTACGAATAAGCTCTGCGGCTTTAATACCGTCAATTTCCGGCATCTGAATATCCATCAGGATAATATCCAGATCGTGTTTTTTCGCTTGGGCAATCGCCTCTTCACCGCTGTGGCATAAAATGACGTTGGAAACCAAGTCTTCAAGTAATACACCGATCAGTTTCAGGTTGGCGGGATTATCATCAACGGCCATGACTGTTAATGGCAGATGATTAGCTTTGGTCGATATCAATGGTGTTGGCGATGACTGCGTCGCCAACAGGGCATTAAACAGACGATTGCGGGAAAGGGGTTTAAACAGGCAGGCTTGAGCACCGGCTTGTTTCAGGGTTTCCGCATCCATATGAGGCTGATTCGGAATGGCCAGAATCAAACGTTCAGACAGCGATAACGCCTGCTTCATCACGCCATTGGTATACCTAGCAATATCATCGGTAGCAATAGGTACACCGTGCAAAACGATATCGTATTGTTGATGTTTTTCTGGAATCTGGTCGAAATTATCATAGTGAATAATTTCTACCGGCTCCGACTGGAAGATGTTTAATGTAGCTTGAGTTGCGGCAGGGTTAGCTTCCACATACAGAATGCGTTGGCCTGAGAGTTTGACCAAATGGCGTCCATCACCCAAGATAGAACGGTCACTAAGTTCCAGATTAATATGGAACCAGAAGGTTGAACCTTTATGTAACTGGCTGTGGAAACAGATATCGCCACCCATCTCCTTCACCAAACGTTGGGTAATCACTAGACCTAAACCGGTACCGCCATGACGACGGGAAATGCTGGCATCGGCCTGACGGAAAGCTTGGAATAACTGCGACTGTTGACGTTCAGAAATACCGATACCGGTATCGTGTACCTGAATTTCAATATCCGCACTATTTTCATGCAACATACGCAGTTCAATATTGATATCAATATTGCCCTGTTCGGTGAATTTGATGGCATTTCCCAGCAAGTTCATGATCACTTGTTGCAGACGTAGCGGATCGCCGACGATATTGTCAGGCACATCATCATTGATGTTCAACGTCAGTTCTAGAGATTTCGCATGGGCGCTGTGAGCCAGCAGTATCGCTGTTTCATCTACCGTATCCCGAAGTGAGAATGGGATATGTTCTAGCACCAGTTTACCGGCTTCCAGCTTTGAGAAATCCAGTACATCATTAATGATGTTTAGCAAGTTGTTAGCCGAACGCTCAATGGTTTGCAGATAATCGGTTTGAGTTGGCGTCAGTGATGTTTTCAGGGTTTGACGAGTGAAGCCAATCACGCCGTTAAGAGGGGTTCGAAGCTCATGGGACATGTTGGCCAAGAACTCAGATTTGATTCTAGCCGCTTCCTGAGCGCGCTTTTTAGCGAGATCCAGTTCTACGTTCTGGATCTCCATCTGTTCCAACGTTTCGCGCAGGTCAGAGGTCGCCTGATCGATATTCTGCTGCATCTCTTCATGATAGGCAGCAAGAGACATCGCCATCGAGTTAATCCCGTTCTTTAGCATATCTAACTCGCCCAGCATATAGCCTTCAACCCGGCTATCGAGCTGACCGCGGCGAATACGGTCTACCGTGTTCACCATGTTGCGAATGGGGCCTGTAACATCGCGCATCAGGCGATAGGCAAACAGCATGGCAATACATAAACAGAGGCTAAGCAGTAGGGTGGCGACGAAAATCTCTTTGTATTGTTGTAGACGAACAGTGCGTAAATCCAGCTCAATGGCAATATAGCCTAACGTGCTGTGGTCTGGCTCCAGACTGACATCCATATCAGGTAGCTGATTTTCTGAGACTATAGGGGTTCGGAGGATCAGGGAATCCCCTTTCGTGGTGACGGTTAAATCATCCGGAATTGCCGCCCCCTTGGGCAACTGTAATAAGGTATAATTCTGGTGGAAGTTGGAGGTCACCAATAAGTGGTTCTGTGTATCAAAAACAGCAATAGAACGCACGATATTTGAGTGGCGTCGGTGTAACATACTGACCAATTGACGAACGCCTTCACGGTTACTGAACGTCATGCCATATTCGCTGGCAATGGCAAGAGGTTCGATGATGCTGGAGCCAGAATCAACTAACTGATCCTGTAGCTCGTTATAGCGGTGAACCACGAAAAAGGTACTGATCAGAAGCCCGATTAATAGGGTTGGGGCAAGGATCAATATCATCATGCGGGCCCGAAGGCTGTATTTGGTCATAAGGTTCCAATATGGGACGACAATATGTGACAATTAGCGACTTAGTGACGTACCCGATTGTATAAATAGTAATAAACTACGGAAATCTTTATTCAGATATTATGGCGCAATTTTACTCGCCCGGTCGTCGTAAGGCGGCACAACAAATCATCAATGTTATTCCCCATGAACTTGATACTCAAGGGCAGGGGGTTGCTCGTGATAACGGTAAAACTATTTTTATCTCTGGTGCACTTCCTCAAGAGCAGGTTGAAGCGCAGATTTACGAGAATAAACGAAATTATTCTAAAGCCAAAGCGATCCGTATCTTATCGCCTAGTTCTCAACGAATGACGCCGCCTTGCTCACATTATGGTATTTGCGGAGGCTGTAATCAGCAACATGTTTCCTCTGATTTGCAGCATAGTAGCAAATATAAAGCACTCAGCCAGCTGTTTAAACGAGAAACTGGATTAGAACCTGCTCAGGGAGCGGTGATTTTTGCTCAAGGATATCACTATCGACGCCGTGCTCGACTGGGATTGCAGTATCAAGTGAAGCAACAGCGCTTGCAGATGGGCTTTCGCCAGCGAGCGTCCAACGATTTGGTGGAGATGACCGAATGCCCGATTCTGGTTTCTGAATTGGAGCAATTACTGGTTCCTTTGAGAACGTGCCTTAGTGAGTTATCGATAGTGAAGAAACTGGGGCATGCTGAACTAGTGATGGCGGATAATGGGCCACTGTTGGTGCTACGTTATTTGGCTCCGCTGGCAGAAAGCGATCGCCAACGTTTGCTACAGTTTGCTGCGAATCATCAGATAGCCATCTATCTGGCGGGAGAGAATGATTCACTGGAGCGGTTGATTGGAGCGGATCCTTGCTATCAGGTGGATGATTTAACTCTTGGCTTTAACCCGCGAGATTTTATTCAGGTTAATGCGGGTGTTAATCAGTTAATGATACAGCAAGCACTCGCCTGGTTGGCGCTACAGCCGACCGATCGTGTATTAGACCTGTTTTGCGGTATGGGTAATTTTACCCTACCCATCGCTAAACGCGCTTTATGGGTCACTGGTGTGGAAGGGGTAGAGGCTCTGGTAGCCAGAGGGCAACAGAATGCTCGCCTAAATGGTTTATCAAACGTTGAGTTCTTACACCACAATTTAGAACAGGATGTCAGTCAACAGTCGTGGGCGAGGGAAGGTTTTGATAAAGTATTGTTGGATCCTGCCAGAGCCGGGGCAGCAGAAGCCATGTCACAGATCGTTAGCTTACATCCTGAGCGCATTGTGTACGTGTCCTGCAATCCACTAACGCTAGTGGAAGACAGTAAAGTGCTGTTGTCAGGCGGATATCAATTAGACCAATTACGTATGCTGGATATGTTTCCGCAAACGGGGCATATTGAGTCAATGGCATTATTTATTAAAAAGTAAGTATCTTAGTAGTCAGTAATGAGGAAGCCTTATGGTTGCGGTAAGAAGTGCGCATTTAAATACAGCTGGAGAGTTTGAGCTGGATAAATGGATCGGTAGTCTGGGCATTAGTAATCCGGAATTATGCGAACGTTTGGCAGCGACTTGGCGGTATTGTGAGCAGCAGGTTCAGGGCAATTCGGATGCTTCCCTTCTATTATGGCGCGGGTTGGAGGTAGTGGAAATTTTAGCTACCCTCAGCATGGACAACGAGAGTATGCGTGCTGCTCTGCTGTTTCCATTAGCTGACGCTAAAATTATTGATGAAGAGACGATAAAAGAACAATTTGGTAGTGAAGTAACCAATCTAGTACATGGGGTACTGGATATGGATGCCATTCGTCAGCTTAACGCCACGCATAATGGTTCTAACACCTCAATACAGGTAGATAACGTTCGTCGTATGTTGTTAGCGATGGTGGAAGATTTCCGCTGCGTAGTTATCAAGCTGGCAGAGCGTATCGCCCATCTGCGTGAAGTTAAAGATGACGCAGAGGAAATCCGCGTTCTGGCGGCTAAAGAGTGTTTTAACATCTATGCTCCGCTGGCTAACCGTTTAGGTATTGGGCAGTTGAAGTGGGAAATGGAAGATTTCTGTTTCCGCTATTTACATCCGGACGAATACAAGCAGATTGCCAATTTGTTGCACGAACGCCGTATCGATCGCGAGGTTTATATTGATACCTTTGTTCGAACTCTGCGCGACTCCATGAAAGAGCAGGGCATTCAGGGGGAGATTTACGGTCGACCGAAGCATATTTACAGCATCTGGCGCAAAATGCAGAAGAAGGCGCTGGCTTTTGAAGAGCTGTATGACGTGCGCGCGGTGCGAATCGTTGTTGAGCGCCTGCAGGATTGTTATGCGGCGTTGGGCATTGTTCACACTCATTTCCGTCATCTGCCGAGTGAGTTTGATGATTATGTCGCTAACCCAAAGCCTAATGGCTATCAGTCGATTCATACTGTGGTATTTGGCCCTAAAGGGCATGCGGTAGAGATTCAAATTCGTACGCGCCAAATGCATGAAGATGCGGAACTGGGGGTTGCAGCCCACTGGAAATATAAAGAGGGTACGATATCTGGTCGTTCCGGTTACGAAGAGCGTATTGCTTGGTTACGTAAGTTGGTTGCCTGGCAGGAAGAAATGTCTGACAGTGGTGAAATGCTGGATGAAGTCAGAAGCCAAGTATTTGATGACAGGGTATATGTTTTTACACCGAAAGGTGATGTTATCGATTTGCCGACCGGTTCCACACCGTTGGATTTTGCCTATCACATCCACAGCGATGTAGGTCACCGCTGTATCGGTGCCAAAATTGGTGGGCGTATCGTTCCTTTCACCTATCAATTGCAGATGGGCGATCAGATCGAAATTATCACTCAGAAACAGCCTAATCCCAGTCGGGATTGGTTGAATCCAAATCTGGGATTCGTTAACAGCAGCAGAGCGCGGGCGAAAATTCAGGCGTGGTTTAAAAAGCAGGATCGGGATAAGAATATTCTTGCAGGTCGCCAGATTCTGGATGATGAACTTGAGCGTTTAAGTATCAGCTTTAAAGATGCAGAAAAGCTGCTGGTACCTCGCTATAACGTGCACTCTTTTGATGAAGTTCTGGCAGGTATTGGCGGTGGCGATATTCGTCTCAACCAACTGGTGAATTTCCTGCAAAGTAAATTTAACCAACCAACAGCGGAAGAGGCGGATCGTGAAGCGCTGCGCCAGCTAAATCAGAAGACCGCTAACGCCCAGCAGCGTAATGCGAAAAATGACAGTCAGATCGTGGTCGAAGGGGTCGGTAACCTGATGCACCATATCGCTCGTTGCTGCCAGCCGATTCCGGGTGATGACATTATTGGTTTTATCACTCAGGGCCGAGGAATCTCCATTCACCGCTCCGACTGCGATCAGTTAAATGAACTGAAGAATCATGCGCCAGAGCGTCTGGTTGAGGCGGTATGGGGTGATTGCTACTCCAGCGGTTATTCGCTGGTGGTGCGAGTGATTGCCAATGACCGCAGCGGGTTGCTGCGTGATATCACCACTATTTTGGCTAACGAAAAAGTGAATGTACTGAGCGTTTCCAGCCGCAGTGATGTGAAAAAACAGGTGGCCACCATTGATATGGAGATCGAGTTGTATAACTTGCAGGTGTTGGATCGGGTGCTGTCGCGAATCAATCAGTTGCCGGATATTATTGAGGCTAAGAGGTTAGGGGTTAAGTAACCTTTGCCTTTCAAGGGGGGATTGGCTTTTGAGGATATTCCGGCCGTAATGGCTGTGTGCGTATATTAACGCTGTGCTCGGCCGGTAGATCTAGACCGTTTGTACTTGACCGCGGAGTGCGACGGGCCTGGATTCCCTAGGGGCGCTCCGGCAGCTAAAGCTGCTACGACCCCAACGGCAATCCCTCCCGTCGTTTAGCTCGATTAGTATCATTAATTTGCTCAGTTTTGTGTTTTAAAAGAGCCAATTGTCGGGAGGGACTCCCGTGGGGAGCGACTTGGCGTAAGCCAACGACAAACAGGCAAAGCTTGTTTGAACAGCGCTTGCGCTGGCCCGTCAGGGTGAAACACCGCAAGGTGTTTCATAACTGCCCCTAGGGAGGCTAGGCCCGACATACACTGACGCTAAGTATTGGTGGTCTTCCGGTCGAGCACCAAGCCAATATAAGCATATTAGATTTTACGACCGGAATGTCCATTGATGCCGATTTATTAGGATTGTTAGCAGTCTCAAAAGATCAATTAAAGCCCCTTTATACATTTATAATTTTGAATGTATTTTCACCAATCAGAAGATAAATAATGGATCAGATTACGCCCATTCAGCGGTTGCTGAATATTATGAACCGATTACGTGACCCGGAAAATGGATGTCCGTGGGATAAGCAACAGACGTTTGAGACCATTGCGCCTTATACGCTGGAAGAAACTTATGAAGTGCTGGATGCGATTCGGCGTTCGGATTTTGGCGATTTGCGAGAGGAGTTAGGGGATTTGCTGTTTCAGGTGGTGTTTTATGCGCGTATGGCGGATGAGCAAAACCGGTTTAACTTTGATGATATCTGTAACAGCATTAGCGACAAGCTGGAACGCCGTCATCCCCATGTTTTTGATACTCAAACTCAGCATGACAGTCAGGAAGTGATTGCCGGTTGGGAGAAACGTAAAGGTGAAGAGCGGGCGCAGAAAGCACAGTTTTCGGTGTTGGATGATATTCCTGAAGTGCTACCCGCATTGATGCGGGCCCATAAAATTCAGAAGCGTTGTGCTTCGGTCGGATTTGACTGGACAACCTTAGGTCCGGTACTGGACAAGGTGTACGAAGAGATTGATGAAGTGATGCATGAGGCTAAGCAAGTTGTCATCGACCAGTCTAAACTGGAAGAGGAGTTAGGTGATTTATTTTTCGCCACGGTTAACTTGAGTCGCCATTTGGGTCATAAAGCAGAAAGTGCTCTGCAGGCGGCTAATCGTAAGTTTGAACGTCGTTTCCGTCAGGTGGAACAATTGGTTGCTCAATCGGGGAAATCCACGGAGCAAGCATCGCTGGATGAAATGGAAGCTGCATGGCAGCAGGTAAAAAGCCTAGAAAATCAGACAGAAAAATAGATTTATTTTCACTATCTGATTTCAGCGTTTGTTGTGAGGGAAAGGGTCTGGTATACTACTTTCCCGTCCTAGTACCTCCATTTTAGTCTTTAAACCTAACCTTCAGGTTCAGCATGACAACTAATTATATATTTGTGACAGGCGGGGTTGTATCCTCACTCGGTAAAGGTATTGCAGCAGCCTCTCTGGCCGCTATTCTTGAAGCTCGTGGCTTAAACGTCACTATGATGAAGCTGGATCCTTACATTAACCTCGATCCAGGTACAATGAGCCCAATTCAGCACGGTGAAGTCTTCGTCACCGAAGACGGTGCAGAAACCGATCTGGATTTAGGCCATTACGAACGTTTTATCCGCACAAAAATGACCCGCCGTAATAACTTTACGACCGGTCGTATTTATTCCGATGTATTACGCAAAGAGCGTCGTGGTGATTATCTGGGAGCAACCGTTCAGGTTATTCCTCATATTACCAATGCGATTAAAGAGCGCGTGATTGCGGGTGCCGAAGGCCATGATGTGGCACTGGTGGAAGTTGGCGGCACCGTGGGTGATATTGAATCACTGCCGTTTTTAGAAGCCATTCGCCAGTTAGCGGTTGAAGTGGGTCGTGAGCACACACTGTTTATGCATTTAACACTGGTGCCATACATGGCGGCTTCTGGTGAAGTGAAAACTAAACCAACTCAGCACTCGGTAAAAGAATTACTCTCTATCGGTATTCAGCCAGACATTCTGGTGTGTCGTTCCGACCGTTCAGTTCCTGCCAATGAGCGGGCTAAAATTGCGCTGTTCTGTAACGTGCCTGAAAAGGCGGTTATTTCTCTTAAAGATGTTGATTCTATTTATAAAATTCCTGCGCTATTGAAGTCACAGGGGCTGGATGAATTCATCTGTAAACGCTTCCGTTTCGACTGCCCTGAAGCCAACTTATCTGAGTGGGAACAGGTGATTTATGAAGAGTCGAATCCTACCCGTGAAGTCACTATTGGTATGGTCGGCAAGTACGTTGAATTGCCAGATGCCTATAAATCTGTCATCGAAGCATTAAAGCATGGTGGACTGAAGAATCGATTCAGCGTTAATATAAAGCTAATCGATTCGCAAGATGTTGAGGTCAGAGGTGAAGAAGTTCTGTCTGGTCTTGATGCGATTTTGGTTCCCGGTGGTTTTGGCTACCGCGGTGTGGAAGGCAAAATCACTGCTGCCCGCTATGCTCGTGAAAACAAGATCCCTTATCTGGGGATCTGTTTAGGCATGCAGGTTGCGATGATGGAGTTTGCACGTAATGTTGTTGGTATGCCCGGTGCTAACTCGACCGAATTTGTGCCAGACTGTAAGTATCCGGTTATCGCGCTGATCACTGAATGGCGTGATGAAGAGGGGAATGTTGAAGTTCGCACAGAAGAGAGCGATTTAGGTGGAACCATGCGTTTAGGCAGCCAGTTATGTCATTTGACTGAAGGCAGCCTAGTACGCGAACTGTACAGTTCACCAACAATCACAGAACGTCATCGCCATCGCTATGAAGTGAACAATATGTTGCTGCCGCAGATTGAAGCAGCAGGGTTACTTGTAGCTGGGCGTTCTGCTGACCATAAGCTGGTGGAAATTATTGAACTGCCTGATCATCCGTGGTTTGTTGCCAGTCAGTTCCACCCGGAGTTCACATCAACTCCGCGTGATGGCCACCCACTGTTTGCCGGTTTTGTGAAGGCTGCTGGTGAGTACCAAAAGCGTCAGGCAGACTAAGTGGTCAGCAATAGCATTGAAAGTATTCAGTAAACCCGGCCTGATTACTGGTCGTAAACGTTAAATGTTCAGACATGGCGTTTATTGATACATTAGGCCAGAGTATGCGACGCAATGAGGCGTTGCAATCTACAGTTTGTAGTTTAATCAACTTGTACTGAGGAAAACCGAATGTCCAAAATCGTTAAAGTGCTCGGTCGTGAAATTATCGACTCTCGTGGCAATCCCACTGTTGAAGCTGAAGTTCATTTAGAAGGCGGTTTTGTAGGTCTGGCTGCTGCGCCATCAGGTGCATCTACCGGTTCTCGTGAAGCTCTGGAACTGCGTGACGGCGATAAAGCGCGTTACATGGGTAAAGGTGTACTGAAAGCCGTTGCTGCGGTAAATGGCCCAATTGCACAAGCTGTGACTGGTAAAGATGCAAAAGATCAGGCTAACATCGATAAGATCATGATCGACTTAGATGGCACTGAGAACAAATCTAAATTCGGTGCTAACGCGATTCTAGCGGTTTCTTTAGCAGCGGCTAAAGCAGCAGCCGCGTCAAAAGGTATGCCTTTATTTGAGCATATTGCTGAACTGAACGGCACTCCAGGCAAATTCTCTATGCCATTACCAATGATGAACATCATCAATGGTGGTGAGCACGCTGATAACAACGTTGATATTCAAGAGTTTATGATTCAGCCAATCGGCGCTAAAACTCTGAAAGAAGCGGTACGTATCGGTTCTGAAATATTCCACAACCTAGCTAAAGTTCTGAAGTCTAAAGGCATGAGCACTGCGGTAGGTGATGAAGGTGGTTATGCACCTAACCTAGAGTCTAATGCTGCTGCATTGGCTGCTATCAAAGAAGCAGTAGAAAAAGCAGGTTATGTACTGGGTAAAGATGTGACTTTAGCCATGGACTGTGCAGCTTCTGAGTTTTACAACAAAGAAACTGGCAACTATGAGCTGAAAGGCGAAGGCAAAACCTTCACTTCTCACGAATTCACTCACTATCTGGAAGAGCTGACTAAGCAATACCCAATCGTTTCTATCGAAGATGGTTTAGACGAATCAGACTGGGATGGCTTTGCTTACCAGACTAAAGTGATGGGTGATAAAATCCAACTGGTTGGTGACGATCTGTTCGTAACGAATACCAAGATCCTGAGAGAGGGTATCGAAAAAGGTATCGCTAACTCTATCCTGATCAAGTTTAACCAAATCGGTTCTCTGACCGAAACTTTAGCCGCAATTAAAATGGCTAAAGACGCTGGTTATACTGCAATTATCTCTCACCGTTCAGGTGAAACTGAAGATGCCACTATCGCTGATTTAGCGGTAGGTACTGCTGCTGGTCAAATTAAAACGGGTTCTATGAGCCGTTCTGACCGTGTTGCTAAGTACAACCAATTAATCCGTATTGAAGAAGCGCTGGGTGACCGTGCTCCATTCTACGGTTTAAAAGAAGTGAAAGGTCAGGGTTAATTTTTAATCCTTCCGTCGCTTAGTTAAATCCCGTATTGGTTGATATCAATACGGGATTTTTGTTTTTGCCGCACTGTCTGAAAGAAAATCTCTGAGAGAAAAATGTCATATCCCGTTAATGAGTTATTTCAAACCCTACAGGGTGAAGGTTTCTTCACCGGCGTTCCCGCTATTTTTATTCGTTTGCAGGCCTGCCCGGTTGGCTGTAGCTGGTGCGATACCAAACACACATGGGAAAAGATTGCCGATCGTCAGCAATCAATGGATGATATTCTGACGAAAACCCAAGAGAGCGATAGTTGGGCAGAAGCCAGTGCACCACAACTGCTGGCTATTCTACAGCAACCGCATTACACGGCTCGTCATGTAGTGATTACCGGTGGCGAGCCTTGTCTTTATGATTTACTTCCTCTGACTGGTTTACTGGAGCAGCATGGTTTTCAGTGTCAAATTGAAACTAGCGGTACTCAACCGGTGATGTGCTCGACGGAAACCTGGGTGACTGTTTCCCCTAAAGTCGATATGCGCGGTGGACTGAATGTGATATCACAGGCTTTGGTCAGAGCAGATGAAATAAAACATCCGGTAGCCCGTGAGCGAGATATTGAACAGTTGGACATTTTGTTAGCGACGCTGTCAGATGATAAAAAACGCGTGATAGCGCTACAGCCGATTAGCCAAAATCCAAGAGCCACCGAGCTGTGTATTAAGACCTGTATTGAACGCAACTGGCGGTTGTCGATGCAGACGCATAAATACTTAGGGATTGAATAATAGTCAGTTCCAGCCCTTGCTCTTGATCTTTCCTATGAACACTTGAATTCAGCTGACGACTGAGAGAGGCTACACGCCCCGTATGGATGCAGGGCGAGGCACAGCGACGCCGGGAGCGGCTCTGTGCCGGTGCGTTAAGGCCAAACGAAGGAGGAAGGGAGTCGCCTAAGCGACCTGAATTTCTGTGTGAAAGGCGTGGGGTGCAGGGGCATTCGCCATAATGCCCCTGCTCGGCCGATCACAAATGTTAATTCAAACACGATACTGATATGGCCGAAACATACTCCAAATTCAATAGCACTTTAAATTTTCAACATCACTTAATCTGAATCAGATGGGTTGCCTGAATAGAGGATCACTCCCCATTATAAATACACCCAGCACTACACGTCTCCTTCACCCGAACCCCACTCAACAACGGAAGCCCCGGCTTAAGCTGTTGCCAAATCCAGTGGGCTAACACTTCGCTGGTGGGATTTTCCAGTCCGGGGATATCGTTCAGGTAGTAGTGATCTAAACGGTTCAGGATGGGCTTAAAAGCGGCTTTAATTTCAGAAAAATCCATCACCCAGCCGGTATTCGGGCTAACTTCACCAGTAACTTCGATTCTGACTACAAAAGAGTGCCCATGCAGACGGGCGCACTTATGGCCTTCGGGAACATTTGGCAACCGATGTGCGGCTTCAAAAGTAAAGTCTTTAAATAATGTGGTTACCATAATCGCCTCTGATAAAAATTCCAGCGGTATATTACTAAAAAGCACGGGGGGTTGCCACGAAGAGGTGATGGTGTGATAGCTACCATTATTGTGGTATTTAGTGTCTGGTGGCGTTCGGCGGCGGTAGGGCGTATCACCATCATCTTGATGGCTGGAATATTAACAATAGCCAATAAAGACAATCTATTTGCAATAAAAAACCGCCCAGAAGGCGGTTTTCACATAAAAACAAAACGCATTACAAAGATTTTATAATACGACTCAGCAACTTAATCCGAGGAATAATACTCTCTAACTCAACATACTCAGCCGGGCTGTGGAAATCGGCACCGATAGGGCCAAAACCATCTAGAGAAGGCACGCCGAGAGCCGCCGTATGGTTAGCATCAGAACCGCCGCCCACGGCCTGCCATTTCACGGGAATACCTTCTTCCTGACCACAACGCTCAACTAATGTCATCAGTTTTTCTGTTTCAGCCGAAGGGGACATCGCCGGAGTATGAGCCATCTCGGTAATGGTGGCCGTGACATCTGCCACATAAGCTTTTTTACTCATCTCATTGATGGCTTTATCAATGCGGTGATACTCATTGTTATCCCAAAAACGCACATCAATGACCGCTTGGGCTTTATCCGGGACGATGTTGGCAGCATCACCGCCTTTCACTACGCCTACGTTTAGCGTGGTACCGGCTTGAGCATTACCTAATTGGTTTATTGCTAGAATCCAGTTAGCCAATTCGGTAATCGCTGAACGTCCCTTCTCAGGTGCATTACCCGCGTGAGCCGCACGTCCGTGAAAATCAATGTTGTAACGCGCCATGCCTTTCCGGGCTTTCACCAGCGAACCATCGGCACGTGCCGCTTCAGCAACTAGCACATAGCGGCTCTGCTTGGCATATTTCCCCAACCACTGATGAGAATAAACGGAACCGGTCTCTTCATCAGGGTTCATCGCAACGGCAATAGATAATCTCTGCACATCGCTGTCATTCAGCGCACGAATAGCCCACAGAATGTTTAGCAGGCCAGATTTCATATCTGCTGCACCCGGGCCATACAAACGCGTATCATCAGTAGACATTGGACGATCGGCCGCGGTTCCCGGTGGGAATACGGTATCCATATGACCAATCAGTAATACATCAAACTGAGTAGCACCTGGTTTATTGGTGGCAAATACACCCGGGCCAACTTCTTTACCCAGATCAACCACTTCTGTATGCCAGCCTAAATCTTTATATTTTTTCTCCATCAGACCGGCCACAACGGCAACGCCTTCGGTGGTTTGAGTGCCACAATCAATATTAACCAACGGACGTAATTCATCTAAATATTGGTTTAAGTGCATGGTTCATCCTTCCTTAACTGTCTCGTGTTGAAGAGGCGTATTCTCTTATAAATTAATGATAATTCTCATTAGGAACATTGCACCAAATGAATTGATGACGGCAATCAACAACATTAATGGAATCCGGCTGCCCTTCGTGCCCACAACGCCTAAAACACGCCCGACATATTGCACTAACGAACCCATCAAATAGATCGCTGGGGCAAGGATCGCCAAATGTTCTCCATTGAGGTGCCCACTTTGGAACAGACTTACAGCAACACCGATTGCTCCACCCATAGACATTAAGCTGCTAATTAAAACCGCAGCAGCCTCTCCCGGCAAGCCAAATAGTGCCATTACAGGCTCGCATAGCTTGCCTAGCAGATCTAACAGGCCGGTGATCTGTAATGCTTTAATAATGACAAACGCCATCAGTACGTTAGGTAGTGTACTTGTAGTCGCGATTCCCCAGCCTTTACGCGCTCCAGCAACAAAAATATCTGTGATCATTGGATTTGAATTATTAGACATGATGCTTTATTCCCTTATTATTTTTGTGTCGTAGCGTTTGATTGTTGCTGAGTTTGTTCGTCTTTATCTGGGAATGTTGTCAGATAAAGACGCATGATGTTGGCTCCAACAATTTTCATAATGAAAATAACGCCAATACAGGCTCCGATCGTCGTAGGAACAGCGAGTTCACCGGATGCCAGTACTAATGTGAATAAGACGGCACCGGAAGAGAAAAAGTTAGTAATCATGGCTCCACCAGAGAACTGGAACATGGTTAATACTTCTTTTTCTTTTGCATTGATTTTTTGTTCATCCGCCAGAGCGCGAGTTAGTGATGCACCAACATCCGTACTTTGTAGGCTACCAATAATAGCCAGACCGGTAACGCCAGGAATGCCCAGAAGAGGGCGTAAAATGATGCTTAATAATTTACGTGCTGCATTTAGCGCTCCGTAGTGTTCCAGCACATTAATCATTGCCAAAGCGAACATGACTGAAGGAATTAGTCCAAAGGCAAATAAGAAACCCTCCATTGCGCCACTACCACCGGTGCCACGATAAGTACCGTTAGTTGCTTTTAGGGCATTATCGACCTGAGTCACCCCGGTGAGTATTTTACCAAAGGAGCCATTGAGGGTAGTGAAATCAATGGTCGATAACAATGGAACGATCCAATCTGTTAGCCAGTGGGATAATCCAGGGTGCTGTACATGTAATTCTTTAATTTGTGAGGCAACCCAGAGTGTGGCTGAGGATGTTGGGCCAAATACCCCAGAGAAAAAGACAATAGCAAAAAACAACGCAAAATAGGCACCTACCCTAATTTTTAGTTCCTTCGGCTCGGCGGGTAGTGAATTATCATTTGACATATTAATTGTTCCATTAAGAAATAATGATAGTGGTGAATAATTTCCGATTATCTATTAGTTATGTTTTATCAGCATTTGACTTCGATCAAACAATATAGCTGCTTGAGATCACTATTTTGACATTAATCTCATTTTCCATTCTTTTGCTGATTGAATTTTATACAAAATAATGAGTTACACTGATTGAAATGTAATTTATTTGTTAAAAGTCAGGCGCTGTTTAGCAAGTTTTTCTGTTATAAAAGGAATGATAGACGTAAATCTTATTCATTTATATAACCATTGTATAGCCAGTGTTTTTTTATGCGATTTTAGTGCATAATTGTACAATTCCCCATGCAATAATAAAGGATGCATAAATGTTTAAACGTCTTTCTATTTTTGGTATATGCCTAGTAGCAGCCCTATGTACATTACCTGTGGCTAATGCAGTAGAGCCAACCTATGTTGTAGGGTCTGGTGGTACTTATCGTCCTTTCGAATTTGAAAACAGCAAAAAAGAGCTGGAAGGGTTTGATATTGATATCATCAGTGCGATTGCTAAAGCTGAAAACTTCAATATCAAGCTGGTGAATACGCCGTGGGAAGGGATCTTTGCTACGTTAGGCAGTGGCGATCGCGACATCATCATTTCCGGTATTACTATTACCGATAAACGTAAGCAAATGGTTGATTTTTCTGCGCCATATTTCCCTGCTGAGCAGGCTATCGTGATACCAAAAAATAAAAACATCAAGTCTATTGCTGAACTGAAACCGCTAAAAGTCGGCGTGGTTAATTCCAGCACTGGCGATATCGTGGTATCGGAAGTATTGGGGAAGAACAGCACTTCAATTAAGCGCTTTGACAATACGCCATTGATGTTGCAAGAACTGTATGAAGATGGCATCGATGCAGCGGTAGGTGATGTAGGTGTTGCTAAGTTCTACATCAAAAATCATCCGGAAAAAGAGTTCTCTCTGGTTGCCGATGATAAGTTTGAGCGTCAGTTCTTTGGTATCGCCGTGGCGAAAGGTAACGAAGAGTTACGCAATAAGATCAATACTGGCCTGAAGAAAATCATTGCTGATGGCACTTACGCGACAATCTATCAGAAGTGGTTTGACAGTAACGTACCGGTATTACCTGCCGAGTGATTTTTCACCGATTTTCTATTCAGGGTGATTATTCGCCCTGAATGTTTTTCTATAACGGATTCATTTTATGTCAGGATTTCGCTGGGAGATAATCCAGGAGTATGCCCCGCTGTTTGCTGAGGGTGCATGGATGACCATCAAGTGTACCATCATCTGTGTGATATTGGGTGTCACTTGGGGACTCATTCTCGGGTTAGGCGGTACGGCTCAGGCGCCACGCAATCGCGGTTTAAACCGCCTGTTGCATATTTTTGTACAGTGGCCAGTTAAGATTTATGTCAGTGCCTTTCGTGGTACGCCGCTGTTTGTTCAGATCATGGTGGTACACTTTGCCCTGATCCCCCTGCTGATTAATCCTCGCGATGGTTTACTGGTCAGCAGTGGCATCATGTCTGTGGATTTTGCCCGCATGTTGCGATCGGAATACGGTGCATTTCTCTCCTGCGTAGTGGCGATTACCCTTAACGCTGGGGCTTATGTTTCCGAGATTTTCCGCGCCGGTATTCAGTCTATCGATCGTGGACAGATGGAAGCGGCCCGTTCGCTGGGAATGAGCTATGGTAAAACCATGCGTAAGATTATTTTACCGCAGGCGTTTCGCCGTATGTTACCGCCGTTGGGTAATAACGCGATTGCCATTGTTAAGGACTCTTCGCTGGCATCCGCCATTGGGCTTGCCGATCTGGCCTATGCCGCCCGCACCGTTTCTGGTGCCTATGCCAGCTACTGGGAACCCTACCTGACAATCTCTGTTGTTTACTGGGTGATCACATTCTTACTTTCGCTGACGGTAAGGCATATGGAAAAGAGGTTAGGCCGAAGTGATTAAGATTCGTCATTTACAAAAACAGTTTGGAAAAACTCACGTTTTACGGGGTATTTCCTGTGATATTGCCGCCAATGAGGTGGTCTGTATTATTGGCCCATCGGGCTCAGGTAAAAGTACATTTCTGCGATGTATGAATGCGCTGGAAGAGATGAGCGGCGGTGAAATTACCATCGGGGGCTATGATGTTCACGATAGTAAAACCGATTTGAATAAACTGCGTGAAAGCGTCGGTATGGTGTTTCAGCGTTTTAACCTGTTTCCTCACATGACGGTGTTGGAGAATCTGATTCTAGCGCCGATGGACGTGAAAAAATTGTCGAAAGCCGAAGCGATAAAACGCGCTGAACAACTACTGCAAAAAGTAGGTTTGATCGATAAGATTGATGCTTATCCAAGCCAGTTATCCGGTGGGCAGCAGCAGCGGGTAGCTATTGCCCGTGCGCTGGCGATGGAACCCAAAGTGATGCTATTTGATGAACCCACTTCGGCGCTCGATCCTGAGCTGGTGGGTGAAGTCTTGGCCGTCATGAAGTCTCTAGCCCATGAAGGCATGACAATGGTGGTGGTGACCCACGAGATGGGCTTTGCTAGGGATGTTGCCGATAGAGTCATCTTTATCGATCAGGGCGTCATTCAGGAAGAAGACGTACCAGAAAAATTGTTTACCGCCCCGTCGAGTGAGAGAACTAAAGCATTTTTAAGTAAGGTATTATCGGTTTAGTTTAGTTCGGCTTTTGTATTAATTGCGGAGTAAGTTCCGTCCACTAACCGTGGGGCGTCCGAATTAGCATTGGTGCAAGTGATCGAGCAGGGTGGTATTAGGGCGAATCCCCCTGCACCTCAGTTATTGATAACAATCAACATTGAATATGATGAAAATCTGGTCATTAGGTGATGTGGTAGTCGATCTGCTACCGCTGGAAGATATGCAGTATCAGGCCTGTGCCGGTGGTGCTCCGGCTAATGTAGCGGTGGGGGTTGCTCGTTTAGGGCATCCATCAGGTTTTGTCGGACGGGTGGGTAACGATCCATTTGGTCGTTTTATGGCTGAATCACTGGCACAGGAAGGGGTTGACTGTCAGTGCATTGAACAGGATGACCATTATAAAACCAGCACCGTTATTGTCGATTTAACTGCCAGCGGTGAGCGCAGTTTTACTTTTTTGGTTAGCCCTTCGGCAGATCAGTTTCTTGCTTTACATGCATTACCTGACGCATCGGCGGCTATTTTGCATACCTGTTCACTGGCCCTGACGGGTAAAGTTTGTCGGGATTCGCTGCTCAATATTACCCGTCAGATTAAGCAGCAGGGTGGAATGGTGAGTTTTGACCTGAATCTGCGGGATCAGATGTGGGCGGATAAGCAGGAAATGTATCAACTCATCGCTGAATATTGCACTAAGGCCGATGTGCTTAAGTTGTCAGAGGAAGAACTGTTTTGGTTAACCCAGAGTTCTGATGATAGTTGGTCCGATGCCTTGGCGCGCTTAAGCGATTATCCGGCAGCACTGGTAGTGATTACCCGAGGCAAACAGGGATGTCTGGTCTTGTGCCAGAATACGATCCACGCATTTGACAGCTATGCGGTAACCAGCGTCGATACTACCGGGGCCGGAGATGCATTTATGGCCGGATTGTTGGTGGGTATCGCCAAATATGGCATTCCAAGACAAGAAAACGAGGTATTAAAAATCCTGAGCCTGATTATCAGTCAAGCCAGCGCGTGTGGGGCATTGTCGACAACCCATAAAGGCGCGTGGGCGGCATTACCGAATCCAAATCAGTTGCAACACTTTCTTTCAATACAGGGAATGTTAAAGCCGGGAACGCGATAAGTTCAGTTTTATCCCATTTCTGTATGGAGTCTAGCCTTGAGTTATGGGATGATTAGCCGGTTTTTAGGGGGCGGGATGAAAAAACTTACGCTGTTATTGATTGTACTTATTGGCTGGTTGCAGTACTCCCTGTGGCTGGGCAAAAATGGCATGCACGATCATGCCCGTGTAGAAGATGATTTGGCTGTACAACAAGATAACAATGCCAAACTAAAATCTCGTAATGCACGACTGTTCGCAGAAATTAACGACCTGAAAGGTGGCCAAGAGGCCATTGAAGAGCGTGCCCGTAATGAACTGGGAATGATTAAACCGGGAGAGAGTTTCTATCGGATTATTACTGAACAGTCTCAGCCAGCACAAGGTGGTAAAAAGTAGTGACGCAGGCAAATTCTTCCTCCACGTCATCTTATCCCGATATTGTTGCCATCCTTCCCGCCGCGGGTATTGGCAGCCGCATGCAGGCTGATTGTCCCAAACAGTATCTCACTATTGGTCAACAGACGATCATTGAATACGCTATTTATACGCTATTGTCCCATACTGCTGTTCGTCAGGTTATTGTTGCGCTAAATCCTAAGGATAATACCTTTGCTCAACTGGCGGTGGCCCGAGATCCTCGCGTTTCAGTGGTTGTGGGCGGTGCTGAACGTTCTGACTCGGTATTGGCTGGCTTGACGCGGGCCAAAACCCTGCAGGCTGATTGGGTTTTAGTACATGATGCCGCTCGTCCGTGCCTGAATTACGGTGATTTAGATAAGCTGATTCAATCGGTATTACACGTAAAGCAGGGCGGTATTTTGGCCATGCCGGTCAGAGACACCATGAAACGAGCAGTTATCGATAAAGCCGCGATTGCGAATACGGTAGATAGAAACGGCCTTTGGCATGCATTAACGCCACAAATGTTCCCTTTGGAACTGCTGTTTGAATGCATGGTTCGGGCGCAACAAGAAGGCGCAGTATTGACCGATGAAGCTTCAGCTCTGGAATATTGTGGTTTTCATCCGCTGCTAGTACCTGGTCGATCAGACAATATTAAAGTTACCCGCCCTGAAGATCTGGCGCTGGCAACATTCTATCTTACACACCAATAAGAGACAGGAGAGTGGCTAATGCGTATTGGTCATGGTTTTGACGTACATAAATTTGGCGGAGAAGGCCCGCTGATTATTGGTGGGGTTCGCATCCCTTATGAGTTTGGTTTACTTGCCCATTCTGATGGGGATGTGGCACTGCACGCATTAACGGATGCCCTGCTGGGCGCAGCGGCGTTGGGGGATATCGGCAAGCTGTTTCCCGATACCGATCAAGCTTATAAAGGTGCAGATAGCAGAGCGCTTCTGCGTGAAGCTTTTCGTCAGGTTAAGGCAAAGGGCTATGAGATTGGCAATGTGGATGTCACCATCATTGCTCAGTCACCCAAGATGGCTCCCCATATTCCACAAATGCGGGTCAATATTGCGGAAGATTTAGGTTGTCATATGGAGCAGGTTAACGTCAAAGCGACAACGACAGAACAGCTTGGTTTTACCGGACGTAAAGAGGGGATTGCTTGTGAAGCCGTAGCCCTGCTGGTTAAGGCGTGAACAACAGCATGATGTCATTATCCTGGCTATATGGCGAACCGGCTGCCACCGGCGTACTTAAAAAATTCCCACAAGATTTCTGCGTTAAAGAAGATCTGGGGTTTGAACCCGATGGTGAAGGTGAACACGTACTGGTTTATTTACGCAAGACTGGCTGTAATACTCAGTTTGTAGCCGATAATCTGGCGCGTTTTGCAAAAGTGTCGGGTCGGGTAGTTAGTTATGCCGGACTTAAAGATCGTCATGCGGTGACTGAGCAGTGGTTCTGCCTGCAAATGCCGGGGAAAGAGACACCCGATTTCAGCGCCTTCTCACTGGAAGGGTGTGAGGTGCTGAAAGTGGCTCGTCATCGCCGCAAGCTACGTATCGGTACTCTCAAAGGAAATTTTTTTCAACTGGTGTTAAGGGATATCAGTTTGAAGGATGATGTTGAGTCGCGCTTACAAAAGATTCAGCACTCCGGAGCGGCCAACTATTTTGGTGAACAACGTTTTGGCCGTCAGGGTAGTAATCTGGTGATGGCAGAACGTTGGGCCAACAATGAAATTAGCGTAAAAGAGCGTAACAAACGTAGCTTTTACCTTTCCGCTGCTCGCAGCGCGATGTTTAACCATGTTGCCAGCCAGCGAGTAGCGCAATCGTCATATCAGCAAGTGATGCCCGGTGATGCCATGCAACTGAGTGGCAGAGGAAGCTGGTTTGTTGCACAACCTGAAGAGCTTGAATCTTTGCAGCAGCGGTTAAACGAGGGCGAGTTGCGAGTGACAGCACCATTACCGGGCGACGGCGAACTGGGGACCCAGTTGAATGCTCAGATTTTTGAGCAACAGGCATTGGTTGACGACCAAACATTGTACGCGCTGGTAAAACGCGAACGGGTAGAGCCTGCTCGTCGGGCGATCTTGGTTCAACCTCAGCATATGGCATGGCAATGGTTGGATGATGCCACGGTATCCGTTAACTTCTGGTTACCGGCGGGGAGCTTTGCTACCAGCGTGGTGCGCGAGGTGATGCTAGCCGTAGCCAGTGAAGATATTCCGGAAGAATAATTGCTGACCGCTATTGTCAGATAGTGGTTAGCAGATTTGTTTGTTTCAATTTTAGTGAGTATTCCGGCCGTAAATACAATGTGTGTATTTCACGATTGTGCTCGGCCGGAAGGGTCATCTACTCAGCCTCGGTGTACTTCGAGTCTGGATTGTCTTCGAGCGTAAATACGCAATATCAACGCGTTGTCTAATTATTCCTACGCCCTACACCCCTGTAGAATATCCAGCTCGGATTTATATTCCTGAGTCTCTATATTCAGCATTCCTAAAATGGTGTGAAACAGGTTATCTTGTGAAAACGCCTGCTGCTGAGCTTTATGTTCCAGACAGCGACGGTCTATTTTATAATTCTGTTGGTAATCGTCTGACATCCACATCAGGAACGGGATATGGGTTTGTTCATCTGGAGCCAGTAAATAAGGGGTTCCGTGCAGATACAATCCTTTTTCACCCAGTGATTCCCCATGGTCGGAAAGATAAACCAGTGCTGTAGCGAATTTCTGCTGGTGACTTTTCAACAGGCTGAGGGTTTTATCCAGCATGGCATCGGTATAGAGCAGTGTGTTGTCATAAGTATTCATCAGCGACTGGTGGTCGCAGTCCTGTATCTGATTACTGTCACAGGTTGGCGTGAATTGTCGATATTCAGAGGGATAACGCTCGAAATAGGCCGGCCCATGACTGCCCATTTGATGCAATACGATCAGACCATCGCCATTCAGGCCGTTAATATAGTTATCCAGTTTGCTCAATAATGCGTCATCATAGCAACTGCCATTGTGGCATAAGCCATCAGGTTTTAGTTGGGTAATATCCTGATGAGGAATGCGATCGCAGGCGCCTTTACATCCTCCGTCATTTTCCCGCCACAATACATTGACCTTGGCTCTGGCAACAATATCCATCAGTCCTTCCTGATGTGCGGCTTTTACGGCGTCATACTCTTTGCGTGTCATATCGGAAAACATACAGGGCACGGAAACCGCAGTCTCGGTACCGCAGGAAGTTACGTGCGTAAAATAGATAACATTATTTTGCTTCAGCTTAGGGTTGGTTTCCCGTGGATAGCCACCCAAGGAGAAATTAGCCGCCCGGGCGGTTTCGCCGACGACCAGAATGACCAGCGTCTTTTTCGGTTCTTGCCGAATAACGGGACCTTCATGCGCATCCATACCAATATCAACCAACGGCTGATGGCTCTCTACTTCTCGCTTTAAGGCACTGGTTAAACCAGAAATGTAGTTGGTGGGAATCAGCATCTTGACCAGATGAGGGTGATTGCGAATTAGAGGAGCGTAGTCTTTATAGAAAAAGAAAGCGATAACCACAATCACCAGCAGTGAAAGGCCAATATTCATCAGCCTTGTTCCCACGGCTTTTAGCCAATGCGGTGTCGACTGAATTTTTACCGCAATGACCAGTATAGAAGGCAGCACACCCAACAGAAAGAGCCACAGCATCATTTTTGGGGTTATCAGCGCTATGATTTCCTGCGTGTTGGTCTCTAAGGCGTTTTGCATCATATTGCGATCAATAACCACATTGAAGCTGTACATCACATAGTTAACGTAGGCGCCGACCAACAATAAAACGATTACCAATGGTTTTCGCAACCAGGGGATCAACAGTAAGCTAAATAGGATATTCAACGCACAAAATAGTGTAACTGGCACCGTCGCCATAAAAAGCCAGTGCTGCCGTCCGGTATCAGTAATGGCGTGCCAGAATGCGGTTAATGCCAGCGCGTTTTGAAACAGGGTAAAAAACAATGCGGTTATTACAACAAAGGTAAGTCCACGGCAGCGTAACTTACTGGCAATACTCATAGCGTTGCTCCAGTCATATAATCTGACAAGCGGGTAGTTGGAAATGACAGCTATTTGGATATTGTGGTTATCGTTTAGTTCAGACTTGATAACGGTTAATTATTTCATTGATGATAGTTTGCATAATATATCGCCAGCGAGGGACAAATCTTAGAAGAAAGCACCACTGAATGGGGTTGTCAGGTTTTCCTGCACATGCGGAAGTGGTTATAATCAAACTTGTGTTAATAATGATGATGAACGACCTCTAGGCCGAGTGGGTCAGGGAATAAATATCATCCATACTTATTCAGATTTTAAGGGCTGCAGGCAATATTGATGATGAAAATACTTCTGAGCAATGACGACGGCATTTCTGCGCCGGGCATTCAGATATTAGCTGAACATCTGCGAAAATTTGCTCAGGTACAAGTGGTCGCCCCGGATCGCAACTGCAGCGGCTCCTCCAATGCGTTAACGCTGGAGTTACCAATACGCATCCACACCCAGCAACAGGGCGATATTTCTGTGCGAGGTACGCCGACTGACTGCGTTTATCTGGGGGTGAATGCCCTGATGATACCGCGTCCAGATATTGTGGTATCTGGCATTAATGCAGGGGCAAACCTAGGCGATGATGTTATCTACTCTGGAACAGTTGCGGCAGCAATGGAAGGGCGTCATTTGGGATTACCGGCATTAGCGGTTTCGCTGGTGGGAAACCAACACTTTGAAACTGCTGCGGTAATGGCTTGTAGACTATTGCGTATGTTGGAACAGGAGCCGTTACGTACCAATCGTATTCTGAATATTAATGTGCCGGATTTGCCCTTAAATGAAATTAAAGGATTTAAAGTGACGCGCTGCGGTAGGCGTCATCCGGCAGATCAAGTTATCTGCCAGCAGGACCCTCGAGGGCATGATATCTATTGGATTGGTCCTCCGGGAGAAAAAGATGATGCGGGTGCTGATACTGATTTTGCGGCAGTTGAACAAGGGTATGTATCCATTACGCCATTGCAGGTTGATTTAACCGCGTATGCAGCACAAGATGTGATTAATCAATGGCTATTGCAAACCAAGGTTACCTGAGAATGGCAAGTAAACGTATGCAGACATTGCTAAAACAGCTTGTCGGGCATGGGATCAGCGATGAGCGGGTTCTGCAGGCCATAGCATCCGTTCCGCGTGAACTTTTTATTGATGAGGCGCTGTCTCATCAGGCCTATGACAATACCGCATTACCAATAGGTGCCGGACAAACTATCTCTCAGCCCTATATGGTGGCTAAAATGACGGAATTGCTGAAGCTGACGGCAAACTCAAAAGTGCTGGAGATTGGCACAGGCTCTGGCTATCAGACGGCGGTTTTAGCCAATCTTACACATCATGTTTATTCCATTGAACGTATTAAGAGCCTGCAATGGCAGGCGAAACGAAGGCTGAAACAGCTCGATTTGCATAATGTGTCAACCCGTCACGGCGATGGCTGGGAAGGCTGGCCGGTTCGTGGGCCTTTTGACGCAATTATTGTTACTGCGGCACCGGATGAAATCCCCCCCTCTCTGATGACTCAACTGGTGGAGGGGGGACGGTTAGTACTGCCGGTGGGAGAACAGCATCAATCTCAGTTGTTGCAACTGATTCAACGCTATGGTGACAAATTTATGGTAGAGACCATTGAAATGGTGCGCTTTGTTCCTATGGTCAAAGGGGAACTGGCCTGATCCATATGTAGAGATAGGTAAATTTATCTATTCTTGTTTGACGTTACCTATCAATTTAGTGTCCAATTTACGGCTATCTGTCTTTATTAGATAGTTGTTAGTAGTATAAGTCGCATAAAGTGATGCTATCTGCCGTAATCTTGATGATTTCTTAGCAACGGCAGCGTCAGATTTACTTAATTTTAAGTCGCCATATTTATGGCAGGTTTGTCCTGTTATTGACGGGATAAGCATGGATATTATCAGTTTTGATTCTGCTACACGGTGGGGGAAGCATGAATAAAGGAAGCCCGATGATGACGTATCGGCGTATAGCAATAGGCGCAGCGATAAGTGTGTTACTGGTTGGTTGTAGTAGTGAGCCGACAAAACCTGCTCCAATTACGTCTATTAATAATAGCAGCGGAACCTATTCTACTGCCTCCACCTCAACCCCAGCAAAAACCTCCGGGTCAGAGACGACAGTCGCGATGGATACCAGCCGTCCGAATATTGTTTATACCGAAGGTCAGGAATTGGCTCCGGCAGCCTCTAATGCGTCCGCTCAGAGTAGCGGTAACCCGTTTAGTCAGAGCAAAGCTGTCAGCCATCAGGCTGCCGCTTCCGGCGATCGTATTGTTTATAATCGTAGCTACTCTGATATTCCAAAAGGTTCTTACAACGGGGGGCCAACCTATACCGTCTCTCGTGGTGATACTTTATTCTATATTGCTTGGATCACCGGTAATGACTATCGTGAATTGGCACAAAAAAATAACATTGCAGAACCTTATTCTTTATCAGCTGGTCAGACCTTAAACGTTAGCGGCGGTGCGAATACGGGTGGAATGTTGGCTGGAGCCAGTAATAATGGGGCATCCGTCTCATCTGTGACGTCTAACCAAAATCCTACAACAAGTGTTGATTCTGCTAATTCAGGCGCGTACACGCCCCAAGTAGTAAACAAAATGTTGATAAAACGTTACCGACTACGACAGCGGCCGGAACGACAACCACAGCGAGTAGTACCGCAACGACACCGGCAACGGCGAGTAGCAGCAGTACCTCAAATGTTCGCTGGCGTTGGCCGACTGAAGGGAAGGTGATAGAGAACTTTTCCACCTCAGAAGGGGGTAATAAAGGGATCGATATTGCGGGATCTCGTGGTCAGACTGTACAGGCAGCCGCTGATGGGCGAGTTGTTTATGCAGGCAATGCGCTACGTGGATACGGTAATTTAATCATTATCAAACATAATGATGACTATTTGAGTGCGTATGCGCACAATGACTCGATGCTCGTGGCTGAGCAACAAGAAGTCAAAGCAGGTCAAAAAATAGCAACAATGGGTAGTACGGGCACCAGCTCGGTGAGATTGCACTTCGAAATCCGCTATAAGGGCAAGTCTGTCAACCCGCTGCAGCATTTGCCGCAGCGTTAACTGGGCAGGAGTTGTTTTCCTGCCTGATTGTCGCAATTTACAGGTAGGAAAACAAAAATGAGTTCCAATACGCTGAAAGTCAACGAATGGCCTGAAAATGCCGATTTCGATGATAGTGAACCCACGGAGTTCGACGAAAAAGCTCAACTGGATACCGTCGAAGAAGATAGCTCCACGGATGACATACTGCTTTCACAAGATGTGACTCAACATGTGCTGGATGCGACACAGCTATATCTCGGAGAAATTGGTTTTTCACCTTTATTAACCGCGCAGGAAGAAGTCTATTTTGCACGGCGGGCATTACGTGGCGATGCCGCAGCCCGCAGTCGCATGATAGAAAGTAACCTGCGTTTGGTTGTCAAAATTGCTCGTCGATATAACAATCGGGGTCTTGCACTGCTTGATCTTATCGAAGAGGGCAACTTGGGTCTTATTCGTGCGGTAGAAAAGTTTGATCCTGAAAGAGGATTCCGTTTCTCTACTTATGCCACTTGGTGGATTCGTCAGACGATCGAACGTGCCATCATGAATCAGACCAGAACCATTCGCTTACCGATTCATATCGTTAAAGAGCTCAATGTCTATTTGCGTACCGCCCGTGAGCTTTCCCAAAAGCTGGATCACGAACCGCGCGCGGAAGACATTGCACTCCAACTGGATAAATCAGTGAGTGATGTTAGTCGGATGCTACGGCTTAACGAACGTGTGACGTCTGTGGATTCTCCGTTAAATGGTGAATCAGATAGTGCATTGTTGGATATCTTACCGGATGAGAATAACAATGATCCTGAATTTACGACTCAGGATAATGATATTAAGCAGAGCATCGTTAAATGGTTATTTGAGCTGAATCCAAAGCAGCGAGAAGTATTAGCCCGTCGTTTCGGCCTGTTAGGTTATGAAGCGGCAACCCTAGAAGATGTTGGCGCAGAGATTGGGTTAACCCGTGAGCGCGTTCGTCAAATTCAAGTCGAAGGGCTGAGTCAGTTGCGTGAGATTCTGGTGAAACAAGGGCTGAATATTGAGTCGCTGTTTCAGGAATAATCCCTTTAGGTATTAATCTATTAGACGATAAAAAGCCGGCTTCAAATAAAGCCGGCTTTTTTCATGCGTTGCTAAATTACCAGTGGTAATTGATGTTCGCTGTTACTTTTCGACCTTCACCGTAGTAACACCAGTAGTTACAGCCGCTAACGTAGTTAGTATCGGTCAGGTTGCTGGCGTTGACCTGCACTTGCCACTCTTTGTTGATGTCATAGCGGACCATTGCATCCCACAGTGTGTAAGCCGGGACTTTCAGATCCTTATCGTTAGTCTTATCGCCGTAGGTGCTGCCAATATAGCGGACACCGGAACCAATGGTTAGCCCTTCAAGTTTCCCATTGAAGGCGTAGTCGGCCCACAGAGAAGCCATGTGCAGCGGCGTTAACGGCAGGCGATTACCAATTTCATCACTATTGCCGGAACGAATTGTCTCCACACGATTTAGCGTATAGTTGGCATGAAGTTGAAGGGCATCGGTGACATAACCCACGGCTTCCAGCTCTAGGCCTCGGGAACGCGCCATTCCTGTTTGAATCTGAGCGTAGTTAATGGTTGGGTCGTTTGACGTGGTCAAAATGTTCTTTTGATATATTTCAAACGCGGCAGCATTAAAGTAACCGTTGAAGCCAGCGGGAACATATTTAACACCGATTTCCGTTTGTTGCCCCGTTTGTGGCTCATAAGGTTTATTGTTGCCATCACGCCCAGACAGCGGTTGGAAGGATTCTGAATAACTGATGTATGGGTTAAGACCATTGTCAGCCAGATACATTAAACCTGCACTTTTGGTGTACTTGTGGTCATCCATATCGATACGGCTGTCGGCGGTGTTACTGTTGGCACCCGCGTTTGAGATGATGTCGCTGGAACGCGCTTTATCGTAACGACCGCCGAGCAATAATAACCATTTATCATCAAACTTCAGCTGGTTTTGAACGTATATCCCCGTTTGAAAACGTTTGGTGTGGTGACCAAATAGCTGGTCGTCGCTGACTGGCGTGTAGTTACCGTAGACTGGGTTAAATATGTCCAGAGGACTGCCGAAACTATAGACGTTACCATCGGTACCACGTGAGTTAATGGTTGAGTAATCGGTACCCAGCAATAACGTATCTTCAAAACGACCTGACGTCCAGTTACCGACCAAACGGTTGTCGATAGCATAGTTTTGAGCGCTACCATCGCGATAGGTCAGGCCCCGTTGAATGTTCCGGTCATCAAGCATATATGAGCCGTAAACGTTGCGTAACAGTAGGTTAAGGTAGCTGTAGGAGCCATTCTGCTTAAATGTCCAAGTATCATTAAACATGTGGCTCAGCTCATAGCTGATGTTGAATTGCTCTGAATTGCCTTTGCTGTAGCTCGGCTCGCCAAAGCTTGTGTCTTTATCCACCTTACCGAACGGTGTGCTATGCAGCGTACCGTATGGCAGCTTAAAGCCGCTGGTTGGGTTAGTGTTATCTTTCATGTAGCTGGTAAGCAGCGTCAGGCTTGTTTTATCGTTGAAATCAATGGACATGCTTGGAGCGAAGTAGTAACGCTCGCTGGATGCGCCATCTACCGGACCGTTATCTTTTTTGGCAAAGCCAACGAAGCGATAAAGTACGTTACCTTCTTCGTTGACCGGGCCAGACGTATCGATACCAAAGTGGCGGTAATCGTCTGAACCATAGGCAACGTCAATTTCCCCTTGCTTTAAGCGAGTTGGGTGTTTGGTGATGATATTCACCAACCCCCCCGGAGGGTTTTGACCATACAGCATGGAGGCCGGACCTTTAAGGGCGTCAATGCGCTCTATACCATACGTTTCCTGATGCCAGGAGTAGAATCCTGCTTCATTATAAATGCTGGGCAGACCGTTTTGATAAGGTGCCCATTCGAAGCCCCGAATAATCAACCAGTCGGTTCGGTTATCTGCGCCGTACTGGCCGGTCTGAATACCTGCGCTGTAGCGTAAGGCTTCATCAATTTTTTTTGCGCCACGCTCTTTGATATCTTGTTCTGTGACTTCTGATACTGACCTTGGCGTTTCTGCTGCGGGAGTATCCATTTTCATCGCCGTATTACTGCCGGTAACGAGCAATGTTTCATGTTCGTCAGCCGCTTTTTTAGCCGTGGTTTCTTCAGCCATCGCAGGTGAAATCGCCGTCAGGCTAAGTAAAATAGCATAAGCTAATGGCTTGTAAGTCAGGCTGTTCGGTGCAACCGGATTGTTCATAGATTAGGGTATCCTGATGAATGAATCTAAAATGAGAATAATTATCATGCGTATTCTCTTTTCTTTTGTATGTTTTTGTCAATTGAAACCATAAGAAGCCTGATGAATAGTTTTAAACCAGTGGAATAGCGCGCATTAAGACAATATATTGCGAATAGTTATCATTATTTATAAGCTATAGTTATCAGCGGTGGTATGATCTGCGAGTTTTCACATGGGCTATGGATACCAACCGTTTTCACTTTTGATATATAGGGTTTTAGAATTCGATGAGCAAAAGCTTGTTAAAGCTGGTGTTAGTACTGATTTTCAGTATGTCAACGGCCAGTGCAGCAGAGTGGCCAAAAACGGTCACCGATGTATTAGGCAATCAGGTCGTTATCAATAAAAAACCACAGCGAGTGGTTTTAGCATCGGGCTATAGTTTTGTCGCATTGTCATATGCCCATGAAGATCCCACATCATTTTTGGTTGGTTGGGGAAGTGAACTAAAGAAATTTGATATCGCCACTTACGAACTTTTTCAGAAGCATTTTCCTAAACTATCCTCATTGAAGACCATCGGCAGTGGTAGCGGGGATGAGCTGTCTTTAGAAACGATGTTGTCGCTGTCTCCGGATTTAGTGATTTTCGAGGCATGGCAGGCGCCACGTTCGCAATCTCTGATAGCACTGCTGAATAAGAGCAAAATTCCGGTGGTGTTTATTGATTACTACCAGTCACCGCTGAAAAATACCGTTCCTTCTATGCGAGTGCTGGGGCAGGTGTTGGATCGCGAAGCGAAAGCTGAGGAATTGATAGCCTTCTATCAAAACCATATGGAACGCTTGACCTCCCGCCTTAACGGCCCTCAATTACAGCATCCGCGAGTCTTGCTTCATGCTTATCCTGGCGTATGGGAATGTTGTTGGAGCAGTGGTTCTGGTGGTCTTGGTGAGTATATATCACTGTTTAAAGGTGAAAACGTTGGTGCTGATAAGTTCCCAACGGCTAATGGTGGATTACTGAGCCTTGAATACTTAATTCAGAAAAACCCTCAGGTATATATTGCGACCGGTCATTCTGCCGTCGATCCACAAAAAGCCCTGCCATTAGGCACCAGTGTTGATATGGCATTAAGCCAGCGGCAGTTAAAATCGCTGGTGGAGCAGAAAGGGATTAATACCTTTGATGCGGTTAAAAATGGGCGAGTGTATGGTTTCTGGAACTATTTTTCTGGCTCGCCGTTTAATATTGTTGGTGCTGAAGTGATGGCGAAATGGATCCAGCCTGAGCTGTATCAGGACATTGATCCACAGCAGACCATGAACGAAATGAATCAACGGTTTCTTCCCGTGAAGTTAACCGGGACTTACTGGCTGACTTTGCAGAGATAGTATTATGTATATAAAACCTGAACACGCAGTCTCTTCTCAACAGCAACTGCGTGAACACTACGATATGCCTCATGAAATAGTGGTGAAAAAGCAGATTGATTTTTTGGCACCTTATGGTCAGACGCTGATCTCCATGTCACCGTTTTTTGTACTGGCGACGGTGGGTAAAAACGGGGTGGATGCATCACCTAAAGGTGGATATCCGGGCTTTGTGAAAACCGTAGGAGAGAAAACGTTATTAATCCCTGACTATGCTGGTAATAATCGTTTAGATGGCCTGCAGAATATTATTGAGAACCCGCAGGTTGGTTTAACCTTTTTAGTGCCAGGCTATAACGAAACTTTTCGCATTAATGGTAAAGCGACGATCTCTATCGACCCTTCTCTGTGTGAGTTTTTCACCGATACCGGTAAAAAAGTGAAGTGTGTGATTGTGGTTGAGATTGAAGAGGCATTTATTCACTGCGGTCAGGCTATTACGCTGGCGAAATTGTGGGATAGCGAAAGCCAAACCAATAAGGATAAAGCGCCTTCTCTTGATGATATTATCCAGTTTCACACCGGGCGTGAAACAGTGTCATAAATCGCGTTATTTGTTATAACAAAAAGCCGGGCAATGAATACAGTTCAATTGACCGGCTTTTTACGTTAAGGATGGAAAAATCAGACCAGATCTTTTAACCGGTAGATCCACTCCAGCGCTTGCTTAGGTGATAGGGTATCCGGATCTAGATTTACCAGTGCTTCAACTGCTGGAGATGTCTCTTCAACGGCGATCAGCGCCATTTGTGAACCTTCTGCTGTGCTATTAGCCGCATTAATCGACAGTGATTCCAGCTCTTTCAGTTTTTGTCTGGCGCGTTTAATTACGTCTTTCGGCACACCAGCCAGTGCAGCAACCGCCAAACCATAACTCTTACTGGCTGCGCCCGGTTGTACGCTGTGCATAAAAGCAATGGTATCGCCATGCTCAACCGCATCCAGATGAACATTTTCCACACCTTCCATACGTTCAGGCAGGGTGGTGAGTTCAAAATAGTGAGTGGCAAACAGCGTCATGGCTTTGATCTTATTCGCCAGATTTTCAGCGCAGCTCCATGCCAGAGAAAGACCGTCGTAGGTCGATGTACCCCGACCAATTTCATCCATCAGAATCAGACTTTGTTCCGTTGCGTTATGTAGAATATTGGCGGTTTCAGTCATTTCAACCATAAAGGTTGAACGTCCAGAAGCCAGATCGTCAGCGGCACCGATACGGGTGAAAATGCGATCCACAGGGCCAATAATCGCGCTCTCAGCGGGAACAAAACTGCCGATATGGGCCATCAAGACAATTAACGCAGCTTGACGCATGTAGGTGCTTTTACCTCCCATATTGGGGCCGGTAACAATCAGCATTCTGCGTTGAGGCGATAACAGTAATGGATTGGCAATAAAGGGTTCGTTCAGTACCTGTTCAACCACCGGATGACGACCACCGGTAATGGAAATACCGGGCTTATCCGTTAACTGTGGGCAAATGTAGTTGAGGCTATAGGCCCGTTCAGACAGGTTACACAGTACGTCCAGCTCGGCTAATGCAGAAGCACTCTGTTGCAACGCTTCAAGATGTGGTAACAGCAGGTCGAACAGCCCATCATACAGGCTCTTCTCTAATGCCAGAGATTTTCCTTTGGAGGTCAGAACTTTGTCTTCGTACTCTTTTAGCTCAGGAATGATATAACGTTCTGCATTTTTCAGCGTTTGGCGACGAACGTAATTAATGGGCACTAAATGGCTCTGACCGCGGCTCACCTGAATGTAATAACCATGAATCGCATTAAAGCCAACTTTTAAGGTATCCAGCCCCAGTTTTTCGCGTTCGCGGATTTCCAGACGATCGAGGTAATCGGTGGCACCATCGGCTAAAGCTCGCCATTCATCCAGTTCTGCATGGTAGCCGGGAGCGATTACCCCGCCATCACGGATCAATACTGGCGGTGATTCGATAATGGCGCGTTCTAGCAATGCTTGTAATTCATTAAATTGACCAATTTGCTTTTTTAGCGTCTGAATATAACCGGAGTCAAGCGGTGCCAGAACATGATGGATATCTGGCAATTGCTGAAAAGCATAACGCATACGGGCCAAATCACGTGGGCGGGCAGTACGCAGTGCGAGACGGGCCAGAATACGCTCTAAATCGCCGATATTACGTAGATAAGGCTGAATATCGTCGTAGTAACCCTGTAACTCATTGATTGCGGATTGACGGTTATGCAGTAGCTCAATATGACGGGTTGGGGCATGAATCCAGCGCTTGAGCATCCGACTGCCCATAGGCGTCACCGCATGGTCAAGGATGGCCGCCAGCGTGTTTTCCGTGCCCCCCGACAGATTGATGGTCAGTTCCAAGTTACGGCGTGTGGCAGCATCAAGAATGATGCCATCCTGCTGGCGTTCCAGTGTAATACCACGAATATGGGGCAGGGAGGTGCGTTGAGTATCTTTAACATATTGCAGTAGGCAACCTGCTGCACGCAGGGCGCGTATTGATTTCTCTACGCCAAAGCCATTTAAATCCTTAGTGCCAAACTGCAAATTAAGCTGTTGGCGAGCAGTATCTAATTCAAACTCCCACAATGGACGACGGCGCAGACCGTGGCGCTGGTCGATAAGCGCCATTGAGGTAAAATCTTCCGGGTAGAGTAATTCAGCGGGATTGGTACGCTGAATTTCTGCCGACATGGTCTCTTTATCTACGGGTTCGGAAACCTGAAAGCGGCCAGAACTGATATCCAGCGTAGCATAGCCAAATTGGGCACCTTCCTGCCAGATGGCGGCCAACAGGTTATCTTGACGTTCCTGTAACAGGGCTTCATCACTGACGGTGCCCGGAGTCACAATGCGTACCACTTTACGTTCTACCGGCCCTTTGCTGGTAGCGGGATCGCCAATCTGTTCACAGATAGCAACCGACTCACCCAACTGAACCAGCTTCGCCAGGTAGTTTTCTACCGCATGATGAGGTACGCCAGCCATAGGAATTGGCTCACCGGCAGAAGCGCCCCGCTTGGTCAGAGAAATATCCAGCAGTTGAGAGGCGCGCTTGGCATCATCATAAAATAGCTCGTAGAAGTCACCCATACGGTAAAACAGTAAAATATGAGGATGCTGGGCTTTCAGCTTCAGGTACTGTTGCATCATGGGGGTATGTGAATCTAAATTTAAACTGTCATTCATAAAGTCAATCCAATTAAGTTATTGAGTTTAATGTTTATTATTGTTTGCTTTGTTATCATTAAATCTCATGTTGTCCATAAAATATCACTAAAACGCACATAAAACAGTAGGTTAAAATGTAGGTGTTTAGTTGAATATGACATAATTTAACATATAAAATAAAAACCGATCATTTTTGAAATTAGTGTTATCTATCATTTAGTTATCTTAAAGTGAAGTAACCATGAGAGACAAACAGCCTGCAAAGTCACTTTCCACTAAAGCCCGTGAGGCGATGAAGCCTTATGATAAAGATAAGGTTGATACAGGAGAAAATATGGGTTTGCACGTCACTTGTGGCGCGACCGGCGTTAAAATATTCTTCTATCGTTATTCTAGCCCAATAGTGGGTAATCTCATACAGATAACAATCGGATGCTTCCCGCAAATTTCACTTTAAAATGCAAGGCTTAAGCTAAAAAAATAAAATAAATAAGGCGATTGGGGCGTTGTCCGACTACTGAGCGTAGAGAACAAAAAACAAAGGTTATTAGAAGAGAGCCAAAAGCAACAAGTATCCATCCTTATGGTTGAAGAACTAGGTAGAACAGTACCTGACAGAACCTATTGAAACAAAGCCCAACGATGACGATGACCATGGTTGCGGAAAAGCTGCAAGTTAGCACCAACGGTTGAACATCATCTTAATACTTTGCAGCAGTTGAAGTTTCTGGAAAGGGTCGGCTCGACAAAGGCGGGGTATTGGAAAGTTATCTCGTCGTAATGAAACTTTATTAGTATAACACTCAGAGTGGTTTCAAATATTTTCTCCTGATGACCATAATGTATGTTTATGATCTGTCCTAAATATAGGGAAGTGGACACCCGAATATTTTTATTGGCGCCCTCCATGCAGAAGAGCGCCTTTTCACTTCAGAAAATTGATTATTCGCTTTGCAAAACTATCGGATTCCGTTCCGCATTTTCTTCACAATGCTGTTGCCATATAGCTCGATACAACCGCTCTAAATCCCGGGTAAACTGTTCGGTATTAAATAGTGGTGAAGTGGTTTTGCTGGCGGCCAGTTTATCTTTGAGCTGCTGAATTCTTGCCAGGTCATTGGCCAGTGAGAGGGCTAACTGATAATAGTCTTCATTGGTTTCAGTCACCAACTCGGGTAACCCAACCGCGGTAAGTAGGCTAGCTGCGACACGGCTGGCAAAGAGTGAACCAAGTCGGGTAACCAATGGTACTCCGGCCCATAAGGCATCACTGGCGGTGGTATGTGAGCCAACCGGATAAGTATCCAGTGCTAAATCAGCCAGTTGCAAACGTCCAAGGTGCTGTTCGAGCGGTAGGCTATTGGCGAAAATCAAACGTTGTGGATCAATCCCGTTTTTTACCGCCTCGGCACGTAAGTTATCCATTGGAACAGATGAACTGGAAAGTAACCATAAGACACTGTTTGGTACGTTGTGTAGCAACTTGCACCAAAGAGCGAAAGTCTCCGGGGTATATTTCATGATTTGATTAAAGCTACAAAAAACGAAAGCCTCTTCCGGTAAGTTTTGGTCAGCGCGGCTTGGTCGTGGTGCAATTTTCTTTCGGTCATCGTTGGGTTGATAACAATGAGGCATTAATGCCAGCGTTTCACTAAAGTGTTCTGCGTGTTCGACGGGGGTCACCACCGGGTCGCCAATGATGTAATCTGCTAATCGTGGTTCACCTAATGACCCAGGATAGCCTAACCAACTCACAATGACTGGAGCAGGGCGCAATGTGGCAATCTCCAGGCGGGTATTTTGGGTGAAACCTTTCAAATCAACCAGAAGATGTAAATTATCTTGAGCGATGGTTTTCGCCGCAGCACTGTCAGACATATTACTGAGATCGATTATTTCAATATTCAGTGCGGCTAGCCGTTCCGTATAAGTATCATTTTTGTGAGGAGAATAGGAATAGAGCCGAATAAAGAAGTTATCCGTGTTGTGCTTTTCCAGAATGCCGGACAGTAGATGCATAGTGGCATGGTTATAGAAATCAGAGGAGAGATAACCGATCCTCAACACATTATCAGCAGGTAATGTAGGCGCCAGTGGCACAGGCGTGCGCTGCAACGCACTCTTCAGTTTGAACTGAGCGAACATGTGACCGATATCTCGATGTTGAATTGGCGTCAATCCAGGGATATTTAATAGTGACCAAGGTTCAAAAAAATTGTATTCGCGACTGTCGGTTAAACTTTGCAATGCGGCTTTGTCTAATTCCTCCAGCCCATCCCAGATTGCGCCACGGCGTGCGGCTCGCTGCGCGGAACAGTAATTGCCAATTTTCTTGAACATATCAATAGCGGATTGAAATTCACCATCTTTCTCATGCATACCCGCCAGAATAGAGTAAGACTCAGCAAGATTGGGATCGAACTGGATGGCTTTTTGCAGTATTTGTTTGGCTTTTTCTTCTTGATTGGTATCTCTGAGAACCAGCCCCAAATTTTTATAGGCTAAGGCATATTTAGGCGCACTGGCTATCGCAACATCATAATAATGTTCTGCTTTAACGTAATTTTTTTTGCCAAGTTCTATATTGCCGAGATTATTGGCTGCTTTGGCGTGTCGTGGGTCAAGTTTTATTGCATTGAGGAAAGCGGTTTCTGCTTCGGCATCTTTGTTTAATTCACGATAGATCAGACCGAGATTAAAATAGCATTCAGAGGTGGGTTTGATAACTATCGCTTTACGAACGAGTGATTCAGCTTCGGTATGTCTGTTAAGCAGATAATAAACAACACCTAATAGGTGTACCGCATCAACAAATCTTGGTGCTCGTTGCACCAATTGACGCAGAATGCCCTCGGCTTTTAAGTATTCACCTTTGTTATATAAGGCCAGAGCTTCTTGATATTTCTGATTTAAAATTTGTGGATTGCTCTTCATTGCCCCTCCTGGAGCTCTCGATATGAACAACAGAATTGAATCTGCCTCATAACTTACGCTTCATACTTAAAGCGGAATTGATATTTTTTACCTAAAAGGAAGCCTTCACCTTCAGCAAACAGAGCTTAAGTTTACCAACAATAGTCGGATTCGTCATTTTGACTGCCGGAGAAGTTGTAAGAATTATTAGCCCGGCTATCTTGCGTGCATTATCAATACTGCCGTTGATGATTTGGATGCTGCACAGTAAACAGGCGAGTAGGCAAGAGGGCAAGGTTCCCCGCAATTTCATATTCAGCCCTGTAGAAATTAAAACTCTTTTGTGATTATCGCTGTTGGTGCTCATAAACCCAGATATCCATGACTAATTTATCGCCAGTTGATTCAAGGTTGTGCAACAGGTCAGGCATATTCCTGTTTGTTCATGGCAGATAATGCCTTACCATAGGCACCATTCTTTTTTGTTTGGTTATATGGATATTTGATGCGTTATTTGGCTGCTTTTTTACCTTTAATCCTGTTGCTTTCTGCCTGTAGCAGCAAGCCTAAGCCCACCTCTCCCGTTCTTACGTCTACATCTGGAACAACACAGCGTTCTGATGTATATCCCGTAAAAGGCGGTTTTCAGCTTGAGGCTGAACATGCCAACCATTTGGCAGACGGTGATTTTGCCTATAACCCAGCCGCGACTCGCTTTATTGATAAGATGGTGCAGGTACACGGTTTTGATCGCCAACAGCTACAAAGCGTATTCGGTCAGACTAAAAGGCTGGATTCCGTCATCAGATTGATGGACAAACAGGCACCGTCTACTACGGTGAGCACCGGTCAACCATCAGTACCAAACGGTTCATGGATTCGCTATCGCAGCAAGTTCATCACGTCTGACAACGTACAAAATGGCGTGGTGTTCTGGAATCAGTATGAAGGAGCCTTGCAACGTGCTTGGCAGCAATATGGCGTTCCACCCGAAATTATCGTTGGTATTATCGGGGTAGAGACCCGCTGGGGTCGCGTAATGGGTAAAACTCGCATTATTGATGCGCTGGCAACGCTCTCTTTTGATTACCCACGCCGCGCTGAGTATTTCAGCGGTGAGCTGGAAACCTTTCTGCTGATGGCCCGCAAAGAAGGAAACGATCCGCTTTCTCTACGTGGTTCTTATGCAGGGGCCATGGGATATGGTCAATTTATGCCATCATCGTTTAAAGACTATGCGGTGGATTTCAATGGCAACGGTCATGTCAATCTGTGGGATCCGGAAGATGCTATCGGCAGCGTAGCGCATTATTTTAAAGCACACGGCTGGACTAAAGGCGCCCCGATTGCCGTACCGGGCATTGGTGAGGCACCTTCACTAAAGCAGGGCTTTAACACCAGCTATCCGCTTTCAACGCTGGCTTCCGCAGGGCTTAGACCACAAAGCTCCCTTGGCGGCTATCAGGAAGCTAGCCTGTTACGCTTTGATATGGGCAGCAACTATGAATATTGGTACGGTCTACCAAACTTCTACACCATTACTCGCTACAACCACAGTGCACATTATGCAATGGCGGTATGGCAGCTAGGTGAAGCGGTTAAACGTGCCAGATAATGGATGATTATTAGCAGAAAAGGAGCACAGATGTGCTCCTTTTTTAATATTTAGAGAAAAATTGGAAGACGTTTTGCATATCGGCACTCGCAGGTTTGATTCTCTGGTAGTTGTTCAGATATGGTAATATTCTTAACGGCGAACAAAGCCTGAGACAGGCGTTCTCAGGCCTTGAGATGAGCAGCCCACCGCAAGGGAGTATCAATATTGGACACCAGAATCTGTACGTTGAGTCAGCAGATAGGCCAACGCCTTGTTGCGACAGGTCAGTGGATCACTTGTGCTGAGTCTTGCACCGGTGGTTTGATTGCGGCTTATTTTACTGAGATTGCCGGGAGTTCAGCCTACTTCGATCGTGGTTTTGTCACTTACAGTAACCAGGCTAAACAGCAACTACTAGGCGTTAACCAACAGACGCTTTCTCGGTGGGGCGCGGTTAGTGAACAAACGGTGAGAGAAATGGCTACCGGTGCACTGAAGGCCGCTCGTGCAGATATTGCTATTTCAGTTAGCGGTATTGCCGGGCCGGATGGGGGGAGTGCTGAAAAGCCTGTAGGTACCGTTTGGTTTGGCTGGGCGAATCGTGATGGGGTAGTGATTGCCCGTAAAAGGCGCTTTAATGGCAACCGCCATCAGGTCCGTCAACAGGCGGTAGAATATGCCTTGACGGTCGTGCTGGAAAAATTTATTTAAAACTGACTTGATACTGTATGATTATACAGTATAATCACTTCATCGCTTTAGAAATAAAGTCTCATATAACTTTATGACCACATTTGATAACTACGGAGCCGCATAATGGACGACAACAAACAAAGAGCGCTTGCCGCCGCATTAGGACAGATTGAAAAGCAGTTTGGTAAAGGTTCAATCATGCGTTTGGGTGACACTCAATCTCTTGATGTTGAGTCTGTTTCTACCGGTTCACTGAGTCTGGACGTTGCGTTAGGAATTGGTGGTTTACCGATGGGGCGCGTAGTTGAAATCTTCGGGCCAGAATCTTCAGGTAAAACCACGCTGACGCTGTCGGTGATCGCGCAGGCACAAAGAGAAGGCAAAACCTGTGCCTTTATCGATGCAGAACATGCTCTGGACCCAATTTACGCCGCCAAACTGGGTGTACAGGTTGATGATTTATTGATCTCTCAACCGGATACCGGTGAGCAGGCGTTGGAGATTTGTGACGCGTTAGTTCGTTCTGGTGCTGTTGACGTTATCATCATTGACTCCGTTGCCGCGTTAACACCAAAAGCTGAAATTGAAGGCGAAATGGGAGACTCTCACGTTGGTCTGCAGGCACGTTTAATGTCTCAGGCACTGCGTAAGTTAACCGGTAATATCAAGAACGCAAAATGTCTGGTGATTTTTATTAACCAGATCCGTATGAAGATTGGCGTGATGTTTGGTAACCCTGAAACCACTACCGGTGGTAACGCACTGAAGTTCTACGCTTCTGTCCGTCTGGATATTCGCCGTGTAGGTGCGATTAAAGATGGGGAAGAAGTGGTTGGTAACGAAACGCGCGTTAAAGTGGTGAAGAATAAGATATCTGCACCATTCCGTCAGGCAGACTTCCAAATTCTGTACGGCAGCGGTATCTCTAAAGAGAGCGAACTGATCGATCTGGGGGTTAAACATAAGCTGGTAGATAAATCTGGCGCATGGTATGCCTATAACGGTGACAAAATTGGTCAGGGCAAAGCCAATTCAATGAAATTCTTGCAGGAAAACCCGGCAATTTCTAACGATCTGGAAAAACGCCTGCGTGAATTATTGCTGACTACCAACCCGTTTGTGCCAGCAGTGTCTGATGTTGAAGAAGATGATGCAGAGCTGCCAGAAGGCGAAGAGTTTTAATTTCAACTGTAAGTTTAAGTTGTAACGAGTTGATTAGTTATGAAATCACTATTACCACGAGTAATGCGGTTATTAGCCCAGCGTGACTATAGTGAACAAGAGATGCGCCGTAAACTTGCGGCGCATTCTTTTTTCGATCGCACCGCAGAAAAAGATCCCATCTCCAAAGAATCCATCGATCAGGCCATTGAGTATTGTCACCAGTACAACTGGCTTAACGATGCAGAATACTCCCGTAAGTTTATTATCAGCCGCAGCCATAAAGGTTACGGCCGTCAGCGTATTCAGTCGGAATTGCAGCAGAAGGGTATCGACCGGGATGATATTTCCCAAGCAATGCAAGAGTGCGGTATTGATTGGTATGAGAAAGCAAAAAAAGTTGCGGCCCAGCGTTTTGGTCATGATATCCCAACGGATTGGAAAGAACGCTCAAAAATACAGCGTTATCTGGCTTATCGCGGCTTTGCTCAGGACGAAATTCAATTAGTTTTCAGCGATTCTGAATAATAAATCCTCTGCGGATTTACTTCCCATCAAAGAAATTTTATCTTATTGCTACTTTTAATTCGTAAATAAGACGTTTACTTCTGATTTTTCGTGCTTAACTTACGAATCGCCTTCATTTTAGCCAGATATTGGAAATTATATGAGCAAGAGCACCGCTGAGATCCGTCAAGCGTTTCTCGATTTCTTTAATAGTAAAGGGCACCAGGTTGTCGACAGCAGCTCTTTAGTGCCGCATAACGATCCTACTCTTCTGTTTACTAACGCAGGAATGAACCAGTTTAAAGATGTATTTCTTGGGCTGGATAAGCGTGCCTATACTCGGGCAACGACTTCTCAGCGTTGTGTCCGTGCCGGTGGTAAACATAATGACTTAGAAAACGTAGGTTATACCGCCCGTCACCACACCTTCTTTGAAATGCTGGGTAACTTTAGTTTTGGTGATTACTTTAAGCACGACGCTATCAATTTCGCCTGGGAGCTACTTACCGGCGCTCAATGGTTTAACCTGCCGAAAGAAAAGCTGTGGGTGACCGTGTATGCGACGGACGACGAAGCTTACGAAATCTGGGAAAAAGAGATCGGCATTCCTCGTGAAAGAATCATCCGTATTGGTGATAACAAAGGTGGCGCTTACGCATCAGATAACTTCTGGCAGATGGGTGATACCGGTCCTTGCGGTCCATGTACTGAGATCTTTTTTGACCATGGCGATCACATCTGGGGTGGCCCGCCGGGTTCACCAGAAGAAGATGGCGACCGTTATATTGAGATCTGGAATATCGTATTTATGCAGTTCAACCGTCAAACCGACGGAACTATGCTGCCATTGCCGAAGCCTTCTGTTGATACCGGTATGGGCTTAGAGCGCATTACGGCGGTTCTACAGCATGTCAACTCTAACTACGATATCGATCTATTCCGCACCCTGATTGATGCTGCGGTTAAAACCACGAAAGCCACTGACTTGAGCAGTAAGTCTTTACGGGTTATTGCCGATCATATTCGCTCTTGTGCTTTCCTGATTTCTGATGGCGTTATGCCATCCAATGAAGGCCGTGGCTACGTATTACGCCGTATTATTCGCCGTGCGGTACGTCATGGGCACATGCTGGGCGCGACGGAAACGTTCTTCTATAAGTTAGTGGCGCCGTTAATTAGCGTTATGGGTAGCGCTGCTGATGAGCTGCGCCGCCAGCAGGCGATGGTTGAACAAACGCTGAAAACGGAAGAAGAGCAGTTTGCCCGTACTCTGGAGCGTGGTTTAACGCTGCTGGATGATGAACTGAGCAAATTAACGGGGGATACGTTGGCGGGTGAAACCGCATTCCGCCTGTACGATACCTTTGGTTTCCCGCTGGATTTAACTGCTGACGTTTGCCGTGAGCGCAATATTAAAGTTGATGAAGTCGGTTTTGAAAAGGCGATGGAAGAGCAGCGTCGCCGTGCTCGTGAATCTAGCGGTTTTAGTGCTGACTACAGTAAATTAATTCGCGTCAACGGTGAAACTTGTTTTAGCGGCTATGAGCGTCTGGAACAGTCATCAAAAGTTATTGCTCTATTTGTTGCTGGTAATGAAGTTAAAGAGATTAAGAGCGGTCAGGAAGCGGTAGTGGTGCTGGACAGTACACCATTCTACGGCGAGTCAGGTGGTCAGGTTGGCGATCAGGGTATACTGAAGTCTGCCAATAGCACGTTTGACGTGCTGGACACACAAAAATATGGTCAGGCAACGGGTCACGTTGGTCGCTTGATTCAGGGCGAACTGAAAGTGGGTGATAGTGTTGATGCTCTGGTCGATGTGGTACGTCGTGGACGTATTCGCCTGAACCACTCGGCAACCCACTTACTGCATGCTGCATTGCGTCAGATTTTAGGTGAGCATGTTGCACAGAAAGGTTCTCTGGTTAATGACAACTATCTGCGTTTTGATTTCTCCCATCCTGAAGCGATGAAACCTGAACAGGTTCGTGCTGTTGAAGATTTAGTCAATCAACAAATTCGCCGTAACTTGCAGGTAGAAACCAATATCATGGATTTGGACGATGCGCGAGCCAAAGGCGCAATGGCGCTTTTTGGCGAGAAGTACGATGACAAAGTTCGCGTACTCTCGATGGGCGATTTCTCAACTGAACTATGCGGTGGTACTCATACCGAAGCGACCGGTAATATTGGCTTGTTCCGTATCACGTCGGAATCAGGTATTGCTGCTGGTGTGCGCCGTATTGAAGCCGTCACCGGTGAAAACGCGATAGTTTCCATGCATCAGCAAAGTGACGTACTGAGCGAAGTTGCGTCATTGGTCAAAGGTGACAGCAACAGCTTGATTGAGAAAGTGAAAAGCCTGCTAGAACACGCCAAAGGCGTTGAGAAAGAGCTTCAACAGTTAAAAGATCAACTGGCCGCTCAGGAAAGCTCATCGTTGGTCAGCAAAGCGGTAGACGTGAAAGGGGTTAAGCTGCTGGTTAGCAATCTGCAAAACGTTGAGCCAAAAATGCTGCGCACCATGGTTGATGATATTAAGAATCAACTGGGCTCCGGTATCATCGTATTGGCAACGGTACATGATGATAAAGTTAGTTTAATTGCTGGCGTTACCAAAGATCTGGTTGATCGCGTAAAAGCTGGTGACCTGATTAGCCCTGTTGCGGAGTTAGTGGGTGGTAAAGGTGGCGGTCGTCCTGATATGGCTCAGGCGGGCGGTACCGATGTGGCAGCATTACCGGCTGCACTGGCAACGGTCGAAAATTGGGTTGCGGCTAAACTATAGAAATAGGAGATTCCGCAGGTTTGTATGATTACGCGCTTTATCATATTAGAACCTGCGGAATTGTCTGATATTTTTAGTTGAAACAATTTAGTACAAAATTACAAAAATTAGCTAAACTTAGGCGTATGCGTGTTCTTATCTTGATTATTGGCTGAATGAATACCGTGATGCTAGTGAATCTACCGGATTTATAGCTTACGTTCTTAGGACATATCATGGATAATGGGCAGGATGCACAAAGAGATGCAATGGTTGTTTAATCTGTCAAGGAGCAAAGAATGCTTATTCTAACTCGTCGAGTTGGTGAGACGCTGATGATCGGTGATGAAGTAACTGTTACTGTTCTGGGCGTAAAAGGTAATCAAGTTCGTATTGGTGTTAATGCGCCGAAAGAAGTATCTGTTCACCGTGAAGAGATTTACCAGCGAATTCAGGCTGAAAAGTCACAGCAATCGACTTTTTAATCCATTAACGCGCTTTACTTGCAGTTATAGAAAGTAAGGCGCGTTGTTTTTTGCGCAATACGCCAATTTTTTTTGTTATTACGTCTTATTTATACCCTTGTTTTATTCCCAGGTTTAGCCACAAAAGCACGATTTTTTGCTGACAAAGTGTTCGTGTTGTTTGCTTAGTGCACAAACGAACCTAATGAACGAAAAAGTATTTGACTTATAAGTTCGGGAAAGTAATATGTGCGCCACGCAGTGTTAATAAACATTTTAAATGTTTAGCAACCTGCAGATAGTAAGAACACGGTGAGGTGGCCGAGAGGCTGAAGGCGCTCCCCTGCTAAGGGAGTATGCGGTCAAAAGCTGCATCGAGGGTTCGAATCCCTCCCTCACCGCCATTTACTACGCTGTTATAATCTGCACCCGTAGCTCAGCTGGATAGAGTACTCGGCTACGAACCGAGCGGTCAGAGGTTCGAATCCTCTCGGGTGCACCATATTTTACAGTGCTGTTATAGTAACGGCATTCGTATCAAAAACAGATGTTGTCGTAGTATCTGTTTCAAAGAATTAAAGAGCACCCGTAGCTCAGCTGGATAGAGTACTCGGCTACGAACCGAGCGGTCAGAGGTTCGAATCCTCTCGGGTGCACCATACTTCACTCTGTTGTTTTAATAACAGCGTTTGTCATGAAAACAAATGCCTTGTAGTATTTGTTTTAAAGAATTAAAGAGCACCCGTAGCTCAGCTGGATAGAGTACTCGGCTACGAACCGAGCGGTCAGAGGTTCGAATCCTCTCGGGTGCACCATCTTGAAGTTTGCAGATACCGAAAGGTATCTTTTTTTATGTCCAAAAATTAATATTTTTCCATTCCTAGCTGCTCTACGGTTTAGCGGTTGATTCTCTATGCGCTCATTATTTCCTGTGAGCGAGTATCTCTATGCCGCTGATATAGAATTAGAGCCTGCGTTCCTTAAGTCACCAATATAGCGCCAGAAACACCTTCTGAGGGTTTTGTAAGGCACAGGAGATTGGATTCATTAAGTGACTTATTAAACCCGTTTACAGCGTGCTCAATCAGTTTGGCAATATCACCAGTATCGTGCTGATGGTTTCAACGTACCGCATCACAAATATCAATAAAAAAAGCGGCCAGAAAGACCGCTGAAGTGATACAAAGACAACAATGAGGGATGCAGCTTAAAAACACTATCCTTTTACACCGCCTGCCGTGAGGCCACTCACTAACCAGCGCTGGGCCAGCAGGAAGACAACGGTAATTGGGATAGCGGACAACACGGCGGCAGCGGCAAAATCTCCCCACAAATAGTTTTGTGGGTTGAGATATTGCTGCATGCCTACTGCCAACGTATAGCTGTTTACATCGCGTAACAGCAATGACGCTACCGGTACTTCGGTGATAGCAGCAATAAACGACAAGATAAATACCACTGCCAGAATGGGCACCGACAGCGGCAGCAGAACCAAACGGAAAGCCTGCCATGGCGTGGCCCCATCTAATGCAGCCGCTTCTTCTAGGCTGCCATCAATCGTTTCGAAATAACCTTTAATCGTCCATACGTGCAGGGCGATTCCTCCCAGATAGGCAAATATCACCCCACCATGCGTGTTCAATCCCAGCATGGGAACATATTGTCCCAGACGGTCAAACAATGCATACAACGCGACTAAAGAGAGTACGGCTGGGAACATCTGAAATATCAGCATACTTTTTAGCAGAGTACTTTTACCGCGAAAGTGCATACGTGCAAAAGCATAAGCGCAGGTGGTTGACAGGGCCACGATGCCGATTGATGTAATAACCGCAATTTTGACGGAGTTCCATAACCACAGCAAAACGGGGAAGGGCGGTGGCGTCACTTTACCGCTGGCATCAGTTACGCTAAACCCCAGCGCCAGTTTCCAGTGTTCCCAAGATATCTGTTCAGGGATTAAACTGCCGGTTGCAAAGTTACCCGAGCGCAGAGAAATTGCGATAACCATCAGTAGCGGAAACATGATCAGTGCAATAAAACACAGCATCAGAAAATGGGTAAGACCGATACGCAATCGCTGAGATTTAGGTTGAACCATTGCCATATTGTTATCCTTCCTTAATCAAAGTTCATACGTGATGCTTTCAGATTGATAATCGCCAATGCGCCTACCAGTAAGAAAATCAGGGTGGCGATAGCCGCTGCCAAGCCAAAGTTTTGTCCGCCGCTGCCTTCGAAAGCCATACGGTAAGTGAAGCTAACCAATAAGTCGGTATAACCAGCCGGTGTAGTGGTACCTATTCGATCGGGACCGCCATTGGTGAGTAACTGAATCAATACAAAGTTATTAAAGTTAAACGCGAAGCTGGCAATCATCAGCGGTGTTAGCGGTTTAATTAATAGCGGGAAGGTGATACGAAAAAAGTTCTGGAACAAATTTGCACCATCCATCGCCGCGGCTTCATATAAATCATCGGGAATAGTCTTCAACAGCCCCATGCATAGAATCATCATGTAGGGATAGCCCAGCCAGATATTAACGATCACGATCATGCTGCGTGCCATCACCGGATCGTTAAACCAGGCTGGTTTGATGCCAAATAGCGCTTCTAGCATCATATTGATCTCACCAAAGCTTTGGTTGAACAGCCCTTTAAAGATCAGAATAGAGATAAAAGAGGGAACGGCGTAAGGCAGAATTAATAGCACCCGATAAATGGCCCGGCCTTTCAGCGCCTCCCACTGGACAACACAGGCTAATATCATGCCCACGGCCACGGTAAATATCACGGTCAGCAGAGAGAAAGCGATAGTCCAGATAAAAATAGAGATAAAGGGTTTTTGAATCCCTTCATCAAACATCACCGTCAGGAAGTTTTTCCAGCCAACGGTAACGGTAAAACCGGGGCTTAGCACTTCGCTTTGCCACTGACCTTGGGCATTGACAGCCTGATAAAATCCCGTTTCTTCATTGGGTAGGTAGCGAACGCCGGTTTGCTGGTTTAGCAGGGTCTTTTGGTCTTCTGCGAGCACATACAACGATTGAATTTCAGAAAACTGGCGCAGTGAACTCATGCGCAATACTTTTTCTTCTGGTAGTTGAACTGACAGAGTACCAAGCTGTTTGTTGTTTTGAATAACTACGCGCAAAGGTGCGGCTTCTCCTGCTGGAGCCGCAGTGATTTTTTCTACGGTTAGGGTCGGCGGAAGCGCGTTGAGATCAAACGCTTCGGAAAGCAGCATCTCATTTTGTGTATCATTAAGAAAAAGACGCCATTTTTGACCTTCCGAATAGAGGGAAAAGTTATAGGCATGTCCAGAAGTAAACTGGTTTTGTAACAGTACCGATTGGGCGCGTTCAAAGGTTAGCTGATTGACGCTGCTGTAGTTAGTAAAAGCAATGGCGATGGTACAGGCTAAAGGAAACAGCACAAATAGTCCCATTCCCGCCATCCCCGGATACACATAGCGCCAAGCATAAGTTCGTGAGCTAGCAAACACATACAGGCCTAAACCCACCAATATCAGGGTTAGGATGGCAAATAAATATTCACCCTGTGCATACATCAGCACAACCAGATAGCATGCAAACAAAGCAAAAAGCGTAATGATTAACCACTTCAGGCCGTTCCCCAGGCTAACTCTTCCGTTTCCTTGCGGTAATTCGGTTTGAATAACAGACATGACGAACTCCTTTGGGTGGCCCGGGAGACTACAAACATTCGGTCGTTAACAGCGGTGCAGTTATCTGCACCGCTGTGTTACAGATTTACTTGGTAATACGAGTTTCAACATCTTTTAATGCGGCAGGAACAGTCTGACGACCGTGGATCGCATTCAGAATAGCGCTGCGTTCGGCATACCAAAACCCGCTCATTTGCGGAATGTTTGGCATGATTTCGCCTTTTTGAGCGTTGTTCATGGTAGCGGCGATGCGCGGATCTTTTTCTAGCTTCTCCTGATAGGATTTCAGTGCCACAGCACCCAGCATCTTGTCGTTATTCACCAGCGTTAATCCTTCATCGGTCAGCAGGTAGTTTTCCAGAAATTCTTTCGCCAGATCTTTGTTGGGACTGGCGGTGTTAATTCCAGCAGAAAGCACGCCAACAAATGGTTTAGATGGCTTGCCTTTAAAACTTGGCAGCATAGTGACGCCATAGTTAATTTTGGCTTTATCCAAATTGCCCCATGACCACGGACCATTAATGGTCATAGCGGTTTCACCCTTAATAAAGCCAGCTTCAGCCACGGAATAATCCGTATCAGGATTGATGTGTTTGTTTTTCACCAGATCAACCAAGAACTGTAGCCCAGCTTGTGCTCCGGTATTATTTACGCCAACGTTTTTCACGTTATAGTGACCGTTTTCGAACTTGAAGGCATAGCCGCCGTCAGCAGCGATAAGTGGCCAGGTGAAGTAGGGCTCTTGTAGATTCCACATGATGGCGCTTTTACCTTTAGCGCGCAGTTTAGTATCCAGAGCGGTGACTTCTTCCCAAGTTTTTGGTGGTTCGGGTAATAAGTCTTTGTTGTAGATCAGTGCTAACGATTCTACTGCGATAGGGTAGCCAATCAGTTTGCCTTTATAACGCAGCGCATCCCAAGTGAAAGGCGCAATTTTATCCTGCAGGGCTTTGGACGGGGTCACTTCTGCCAGAAGTCCGGATTCAGCATAACCACCAAAACGGTCATGAGCCCAGAAAATGATGTCAGGGCCATCGCCCGTTGCTGCAACCTGAGGATACTTCTCTTCCATCTTATCCGGGTGTTCAACGGTGACGCTAATGCCGGTATCCTTTTCAAATTTCTTCCCGACTTCAGCCAGACCGTTGTATCCTTTATCGCCATTGATCCAGATAACCAATTTGCCTGCTTCAATTTTGGCCATCGCTGAGCTGGAGAGACAAAGTGCGACTAGGGCAGAAATGGTTGCCACCTTAGAAACCGCCAGTGGACGTTGGGTATGACGACGTGCAGCGTTTAGTATACGGAACATCATAGTTATCCTTCTTTCAATTTAGTCAGGTAGTCTGGATGGCAATCGATATACGGTTGCCAAGGCAAAGACATTTACACGGTAACTATGTTGCCGCCGTGCGTGAATAAAAGGCATCCTCCTCTTTTCTATGCCCTCCAATACCTTTGTGTGATGCGTGTGGCATTTGCAACGCATTTTGTGCGCGTCATCACATAAAGCCTGTGATTAATTTGTGAGTAAATTCACAATCTTTCTCTCATCAGGGGAGGATTCATCTCCCCTCTGTTTAGCTCATCCTCCCACCTCCTCCCCCCATAAAAAACCTTCCAGTGGATGATTTGTACTTGCGATTTTTTATGCAATATCGCAGCCATACCAATTTATCGGTTGGTTGAGTATGACCACAGAGACCGACAAACAGAGAGGAGCTAATTATGGCCAATGTCACGCTAAGCAATGTAAGTAAGGCATTCGGTGATGTTGTCATTTCCAGGGACATTAATCTTGAAATCGATGATGGTGAGTTCGTCGTATTCGTTGGCCCATCGGGCTGTGGCAAATCTACTTTGCTACGCATGATTGCTGGCCTGGAAGATATTACCTCCGGCGAACTGACCATCAACGGTAAAAGAATGAATGAGGTACCACCGGCACAGCGTGGAATTGGAATGGTTTTCCAGTCTTACGCGCTGTATCCCCATCTTTCTGTGGCAGACAACATGTCTTTTGGCCTGAAGTTGGCTAAAGCACCTAAAAGCGAAATTAAGCACCGCGTGACGCAAGTTGCAGAGATGCTGCAACTGGGTCATATGCTGGATCGACGGCCAAAAGAGCTATCGGGAGGGCAGCGCCAGCGCGTGGCGATTGGCCGAACGCTGGTGGCGGAGCCAGAAGTTTTTCTGCTGGATGAACCGCTTTCTAATTTGGATGCCGCACTGCGGGTTCAGATGCGTATCGAAATTTCCCGTCTCCATAACCGCCTGAAGCGCACCATGATTTACGTTACTCACGATCAGGTGGAGGCGATGACGCTGGCGGACAAAATCGTGGTGCTGGATGCCGGGCGAATTGCTCAGGTCGGTAAACCATTGGCGCTATATCACTATCCGGCGAATCGTTTCGTCGCGGGTTTCATTGGTTCGCCAAAAATGAATTTCCTACCGGTGAAAGTCACCGCGACGGCCATTGAACAAGTTCAAATCGCATTACCAAACGGGCAGCAGGTTTGGCTGCCGGTAGACAGTCATGGAGTTCAGGTGGGGACCAATATGTCTCTGGGGATCCGGCCTGAACATTTAACAACCAGTGAGATTGCAGATGTCACGCTGGAGGGAGAAGTACAGGTAGTAGAGCAGTTAGGCAATGAAACACAGATACATATCCAAATTCCGTCGATCGGACAAAACCTGATTTACCGTCAGAACGACGTTGTTTTGGTAAAAGAAGGCTCCACCTTTGCGATTGGTTTACCGCCACAACGCTGTCACCTATTTCACAGCGATGGCAGGGCCTGTCAACGGTTACATAGAGAGCTGGGCGTTTAAATAAACATATTGCCACTAAGTGGCATCATAGGAGAACTACGATGGTCGTGTCCCGCAAGTTACAACTTTCTTTAGCCGTTGCAGCAGGTGTTTTTGCAACTCAGGCACTGGCTGTTGATTTTCATGGTTATGCTCGTTCTGGTATTGGCTGGTCAGGAGATGGTGGTGACCAGCAGTGTTTCCAAGCAACGGGAGCACAGAGTAAGTACCGTTTAGGTAACGAATGTGAAACCTACGCAGAATTGAAGCTAGGGCAACAATTATGGCAAGAAGGCGATAAGAAGTTTTATCTGGACAGCAACGTAGCTTACTCAATCGATCAGGCAAACGACTGGGAAGCAACCGATCCGGCATTCCGTGAAATTAACGTGAAGGGTGAAAACCTGATCGACTGGTTGCCTGGTTCAACCATGTGGGCCGGTAAGCGTTTCTACCAGCGTCACGATGTACATATGATCGACTTTTACTACTGGGATATTTCAGGTCCGGGAGCGGGGCTTGAAAATATCGATCTGGGCTTTGGTAAATTGTCTATGGCGGTGACGCGCGATACCGAAGCCGGTGGTTCTCACGGTTGGATTGATGGACAGGCGGATGAAGTCCCTACCGCTAACGACGTGTTTGACATTCGTTTAGCCAACCTGAATACCAACCCGGATGGCGTACTGGAGCTGGGTGTTGACTATGGTCGCGCCAATGCACGCGATGGCTACTCTTTAGCGGATGATGCTTCAAAAGATGGTGCTATGTTCACCGCAGAACATACTCAAAGTATGTTAAGTGGTTTTAACAAGTTTGTGGTTCAGTATGCAACAGATTCAATGACTTCTTGGAATACCGGTCACTCTCAGGGTGCCAGCGTGAATAATAACGGCAGTATGGTCCGCGTATTGGATCACGGTGCTATCTCTCTGGCGCAGGATTGGGATCTGATGTACGTCGCTATGTATCAGGATACCGATCTTGATAACAGTAATGGCTCAACGTGGTACACCGTTGGTGTGCGTCCAATGTACAAATGGACACCAATTATGAGCACCTTGCTGGAAGCTGGCTATGATAATGTGAAGGCTCAGAATACGGGCGATCGTAACAGTCAGTATAAAATTACGCTGGCACAACAATGGCAAGCAGGTAACAGCATTTGGTCCCGTCCGGCCATTCGCGTATTTGGTACCTATGCAAATTGGGATGAGAAGTGGGGATATAACGACGGTGTTGCCACTAATGATACCTCGACTAAAACCTACAGCCGTGGAAATAACGATGAATTTTCCTTCGGTGTTCAATTCGAAGCTTGGTGGTAATAACATCTGATGTCCCAATGGCAGGCGTGAATGATGTGCTGTTCAACGTCTGCCATTTTTCTGTTGTATGAGTCTTTTGTTACTTTCAGAGGGAAAAAATAATGAATAACAAATATCTGGCCTTATGTTTAGCGCTGGCACTGGTCAGCGGCATGAGCAGTCAGGCGCAGGCGGTATCGCTGTTCAGTGATAACGTTCAGGCCCCGGAGAGCGTGACAACCGCTCCTACACTTTCTGGCAGTAAGCTACAGCAGTTACCTTGGCAGTCGCTAGTTCCACCGACTACTCAAACTATCAAGCTGAATGCGGCATCACCTCAACTGTCTCAGGGGGATATTCGTGGTGCGATTGCCACCATTGCGCTACCGGCTAATCGCGGTACGTTGGAAATCACATTATCCAGCCTAGTCGACAATAAAAGCGTTTATGCACCGAACGTTTTAGTATTGGACGAGCAAATGCGCCCGGCGGCATATTATCCTAGCGAGCGATTTACTTACGCCGGTCCTGAAGTTATGGATTCCGATCGCCTACAAGGCACGTTGCGCCTGACGCCAGCCTTAGGCCAACAGCAGATCTACATGCTGGTGTATACCACCAATAAAGACCTGCAACAGACCACCAAATTAACCGCCCCAGCCAAAGCTTATGCCAAGGGCGTGGGGAATGCAGTGCCAGATATTCCGGACCCTATTGCTCAACACAGTGAGCAGGGGACGCTGAAGGTTGTTGTTAAATCTGATCAGCAAAATGGCAATGTGATGATCGGTCAATTAATGCCAGCATCCTCATCAGATGCGGCGGCTACAGCCGTCATTCCTGCGCCAGCGGCGGCACCGGTAGCGAAAGCGCATGCAGCGCCAGAAAAAGTGCTGACAGATACCGAAACCTACTTTAACCAAAGTATTCGCGCTGCGGTGAAGCAGGGCGATATTGATAAAGCACTGAAGCTGCTGGATGAAGCGGAGAGATTGGGATCGACAACGGCGAGAGAGACGTTTGTTGGGAGTGTTAAGGCGAAGAAATAACTCATTTTCCAATGATTAGATTTTGAGTCAATATTATCTGCCAATGAAGTATTGCCCGGCTACTGAGTGGTGGCCGGGCATGAGTAAGTTTCGCCGCCTTTGGTTCAGTGTTTATTAGACCACTACAACGGTGGTGTTTGCGTCGAGCAGAGGGGCGTTAGGGCGAACGCCCCTCTGCATTCCCCGCGCCTGCGTAGCCGATTGCTGACCGCTGCTTTTTGAATGTTCTGGGGTGGTTGTAGTGGTGTAAGTTTCGCCGCCTTTGGTTCAGTGTTTATCTCGACGGTGGTGTTTGCGTCGAGCAAAGGGGCGTTAGGGCGAACGCCCCTCTGCACTCCCCGCGCCTGCGCAGCCGACTGTTGACCACCGCTTTTTGAATGTTCTGGGGTGGTTGTAGTGGTGTAAGTTTCGCCGCCTTTGGTTCAGTGTTTATCTCGACGGTGGTGTTTGCGTCGAGCAAAGGGGCGTTAGGGCGAACGCCCTCTGCATTCCCCGCGCCTGCGCAGCCGACTGTTGACCGCCCCTTTTTGAATGTTCTGGGGTGGTGTAAGTTTCGCCGCTTTTGGTTCAGTGTTTATCTCGACGGTGGTGTTTGCGTCGAGCAGAGGGGCATTGGGGCGAACGCCCCTCTGCACTCCCCGCGCCTGCGCAGCCGATTGTTGACCGCCGCATTGCGGCGGCAACCTCAGCCAATAAAAAAGTCGACGCACCGGCGCAGAGCCGCTCCAGACGTCGCTGCGCCTCGACCAACATCCGTGTTGGTCGTGCTACTTTTTTATTGGCTGAGGCAACATTCGGATGCTTTAACCTGAAGGGCAAAGGGCAAAGGGCAAAGGGCAAAGGGCAAAGGGCAAAGGGCAAAGGGCAAAGGGCAATATATAAAAAATAAATGCCTGAATGAATCACCTGACTGACAGTTAGCATTGCTAATCGGAGGGAGAGGCTGCCGTTGGGGTCGTAGCAGCTTTAGCTGCCGGAGTGCCCCTAGGCAGACTAGGCCCGAAGCGCACTAGAGCAAAGTACAAACGGTCTTCCGGCCGAGCACAACGGTGATATACGCAAGATCGTGTTTACGGCCGGAATATCCTCAGTTCCCAATTATCCAAAAGCTAAGCGTTGGCAAGGCTGACGTACTCTGGCTTAACGTACAGACGGTCTACCAGCCGGAATATCCTCAAAAACCAATTAAACATTACGGGCCATCAAATGATGGCCCGTAATGTTATTAGCCTCACCGCTATTTCCGCTTTGGTTTCCGAGTCGCCGCCAACTGTCTCTTGCTATCCATATCATTCAACACACGACGTATCGATAAATCAGCAAACATATTCTCCAGTGAGTTTGTCAGCTTACGACGCCAGTTTGGATATTCCTTATAGGTGCCCGGTACGTTCACTGGTTCCGACATATCCAATAAGTCCTCTAACTGAATTCCCACCAGAGCGCTATCCGTCAACGCTAAATAGCGTAACAAACCGCGGTTAAGTTCCGGAGACATCGGCATATCTTTCACCGTTTTACGCATACTTTTAGGTACACAGTAATAGCGATGCAAACTGTTCAGAATACCCTGCTTGGTAAGCTCTCGTTCCTGATAGATTTGCGCCAGCGCCAATGGGTTAGGGTAGAGGCCCAGTTGCTTACCCAGTGCTAAATCGCCGCACTGCCAGTAACCTTTAAGTGTCGGCATATCATGGGTGGTTGCCGTTGCCATCGCCTGGGGTAGATAGTCCTCTGGTGGGGTTAATTGATTTTGTTCATCTTGTTCAAAAAACAGAATTTTGTAGGAGTAAACACCACCGGTGCTTAATTTGCTGACAATATCCTTAGGTACAATCCCCAAGTCTTCACCGATGACCATACAGTGATGCCGTTGACTTTCCAGCGCCAGAATCGCCAATAAATCATCAACCGGATAATGCACATAAGCACCGTTTTTAGCGCTTTCTCCCTGAGGGATCCACCACAAACGTAGCAATGACATCACATGATCGATACGCAATGCACCGCACTGAGTCATATTGCCTCGTAACAGGTCAATAAATGGCTGATAGGCACGTTCTACCATCACATGGGGTCTCATTGGCGGTAGCGCCCAGTTTTGCCCGAGTGGCCCAAGAATATCCGGTGGCGCGCCGACGGAAGCACTGAAGCAATACAGGGAACGGTCTTTCCAAGCATCGGCACTTTCCTGAGCAACCCCCACCGCCAAATCACGGTATAAGCCAATGGACATCTTCAATTTACGGGAAAGACGGTAGCATTCACTTAACTGCTGGTGAGCTAACCATTGCAGCCACAGATAAAATGACACTTCAAAAGCATGCTCTTGAGCGAACTGGCTGACCTCAGGGTTCTGACTATCTTGGTAGTCCATCGGCCACTGATACCATTGCCAAGCGTGGCCTTCCTGTACCAAATGAACCGATAATGCATCAAAAATTGCCTGATAGCGTAAGTCATCACCGCCCTGCGCCACAAACTCGCTGAATTCACGCTGTGATGTATCTCTTTCCGGACGGGTAATAAATTGCTGATAGGCTAATTTTAGCGCCGCCAACTTTAATGACATCACGCCGGTATAATCAACCCATTCCACTTTACGCAGCTCGGCTAACTTTTTCTGAGTAGCGGACTGCTGCCACCATTTTTGAGCCTTAGAACTGTGGTGAAAATCATCCACCTGATTGATATCAATATAGATAATATTTAACCAGCGACGGGAAGACGGGCTATAAGGGCTGCAAAATTCAGGGTTGGCCGGGTAGAGGGCATGAATAGGATTCAGCCCAACAAAGGCTCCGCCTCGTTCAGCAATACTTTTCAGCAGTTGTTGAACATCACCAAAATCACCAATCCCCCAGTTGCGATCCGAGCGGAGGGTATACATCTGCACGCAGGTTCCCCACAGCTTTTGGTGATGATGGAGTGGCGCAGGTTCATAACAGCGTTCTGGTGCGACAATAACCTGACAGCGCCACTGTTGCTGATCTCGGGTCAGCGTTAACTGGTGATAACCGCAGGGTAGATCGGTCGGTAACTTTAACGGTTTACCTTTAGCCACGTTTCCCTGCTGTAATTCCCCTTGCTCCAAAGTAAGCTGCCACTGTGCTTCAAAAGCCAGTGGCAAAGAGAACGTACTGTCTTGTCGTAACACAATAACCGGGGGAAGTGGCTCCCCCTCTTTATCGTCCGGCAGAGTGAATTGCATTGCTGATAGCAATAGCTGTTTCACCTCATCGCTGATGATCTCGGGTTGGCCATAGGCATTCAGATAGCTGTTTGATATGCCTGCGGCGGTGGCCGTTTGCTCTAGGAGTGACTGTTCTTTCTTCATACATACCTGCTTATGCTTTGCGTTGCCAAATACGCTGCTGATAGTCACGGATAGAACGGTCAGAACTGAACATACCAACACGAGCGGTATTCAGAATCGTCGTTCTCGTCCAGAGGTCGCGATCGATAAAGTGCTCACCCATACGTTTCTGTGCCTCGCAGTAGTCTGCGAAATCAGCCAGAACCAGATACGGATCGCCGCCGCTGCCCAGACTGTTTAGCATCAGATCGAAGGCATGTTTATTCCCCTGAGTGAAGATGCCGCTGGAAAGTTCTTTCAGAATCTCATCCAGATGCTTATCCTTCTTACGCCACTTCAGCGGGTCATAGCCAGAGGCTTTTAAGGCATTAACCTGCTCAACGGTATGACCAAAAATAAAGATATTTTCGTTCCCGACTTCTTGGGCAATTTCTACGTTAGCGCCATCCAGTGTACCAATGGTTAGCGCCCCGTTCAGTGCCAGCTTCATATTACCGGTACCTGATGCTTCTTTACCCGCAGTAGAGATCTGCTCAGACACGTCGGCGGCAGGGATAATCAACTCAGCGACCGATACTTTATAGTCAGGAATAAATACCACTTGTAGCTTCTGGTTAACCAGCGGGTCGTTATTGATTTTTTCCGCCACGCAATTAATGGCATAAATAATATTTTTTGCTAAGTAATATCCCGGAGCGGCTTTTGCGGCAAAAATAAATACTCTCGGTGGAATATCCAGCGATGGGTTATCCCGTAATTGGCGATAAAGAGAAAGAATATGCAACAGATTAAGGTGCTGGCGTTTGTATTCATGCAACCGCTTTATCTGTACGTCAAATATGGCATCAGGGTTAATGATCAGGCCGGTAACCTGCTTCACATAGCGCGCCAGATATTGTTTATTGTCATCTTTGATTTGCTGATAGCGTTGACGGAAAGCGGCATCGCCAATAAAAGGCTCCAGCTTTTTCAACTGGTCTAAATCCGTTACCCAACCGGTACCAATGGCGTCATCAACCAGTGATGCCAACGCGGGATTACACTGTTTTAACCAGCGGCGTGGCGTGATGCCATTGGTCACGTTATGGAATTTGTTTGGCCATAGCTGGTTATATTCAGGAAACAGGTCTTTCACCACTAGCTCGGAGTGCAGGGCGGCAACGCCATTCACCGCAGAACCACCGATAACACACAGGTTGCCCATGCGTACCTGACGGTTATGAACCACACAGAGTTTTTCCCATACGGCTTTATCTTTTGGCCAAGTTTTCTCTACCAGCGGTTTAAAGTGAGCATCAATTTGCTTAATAATGGCAAAGTGGCGCGGCAGCAGACTTTGCATCAGTGAAGCACTCCAGCACTCGAGGGCTTCCGGCATCAGGGTATGGTTGGTGTAAGCAAAGGTTTTGCTGACGATAGCCCAAGCTTTATCCCAGCTCATCTGATGCTCGTCCAGCAGAATACGCATCAGTTCAGGAATGGCGATTGTGGGGTGAGTATCATTTAATTGGATGACTTGATAGTCCGCCAACTGTTCAATTTTATGTCCTGCTAGATGGTGACGACGCAAAATATCCGCCACAGAACAGGCGCACTGGAAATATTGCTGCATCAGACGCAGGCGTTTACCCGCAGTATGATTATCATTTGGATAGAGAACTTTGGTCAGTTTTGCCGCTTCAATACCCAGTCGCTCCGACTGAAGGAATTTACCATCATTAAACAGCGTGAGGTCGAAAGGTGTGCTGTGGGTGGATTGCCATAATCTTAAAGTTTGAACCACCCCATTTTGATAACCCACCACCGGCAGATCCCAAGCTTCACCCACCAGCGTTAAAGCGGGTTCCCAGCGTTCAACGCCTTGGGCATTTTTAACCAGCTTGCCGCCAAAGTTAACCGGTACATTTAGCGTCTCATTACGGGTAAACCAAGGATAGTGTTCACGCATCCAATTATCAGGGGACTCATGCTGGTGTCCTTGCTTGAATGACTGACGGAACAAGCCATATTGATAATTCAAACCATAGCTAATGGCCGATTGACCAATTGTTGCCATTGAGTCCAGAAAACAGGCAGCCAGACGACCCAAGCCGCCGTTACCCAGTGCAGGATCGACTTCCTGCTCTAATAGATCGGTGAGGTCAACGTGATAGTCGGCCAGCGCGGTTTTTATCTGTTGATATAGCCCGAGGTTGAGCAGGTTATTACCGGTTAATCGACCAATCAAAAATTCCATCGAGATATAGTTAACTTGCCGTTGCTGAGTATTCGGAGCGGTAGCTTGCAGCGGCAGTAATTCGTTTAATGTTCGGCTGAGCGCTTGCCACCATTGGTGTTGAGTCATCTGTTGCGCGGATTGCAGACCAAAGCTTCGCCATTGACGGGCCAGACTGTCATGAAACTGCGCGGTATTAAATGTTTGCATAGTAGGTAGGGCCTCTGATTTTGTTAATTATAGAGTCGTGCTCATGCTGTCATTGATGCAGGTGGAGAGCATCATCCCGAGGGGGATTAGTTAGGGAGGAGGAGAGGGGCGTAGCCGGACCATATTCATACGGTGATTTTTATTCTCTCAGGGACAAAATTATCGATTAGGGGGCGGATAAAAATAGAGTATGCGACTAATATCAGACAGGCATCAAAACAGAAAGTTGGAACTGTGACTCCGGGCTTGTTCATATAACCTCAGGTTAGGGTTAAATTGAGATACAGTCAGATGTATTGGGCTGGCGTGCAAAGTAAATTATCTGTGCTATAACTAATTGTATTTAAATATATAAATTAAGATGCGAGTCTGATTATATGCTAATTCCATCGAAGTTAAGCCGTCCAGTTAGACAATCCCACGTAGTGATACGTCACCGTTTACTGAATAAATTGTCCAATGCATTCGACTATCGCTTGATACTGGTAACGAGCCCGGCAGGTTATGGAAAAACCACGATGATAACCCAATGGGCTTCTGAAATGCCTTATTTGGGGTGGTATTCATTGGATGAAAGCGATAATCAACCACAACGCTTTGCCAGCTATTTAGTTTCCGCAGTGCAACAGGCTACCAATGGGCACTGTGAGAAAAGCGAAACCTTAACGCAAAAGCACCAATACACCAGTATTACCGCACTGTTTTCTCAGCTGTTTGTTGAGTTATCTGAATGGCGGCAGCCGTTGTATCTGGTTATTGATGACTATCACCTGATTACCAATGACGTTATTCATGATGGCATGCGTTTCTTTTTACAACATCAGCCAGAAAATCTCACGCTGGTGATTTTGTCGCGCAATCTTCCTTCACTGGGTGTTGCGAAATTACGGGTACATGGCCAACTGCTAGAGATTGATAGCCAGCATCTGGCGTTTACGCATGATGAAGCGAAAGATTTTTTTGATTGCCGTCTTGAAACGCCAGTATCGGTGGAAGAGTCGCACCGATTGTGCGATGAAGTAGCCGGTTGGGCAACGGCGCTGCAATTAATTGCGCTTTCCACTCACCAATCGGGGAAATCGGTTAAGCCGTCAACAAAACGCCTTTCTGGGCTTAATGTTCGCTATCTGTATGATTATTTGGTTGATGAAGTGCTCGATCGTACCGATGCAGTAACGCGTTCATTTCTACTACGTTGTTCGGTGTTACGTTCGATGAATGCGGAGCTGATTACTTGTATCACGGGTGAAGACCGAAGTCAGGCGCGACTCGAAGAGACGGAGCGTCAGGGGCTGTTTATTCAGCGCATGGACAATCGGGGAGAGTGGTTCAGTTTTCACCCTCTGTTTGCCAGTTTTTTACATCAGCGCAGTCAAAATGAACTGGCTCAGGCGCTTCCTGAAATCCACAAAGCGGCAGCCGAAGGGTGGCTGAACATGGGCTATTCCGCTGAGGCCATTTATCACGCCCTAAGCGCGAATAACCTTGAATTACTGCGGGATATTTTGCTACAGCACGCTTGGTCACTGTTTAATCACGGTGAGCTGGAACTACTGGAAGAGTGCATTAGTGCACTACCTTACGATTATCTGATAGAGAAACCGAAACTCATTTTGCTACAGGCTTGGTTGGCTCAGAGTCAACATCGCCATGCGGAAGTCAATCTGCTACTCACTAAAGCAGAAAAAGAGATCGCAGCAAAACAAATAGAGATTGAACCTTGGTTATACGCCGAATTTGACGTTTTGCGCGCACAAATCGCCATTAATTCTGAAGCGCTAGATGAAGCGGAAATGCTGGCTATGACAGCGATTGAAAATCTAGCGCCGGACAGCTATTACGGGCGAATTGTTGCCACATCGGTGATTGGCGAAGTGATGCACTGCAAAGGTAATCTAATCGAAGCGCTCAGTATGATGCAGCAAACCGAGCAGATGGCCCGTCACTTTGAAATTTATCACTACGCGCTCTGGGCGCTGCTGCAACAGAGTGAAATTCTGTTGGCTCAAGGTTTTGTACAAGCGGCTTATGAAATACAGGAAAAAGCCTTTGTGCTGGTGGATGAGTTCAACCTACAACAGTTACCAATGCATGAGTTTCTGCTGCGTTTACGTGCTCAGCTATTATGGCAGTGGTCGCGCCTTGATGAGGCTGAACTGGCTACTCGCAAAGGAATAGAAATTTTAGACAATGGGCAGCAGCAGTTACAGTGTCTGGCGCTGCTGGCTAAATGCTTTTTAGCTCGCGGCAATTTGGATAATGCCCGTCATTATCTCTATCGCTGTGAAAACCTGCTAAGTAATGCTCAGTACCACAGCGACTGGCAAACTAATGCCGATAAACCGCGAGTAATTTATTGGCAAATGACGGATGACCGGGCCGCCGCTGCCAGTTGGCTACATCGGACTCAACGGCCGACCGGAGCCTACAATCATTTTCAACATGGGCAATGGCGCAATATTATACGGGCTCAGTTGTTGCTAGGTTTGTATGATGAAGCGGAAGTCATCCTGCTGGATATCATTAAGAGTGCGCGGCAGCTACAGTTGGTCAGTGAGCTGGGGCGTAATCTGATACTCTGCAATATGCTTTACTGGCATAAAGGGCAGAAGGGTGAGGCGCAGCAGATGCTGATTGAAGCGCTGACGCTGGCCTATCGTACCGGCCTTATTAGCAACTTCGTCATTGAAGGCGAAAGTATGGCCCAGCAATTGCGCCAGCTATTGCAGCTAAATAGCTTATCTGAACAGAATCAACACCATGCTCAGCGTATTTTACGCGAGCTTAATCAGCATTATCGGCATAAGTTTGCCCATTTTGATGAGAACTTTGTTCATCAACTGCTGAATAATGCCCAAACGCCTGAGCTGATTCGCACCAGTCAGTTAACCCATCGCGAGTGGCAGGTTCTAGGGCTAATCTATTCCGGTTACAGTAACGATCAAATCGCGGGAGAACTGGGCGTTGCTTCTACCACTATCAAAACCCATATCCGTAATTTGTATCAGAAAATCGGCGTTACTCACCGTCAGGAAGCCATACAACAGGCCCAGCAACTGCTGGAAATGATGGGCTATAACACATAGCCAAAGGTCTTTTTTAGTCAGAAGGCTCGTCAATTCACGATTGATGAGCCTTTTCTTTTATATATTTTGATAATTTGTATGGGGTTTTGATTAAATTAGACAATCAAATCCAAATCAAATATGTTGTATTTATTTTCATTTAATGGTTTTTATGTTGTTGTTTTCATTGGATTAAGTGCATTGTATTAATTCTAATTTTTTTATTTTATTTAATGGGTGTTTTTTATTGAATGACTCCATTTTCTATTTTTTAAAAATGCTTATTTATTTTTTAAAGGTGTGTTTGAAGGTGGGGTGTTTTTTATAATTTATTGAATTAGCTATGGTTTAATTAATTTTATATTTATCGGTGAGAAAGGTTTTTTAACTATTTTACAATTGAGAAAAAGATGTAATTTTGTGTGTGAATATTTCATTTTTGAAGAAATGGACAATACTTATAGCTATAAGTCAGTTGAATGGAATATTGTAATATGGCACCGTTATTTATCAATAAAGAAACTGGTCATCCTGAGTATAAACTTTCTCCGTTAGTGGTTAGTTTATATCGCGCTTTTCCATTGCTGGTGATGGGACTTATCTCAAACGTTGCCGATGCTGCTTGTGGTGCCACGGGCGGTTCGGTAACGACACCGGAAACGGGCAACTGTACTATCAGTACCGCCGGAAGTACCTTAACGTTAGATAGCAGTTTTACGGGATTACTGACCTATACCGGCAACAATACGGCGTTAACCATTAACTCCGGTGGTAGCTATGTTTATTCTGGCGGTACCAATACCGGTATTCTAATTAGCGGTCCCACGAATACCAGTTGGATATTAACCAACCAAGGAAGTGTAACGGTTCCCAGTGGTTCAGGAGCGGCCGATCTGATAGGGCTAAGAACCAGCGGAAACTATACCATCATTAATAATGGGTCGCTGATCAATAGCTCGGCTACAGGTTCAGCAAATACGATTGAAAGTAGTGTTAATAACACTAACGTAATACTGAATAATGCGGGCACCATTAGTTCGGTTAATGGTGAGACGCTAAACTTAACGGGAACAAGCACTTATATTATTAATAATAGTGCCGACGCCACCATCTCTTCGGCTAGCGGTATGGCATTAAACATTGCCGGTAACAACACCACTATCGATAACTACGGCACTATCTCTACCGGTAATAATTATGCCATCTGGAACAATGCCGGCACCATTAATATCACGAATGAAGTGGGTGGAACCATTAGTTCAACCACCCGAACCATGCAATTGTATGGTACTGCCAATATTATTAATCGAGGGTTGATTTCAACGGCCGCTGGGGGTTCTGACTGGGCCATCAACTCGAATGCGGCGATTACCGTGCGTAATGCCGGTACCATCCAAAATACATCGGGCCAAGGGGCGATGTTTTGGTCTGGTACCGCAGATACCCTGATTCTGGAACCGGGCTCAATCATTACCGGTTTTGTTGATGCCGCCGGTGGGAACGATCTGTTGGCATTAGGCGGTGAGACCGGCTCCGACAGCTTTAATCTTTCTTTGATTGGTAACTCAACCCAATATCGTCGCTTTGTTCTGTTTGATAAACAAGAAAACAGCAGTTGGACCCTAACCAACACAGGTACGCAAAACTGGACGTTAAGCGGTGGCCTGCTGGCTATTGGCAGTGGTGCACAGCTTAACGGTAACATTAAGAACACCACCAATAATAATGTGTCGCTACAGCTCACCGGAACGCTGAATGCCAGTGGTAATGGCACCACGGCGATTCAGTTTGATGGAACAGGGCAGAACGCGTTGATTATCGATTCGAGCGCGGTACTGTCTGGCTCGAATACCAGCCTGGTAAAAAATAACGGCGGAACCTTAACGGTTACCGGACAAGGCAGCTATACCGGACTGGTTAATGTCTCCAATAGCAGCGGCATACTTCAGATTGGCGATAACGGTAGCGGCACCGGGGGGAGTATCAGCAATAACATCACTGATAGTGGCACAGTGGCGTTTAACCGCAGCGATAATTATGCCTATACCGGAATTATTAGTGGCACAGGAGCATTAGCTCAGTCAGGTTCAGGAACGACCACCCTAACAAACGTTCAGACCCTGACTGGCGATACGACCATTAACAATGGCACATTGCAGGCAGGCATCGCCAATATGATTGCCAACAGTAGCGGCTTGCTGATTAATAGCGGTACTTTTGATCTGAATGGCCTAAACCAGACGCTGAAGAATCTTAACGGCGGCACGGATGGTGCAATAACCATGGGTGCCAATAACAGCACCTCTCTAACGGTAAATAATACGGCTAGTGATGTCTACTCGGGAACTATCACTGGCACCGGCTCTTTACTGAAACAAAATATCGGATCGCTGACCCTGACAGGCAATGTCAATCTTACCGGGGATGTCAGCTCAAATATTCAAGTTACCGGTGGGTCATTATTAATTAATGGCGGAAATACGGTTGAAGATTCCAGCACTCAAATCACTAATAGCAGCGCGTTAACGGTTAGTGGCGCTGGTTCGACACTAAAATCTCGGGTGACGACGAGCGTTGGGGCTTCAGGGGCAGGGATACTGAATGTCAGTAATTCCGGGACAGTGTTAACCAATACCTTATCGGGTACCAGTTCGGGCCAGGTCAATCTCGATAGCGGAATATTAAAAGCGCTAGCCAGTAATAACGCCTTTATCAGCGGTTTTAGCACCACAGGGTTAGCCTTGTTGAACGGCGGGGGAACGGTTGACTCTAATGGTTTCGATATCGCTACCGGTAACGCGTTTAGCGGTGTAGGACGACTGACTAAAACCGGAGAGGGTACATTTACTCTGACGGGGGCCAATACGCATTCTGGTGGAACCAACGTCTCTGGCGGCGTATTGCGTTTAACCAACGCGGGTTCAATTGGCAGCTCTGCCGTGAGTATTGACTCAGCGGGAACGCTGTTTGTTGATTCTCCTTCATCGGGTAACTATCAGTTTAATAACAGTTTAACGGGTAACGGCATTCTGCTAGTTTCGCTGCTGGATAAAACCAATACATTCCAGTTTGGCAGTGGAACAGGAAATCTGTTTGCCGGTACAGCCCAACTTGGCAACAGTACATTTACCCTGTCAGGAGATAATACGGTTGCGCTGACTGACGCAACATTACAGCTCGATACCGGTAGTACAGTGATTGTTGATAGTGGCACCCAGACTATTGGCGGTGTGATATTTAACGGCGGCACATTACGTTTTGAAAACTTGCCTACCGGGGTAATTAATGCAGATACCCTGACATTGGGAAGTGGTACGGTGGCCGTCAGTCCTGACAATATCGTCAATAGTACCGCCAATATATTACAGCAGGATGAGGGGGCAGATTTCCGCCTGATTACAGCCGGTAGCGTCACCGGTGATGTGTCAGGATTGACGCTGACGGATTTGTCCAATAACCCTATTGCGGATACTGCCAATATACAGCAGGGCGGCGATACAGTAGCGATTGGTAGTTATGCGATATCGCTGGGTAACGATGCTTCAGGGCTATATACCCACTATGCTTTAACCGAACTGCAACTGTTAAGCGGTTTTACCACCACCTTATCCAATGATGCCACCACACCGAGCGGTGCGGATGAGCTGCATGCCCTGATTACCGGAGATGGCGATCTTGCTATTAATGCCAGTACCAGCATTACGTTAAATAATGGCGGCAACAGCTATACCGGAAATACCTACATTAACGGCGGTACGCTGATTCTGGGGGCTGATAACGTATTGGGCGCTGGGAAAAGTCTCTGGTATCGCGCCGATAACACGTCAGTTGATTTGAATGGTAAAACGCATATTGTCTCTTTGCTGACCAATAATGCTGCTATCAGCGGAGCAACGCTCAATATAAACGGCGGTAATCTGACGCTCAGAGGTAATACGGAATCCGTATTTGCCGTTGGCTTGATAGGCAGCAGTGGTTCAGTCACGATTGATAATGGTAATGGCACCGGACTGACCCTGACGGGCAATAATACTTATACCGGTGATATGACCATCAACAGTGGCTCGTCACTCACGATTGCCGAAACCGGAAATTATGCCGGTGATATCACTAATAACAGTAACCTGATTTTTACCAACAGTGCTGATTTAACTTACGGTGGCGTGATTAGCGGTAGCGGAACGCTGGAGAAGAATTCAGGTTCAACCATGTTGACTCTGACAGGTGATAATACCTTTGATGGTTCCACATTAATTAATCTTGGTACTTTGCAAGTCGGTTCTGGCGGCAGTAGCGGTAGCCTTACCGGCAATATTACTAACAATGATGCGTTGATCTTTAACCGTCTAGACGATACCACCTATTCAGGCGTGTTATCTGGTTCTGGTTCATTCACTAAACTGGGCGCGGGGTCGCTGACCTTAAGTGCTTCGGGTTCTGCTCAGGGAGATATTACAGTCAATGCCGGTACGCTAATTTTTTCACAAGCGGGTGACTTTGATGCTAACAACCTGACAACCTCATCGGGTACGGCAATCACCTTGAATGACAATTCAACGCTGAATATTAGCGGTGCCTTAACTCAAAGTTCAGGTTCTACACTTAACGCCACTCTGGGGGTAAATGAGCCGGTTATTACCGCGGATACGGCAGCACTTGATGGCACGTTAAATATTGCCGGTATTGATTCATCAATTACGCCATCCAGCGCCAGCGCACTGGCTAACACCACCACCACCATGATTCACACCACCGGGGGGATTACCGGTAATTTCAGCACCATTAACCTCAGCGGTGCCGCCAGTGAATATGATTATCTGACGATCGGCGGCTTTAGGAGTAGCGATGGGTATGATTATGATATCGGCTACGGCCTGACTTGGCTGGCCGGGCCCGCATTGGGTGATGGTACATTTACGTTAACCAACAGTGATGACACCTTTGACGTGGATGTGGTACTGGCCGACCAAACCGGGCCATTTACCAGCGGCTGGAACGGCAAGAACCTGACGAAAGAAGGTGATGGCACACTGTTGCTTTCTGCGGTGAATACTTATACCGGGGCAACACTGATCGATGGTGGCACATTGCAGATAGGGGTTGAGAATGCATTTGCCACCAGTTCCCGTATAGAAATCGGCAGCGGTGCCACCCTCGATTTACAACACTTTGATCAGCAAATTAATAATCTGCTTGGTCGTGGTCACCTCAATTTAGGGAGCGCGGTGCTGACGATCAACAGTGTGAATGATACCGGATTTATTGGCGATATCACCGGTACCGGAAGTTTGATTAAGGTGGGTACAAATAATTTGTCGTTATCCGGTATCAATAGTTACAGCGGTGGTACGGAGATTCAAAACGGCATCCTCACTCTGTACGATATGCATTCGGCAGGCAGCGGAGAGATATATAACCAAAGTGCGTTAACACTGACCGTTGATACAGACCAGACCTTAATAAATCAACTAAACGGACTGGGGTCGCTAGCAAAAGAGGGGGCCGGGGTCGTTACCTTGACCGGTGCGGGATCCAGTCAGGGATATATTAATCTGAATGAGGGGGGGTTGATATTCGATCAGGGCGATGTCTTCAATACTGGATACTTAAGTTTGAATTACAATACGTCAGTTGGCATTACGGCCAATACCTCCCTTAACTTATCAGATAGATTGGCACTCAATAATCTCACCATAATGAGTGTTGCATTAGGAAATGTTAATCCAATTGTCACTGCCAATACCGCAACCCTGGGTGGAATATTAAATATTACTGGTATCGATGATGGAATAACGGTAGCTAAAGCCAGTGATTTAGCGGCAACTCAAAAAACCATTATTCATACCCTCAGCAGCCTGACCGATGATTTTCTCAGTGTAAGTTTGGGGGGAGCCGCTAGCTCGGTCGATTATCTGACCATCAGTGCCGGGGTTAACGGCCTAGATTACAACGTTGGCTTTGGTTTGACCTGGTTGGCCGGGCCAGCACAGGGCAACGGTGTCTTTACTCTGTCAGACATTGCCGACAGCTTTGATGTTGATATGACGCTGGCGGATCAGACCGGGCCCTTTACCAGCACTTGGGATGGTAAAACCCTGACCAAACAGGGGCTCGGCCTGTTACAACTCTCTTCAGTCAATACGTATACCGGCAGTACCCTGATTAATGCAGGTACTCTGCAAACGGGTATTGCAAATGCTTTTGCTACCAGCAGTGATGTCAATATCGCGGGTAATGCAACGCTGGATATGAATGGTTTTGCTCAACAGGCAAACAACCTAGCTGGCAGTGGTCATATTACGCTGGGCTCGGGGGTATTAACGGTCAACAGCAGCATAGATACCCTGTTTAGTGGTGATATCAACGGCACGGGGAGTCTGATTAAATCCGGAGCCGGTCAATTAACATTAAGCGGCGTTAACCTCTATAGCGGCAATACCACTATCAGCGCGGGTACGCTGAAAGCTACTCAAAGTGGCGCATTGAGTTCGGGGAGTATTGCCAATAATGGGACGCTGGAATTGAATTTTTCCGCTGATAATTCCCTCGGCAATATTCTTAGCGGCGGCGGTAGTCTGGTCAAAACTGGCACCGGTAACGCCTCGCTGATTGGCGTTGGCTCCTCTCAAGGTGCAGTCAACGTCAATGAAGGCGCTTTAACGCTGGCTCAAGTTGGCGGTTTTTCTGCCACCAGTCTGACAACGGATACTGATGCGATAACCTATCTGGGACTCGATTCCTCGCTCAACCTTTCCGGCGCACTGACTCAACATAGCGGTGCAACACTGGATGTTACACTCGGTACTATCAATCCGCTGATTACCGCCGGTAGCGCGGTATTAGATGGGGTATTAAACGTTACCGGATTAGATACTACCGAGATTCCGGCTCAGGCCAGCGAACTGGAAACGGCGAGATGGAATATTATCCATACCACCAGTGGTATTACGGGTGATTTTAGCAGTGTAAATTTAGGCGGGGCCAGCAGTTCGGTGGACTATCTGACGCTGGCCGGACACATTGTTAACGGGACTGATTATAGCGTAGGCTTCGGTCTGACCTGGTTGGAGGGCGCGGCGCTGGGGAATGGTATCTTTACCCTAGCGGATAGTAATGACAATTTTAATGTTGACGTTGTCCTTGCCGATCAGACCGGGCCTTTCACGAGCGGCTGGGATGGCAAAACTCTGACTAAAGAGGGGCTGGGTACACTGCAACTCTCCTCGGTGAATACTTACACCGGCAGCACCTTCATTAATCAAGGTACTTTGCTGACCGGCGTCGCTAATGCTTTTGCCTCCAGCAGTGATGTCACTGTTGCCAGTGGCGCAACATTGAATCTAAACAGTCTGGCTCAACAGGCCAATAATTTAAGTGGAACCGGTCACATCCTTTTGGGAACGGCGGCATTAACCGCCAATAACAGCACCGCCACCACGTTTGGCGGCAATATTGACGGTAGCGGTAGCCTGATTAAATTAGGAACCGGCACACTAACCTTAAGTGGAACAAATAGTTACAGTAATGGCACGACGATCGGCGAAGGGACATTGAAGGCAACTCAGGGTGATGCACTGGGTACGAGTGATATAACCAATAATGCGACTCTTGAACTGGATTTTGCCAGTGACAGCATAGTAGATAATGTTCTGAGCGGTACTGGCAATCTGGTGAAATCCGGGGACGGTAAAGCAACGCTGACGGGGGTGAGTTCCTCACAGAATAACGTAGCGATTAACGCGGGAACGTTAACACTGTCTTTAGGTAGTGTGTTTTCTGCTGGCGACCTGAACACCGCGGATGGCGCAATAATCGATATTGCTGAAGGGACAACGGTAGACTTGAGCGGTGCGTTAACTCAAAGCAGCGGCGCAGCGCTAAATGTGGCATTGGGAAGCAGCGCCGATCCGATCATTAATGCCGATAGCGCAACACTGGACGGTATTCTAAATGTTACGGGTTTCACTGCCAGCGTACCTACCAGCGCCAGTGAACTGACCAATTCGCAATACACCATTCTTCATACCTCGGCAGGCATTACCGGGGATTTCAGCAGCGTTAACCTGAGCGGTGCCGCCAGTACCGTAGACTATCTGACGCTGGCGGGTAAAGTCGTTAACGGTACTGACTACGATATAGGCTTTGGTCTCACCTGGATGGCGGGAAATGCACTAGGTAATGGTACTTTTACGCTGACTAATCTAACCGACAGCTTTAATGTTGATGTGGTATTGGCCGATCAGACCGGCCTTTTTGCCAGTAACTGGGATGGAAAAAGTTTGACCAAAGAGGGGCTGGGGATCCTGCAACTCTCATCAGCAAATACCTATACTGGCAGCACGTTGATTAATGCAGGAACTTTACGGGCGGGCATTGCTAATGCCTTTGCGACCAGCGGTAATGTGAATATTGCCAGTAACGCAACGTTAGATCTCAACAGTCTGGCACAGCAGGCTAACGATTTGGGCGGAACCGGTCATATTACGTTGGGTAGTGGCATATTAACCACCAATAGCCTGAGCAATACCACTTTCAGCGGCGATATTAGCGGCACGGGCAGTTTAATCAAAACCGGTACGGGCATACTTACCCTGAGTGGATTAAGTCATTATAGCGGCGGCACGACTATCAATGCGGGCACATTGAAAGCGACCCAGGGTGGCGTTGTGGGTAGTGGTGATATCGTTAACAACAGCATTTTTGAGTTGGATTTTGTCGGCAACAGCACGCTCGACAATGTACTCATTGGCAGCGGTAATCTGATAAAAACCGGCGGTGGTAATGCGACATTAACCGGAGCTGGTTCTGCACAAGGGGCCATCAATGTTAACACCGGCACTTTGACGCTGGCTCAGGGGGATACGTTTATCGCCAGTAGCCTGAATACAGCAACCGGAGCAACCACAGCAATAACAAATGATACTCAACTTAATATCGGCGGTGCGTTAATTCAAAGCGACGGTGCGAACCTCAACGTGGTCTTAGGCACCTTGCAACCAATCATCACAGCCAATACCGCAGCGCTGGATGGTACACTGAGTATCAGTGGCTTTACGACAGGAGCGCCTGCCAGTGCTAGTGAACTGGCTAATACTCAGCGCACGGTCATTCACACCACGGGTGGAATTACCGGTGATTTTAGTAGCCTTGATTTAGGTGGTGCTGCCAGTAGCGTGGATTATCTGACGTTGACGGGCAAGGTATCAGGCTTGGATTACAACATTGGCTTTGGCCTGACTTGGGAAGCGGGTGAAGCGTTAGGTGACGGAACCTTTACGCTAGCCAATGCCGATGACCTGTTTAATGTGGACGTGGTACTGGCAGACCAAACCGGCACCTTTACCAGCGACTGGGACGGCAAGAGTTTGACCAAAGCAGGGCTAGGTACCTTACAACTCTCCTCCGTCAATACTTACACCGGCAGCACCCTGATTAATGCCGGAACGCTACAGGCGGGCATTGCCGATGCTTTTGCTACCAGCAGCGATGTAACGGTAGCCAGCGGTGCTACGCTGGATCTGAATGATTTTGACCAACAGGCGAATAACCTGACGGGCGCGGGCAGCATTCTGCTGGGCAGCGCCGAATTAACCGCCAACAACAGTGCCAATACGGCCTTTAGCGGCGTGATAGAGGGCACCGGCAGCCTGACTAAAACCGGTACCGGTACGCTAACGTTAAGCGGTATCAACACCTATCAGGGCGGTAGCAGCCTCAGCAGCGGGAACCTCATTGCCACTCAGGGCAGCGCGCTGGGAACCGGCACCGTTGATAACACCGCGCTGCTAGAACTGAACTTCGCCAGCGACAGCACATTAAGCAATGTGTTAAGCGGTACCGGCAGCTTGACTAAATCAGGTACCGGCACCGCCACGTTGAACGGCGTAGGTTCAACTCAAGGCATAATCCTTGTCGATCAGGGCACGTTAAATTTTACCCAGAGCGGCGCATTTAACGGCAACAGCCTAACCACGGCGGACGGGGCCAGCACATCGCTGGCGGCAGATGCTTCACTGAACCTGAGTGGCGCACTGACACAAAGCGCCAGCGCCATACTGAATGTTGCCATCGGTAACGTTCAACCGGCGATCACGGCGGAGAGCGCCGCGTTAAGCGGCACGTTGAATATCACTGGATTGACCACAGAAGCGCCAACCAATGCCAGCGATTTAACCAGCACCGAATTTACCGTGATCCACACCACTGGAACCGGAGGCATCACCGGTGACTTTAGTAGCCTTGATTTAGGCGGTGCCGCCAGCAGCGTAGATTACCTGATCTTAGCCGGTCGGGTGGTTAACAATATTGACTACAACATTGGCTTTGGCCTGACTTGGGAAGCGGGTGAAGCGTTAGGTGACGGAACCTTTACGCTAGCCAATGCCGATGACCTGTTTAATGTGGACGTGGTACTGGCAGACCAAACCGGCACCTTTACCAGCGACTGGGACGGCAAGAGTTTGACCAAAGCAGGGCTAGGTACCTTACAACTCTCCTCCGTCAATACTTACACCGGCAGCACCCTGATTAATGCCGGAACGCTACAGGCGGGCATTGCCGATGCTTTTGCTACCAGCAGCGATGTAACGGTAGCCAGCGGTGCTACGCTGGATCTGAATGATTTTGACCAACAGGCGAATAACCTGACGGGCGCGGGCAGCATTCTGCTGGGCAGCGCCGAATTAACCGCCAACAACAGTGCCAATACGGCCTTTAGCGGCGTGATAGAGGGCACCGGCAGCCTGACTAAAACCGGTACCGGTACGCTAACGTTAAGCGGTATCAACACCTATCAGGGCGGTAGCAGCCTCAGCAGCGGGAACCTCATTGCCACTCAGGGCAGCGCGCTGGGAACCGGCACCGTTGATAACACCGCGCTGCTAGAACTGAACTTCGCCAGCGACAGCACATTAAGCAATGTGTTAAGCGGTACCGGCAGCTTGACTAAATCAGGTACCGGCACCGCCACGTTGAACGGCGTAGGTTCAACTCAAGGCATAATCCTTGTCGATCAGGGCACGTTAAATTTTACCCAGAGCGGCGCATTTAACGGCAACAGCCTAACCACGGCGGACGGGGCCAGCACATCGCTGGCGGCAGATGCTTCACTGAACCTGAGTGGCGCACTGACACAAAGCGCCAGCGCCATACTGAATGTTGCCATCGGTAACGTTCAACCGGCGATCACGGCGGAGAGCGCCGCGTTAAGCGGCACGTTGAATATCACTGGATTGACCACAGAAGCGCCAACCAATGCCAGCGATTTAACCAGCACCGAATTTACCGTGATCCACACCACTGGAACCGGAGGCATCACCGGTGACTTTAGTAGCCTTGATTTAGGCGGTGCCGCCAGCAGCGTAGATTACCTGATCTTAGCCGGTCGGGTGGTTAACAATATTGACTACAACATTGGCTTTGGCCTGACTTGGGAAGCGGGTGAAGCGTTAGGTAACGGAACCTTTACGCTAGCTACCGATGACCTGTTTAATGTGGACGTGGTACTGGCAGACCAAACCGGCACCTTTACCAGCGGCTGGGACGGCAAGAGTTTGACCAAAGCAGGGCTAGGTACCTTACAACTCTCCTCCGTCAATACTTACACCGGTAGCACCCTGATTAATGCCGGAACGCTACAGGCGGGCATTGCCGATGCTTTTGCTACCAGCAGCGATGTAACGGTAGCCAGCGGTGCTACGCTGGATCTGAATGATTTTGACCAACAGGCGAATAACCTGACGGGCGCGGGCAGCATTCTGCTGGGCAGCGCCGAATTAACCGCCAACAACAGTGCCAATACGGCCTTTAGCGGCGTGATAGAGGGCACCGGTAGCCTGACTAAAACCGGTACCGGTACGCTAACGTTAAGCGGTATCAACACCTATCAGGGCGGTAGCAGCCTCAGCAGCGGGAAAGTCATTGCCACTCAGGGCAGCGCACTGGGAACCGGCACCGTTGATAACGCCGCGCTGCTAGAACTGAACTTCGCCAGCGACAGCACATTAAGCAATGTGTTAAGCGGTACCGGCAGCTTGACTAAATCAGGTACCGGCACCGCCACGTTGAACGGCGTAGGTTCAACTCAAGGCATCATCCATGTCGATCAGGGCACGCTGAATTTTGCCCAGAGCGGCGCATTTAACGGCAACAGCCTGACCACGGCGGACGGGGCCAGCACATCGCTGGCGGCAGATGCTTCACTGAACCTGAGCGGTGCACTCACACAGAACGCCAGCGCCATACTGAATGTTGCCATCGGTAACGTTCAACCGGCGATCACGGCGGATAGCGCCGCGTTAGGCGGCACGCTGAATATCACTGGATTGACCACAGAAGCGCCAACCAATGCCAGCGATTTAACCAGCACCGAGTTTACCGTGATCCACACTACTGGAACCGGAGGCATCACCGGTGACTTTACGACAGTCAATTTGGACGGTGCCGCCAGCAGCGTAGATTACCTGATACTGGCCGGACGGGTAGTCAATAACGCAGACTACAACGTGGGCTTTGGCCTGACTTGGGAAGCCGGTTCTCCACTGGGCAACGGAACCTTTACGCTAGCCAATGCCGATGACCTATTTAATGTGGACGTGGTACTGGCAGATCAAACCGGCACCTTTACCAGCGACTGGGACGGCAAGAGTTTGACCAAAGCAGGGCTAGGTACCTTACAACTCTCCTCCGTCAATACTTACACCGGCAGCAGCCTGATTAATGCCGGAACGCTACAGGCGGGCATTGCCGATGCCTTCGCTACCAGTAGTGACGTGACGGTAGCCAGCGGCGCTACGCTGGATCTGAATGATTTTGACCAACAGGCGAATAACCTGACGGGCGCGGGCAGCATTCTGCTGGGCAGCGCCGAATTAACCGCCAACAACAGTGCCAATACTGCCTTTAGCGGCGTGATAGAGGGCACCGGCAGCCTGACTAAAACCGGTACCGGTACGCTAACGTTAAGCGGAATCAACACCTATCAGGGAGGCAGCAGCCTCAGCAGCGGGAACCTCATTGCCACTCAGGGCAGCGCGCTGGGAACCGGCACCGTTGATAACACCGCGCTGCTGGAACTGAACTTCGCCAGCGACAGCACGTTAAGCAATGTGTTAAGCGGTACGGGCGGCCTGACTAAATCAGGTGCCGGCACCGCCACGTTGAACGGCGTAGGCTCAACTCAAGGCATCATCCATGTCGATCAGGGCACGTTAAATTTTGCCCAGAGCGGCGTATTTAACGGCAACAGCCTAACCACGGCGGACGGGGCCAGCACATCGCTGGTGGCAGATGCTTCACTGAACCTGAGTGGCGCACTGACACAAAGCGCCAGCGCCATACTGAATGTTGCCATCGGTAACGTTCAACCGGCGATCACGGCGGAGAGCGCCGCGTTAAGCGGCACGTTGAATATCACTGGATTGACCACAGAAGCGCCAACCAGCGCCAGTGCCCTCACCAATACCGAATTTACCGTGATACATACCACCGGCGCAGGCGGTATCAGCGGCGACTTTACGACAGTCAATTTGGACGGTGCCGCCAGCAGCGTAGATTACCTGATACTGGACGGACGGGTAGTCAACAACGCGGACTACAACGTGGGCTTTGGCCTGACTTGGGAAGCCGGTTCTTCACTGGGTAACGGAACCTTTACGCTAGCCAATGCCGATGACCTGTTTAATGTGGACGTGGTACTGGCAGATCAAACCGGCACCTTTACCAGCGGCTGGGACGGCAAGAGTTTGACCAAAGCAGGGCTAGGTACCTTACAACTCTCCTCCGTCAATACTTACACCGGCAGCACCCTGATTAATGCCGGAACGCTACAAGCGGGCATTGCCGATGCTTTTGCTACCAGCAGCGACGTGACGGTAGCCAGCGGCGCTACGCTGGATCTGAATAATTTTGACCAACAGGCGAATAACCTGACGGGCGCGGGCAGCATTCTGCTGGGCAGCGCCGAATTAACCGCTAACAGCAGTGCCAATACGGCCTTTAGCGGCGTGATAGAGGGCACCGGCAGCCTGACTAAAACCGGTACCGGTACGCTAACGTTAAGCGGAATCAACACCTATCAGGGAGGCAGCAGCCTCAGCAGCGGGAAACTCATAGCCACTCAGGGCAGCGCGTTGGGAACCGGCACCGTTGATAACGCCGCGCTGCTAGAACTGAACTTCGCCAGCGACAGCACATTAAGCAATGTGTTAAGCGGTACCGGCAGCCTGACCAAATCAGGTACCGGCACCGCCACGTTGAACGGCGTAGGCTCAACTCAAGGCATCATCCATGTCGATCAGGGCACGCTGAATTTTACCCAGAGCGGCGTATTTAACGGCAACAGCCTGACCACGGCGGACGGGGCCAGCACATCGCTGGCGGCAGATGCTTCACTGAACCTGAGCGGCGCACTCACACAGAACGCCAGCGCCATACTGAATGTTGCGGTTGGTAGTGTACAGCCAGTGATTACGGCGGATAGCGCAACGTTAGGCGGCACGCTGAATATCACTGGATTGACCACAGAAGCGCCAACCAATGCCAGCGATTTAACCAGCACCGAGTTTACCGTGATCCACACCACTGGAACCGGAGGCATCACCGGTGACTTTAGTAGCCTTGATTTAGGCGGTGCCGCCAGCAGCGTGGATTACCTGATCTTAGCCGGTCGGGTGGTTAACAATATTGATTACAACATTGGCTTTGGCCTGACTTGGGAAGCGGGTGAAGCGTTAGGTCACGGAACCTTTACGCTAGCCAATGCCGATGATCTATTTAATGTGGACGTGGTACTGGCAGACCAAACCGGCACCTTTACCAGCGGTTGGGACGGCAAGAGCTTGACCAAAGCAGGATTGGGAACGTTACAACTCTCCTCCGTCAATACTTACACCGGCAGCACCCTGATTAATGCCGGAACGCTACAAGCGGGTATTGCCGATGCTTTTGCTACCAGCAGCGACGTGACGGTAGCCAGCGGTGCTACGCTGGATCTGAATGATTTCGACCAACAGGCCAATAACCTGACGGGCGCGGGCAGCATCCTGCTGGGCAGCGCCGAATTAACCGCCAACAACAGTGCCAATACGGCCTTTAGCGGCGTGATAGAGGGCACCGGCAGCCTGACTAAAACCGGTACCGGTACGCTAACGTTAAGCGGTATCAACACCTATCAGGGAGGCAGCAGCCTCAGCAGCGGGAACCTCATTGCCACTCAGGGCAGCGCGCTGGGAACCGGCACCGTTGATAACGCCGCGCTGTTAGAACTGAACTTCGCCAGCGACAGCACATTAAGCAATGTGTTAAGCGGCACCGGCAGCCTGACTAAATCAGGTGTCGGCACCGCCACGTTGAACGGCGTAGGCTCAACTCAAGGCATCATCAATGTCGATCAGGGCACGTTAAATTTTGCCCAGAGCGGCGTATTTAACGGCAACAGCCTGACCACGGCGGACGGGGCCAGCACATCGCTGGCGGCAGATGCTTCACTGAACCTGAATGGCGCACTGACACAAAGCGCCAGCGCCATACTGAATGTTGCCATCGGTAACGTTCAACCGGCGATCACGGCGGAGAGCGCCGCGTTAGGCGGCACGCTGAATATCACTGGATTGACCACAGAAGCGCCAACCAATGCCAGCGATTTAACCAGCACCGAGTTTACCGTGATCCACACTACTGGAACCGGAGGCATCACCGGTGACTTTACGACAGTCAATTTGGACGGTGCCGCCAGCAGCGTAGATTACCTGATCTTAGCCGGTCGGGTGGTCAACAATATTGACTACAACGTGGGCTTTGGCCTGACTTGGCAAGCGGGTGAAGCGTTAGGTAACGGAACCTTTACGCTAGCTACCGATGACCTGTTTAATGTGGACGTGGTACTGGCAGACCAAACCGGCACCTTTACCAGCGACTGGGACGGTAAGAGCTTGACCAAAGCAGGGCTAGGTACCTTACAACTCTCCTCCGTCAATACTTACACCGGCAGCACCCTGATTAATGCCGGAACGCTACAAGCGGGCATTGCCGATGCCTTCGCTACCAGTAGTGACGTGACGGTAGCCAGCGGTGCTACGCTGGATCTGAATGATTTCGACCAACAGGCGAATAACCTGACGGGCGCGGGCAGTATTCTGCTGGGCAGCGCCGAATTAACCGCCAACAACAGTGCTAACACGGCCTTTAGCGGCGTGATAGAGGGCACCGGCAGTTTGACTAAAACCGGTACCGGTACGCTAACGTTAAGCGGAATCAACACCTATCAGGGAGGCAGCAGCCTCAGCAGCGGGAAACTCATAGCCACTCAGGGCAGCGCGTTGGGAACCGGCACCGTTGATAACGCCGCGCTGCTAGAACTGAACTTCGCCAGCGACAGCACATTAAGCAATGTGTTAAGCGGTACCGGCAGCCTGACCAAATCAGGTACCGGCACCGCCACGTTGAACGGCGTAGGCTCAACTCAAGGCATCATCCATGTCGATCAGGGCACGCTGAATTTTACCCAGAGCGGCGCATTTAACGGCAACAGCCTGACCACGGCGGACGGGGCCAGCACATCGCTGGCGGCAGATGCTTCACTGAACCTGAGCGGCGCACTCACACAGAACGCCAGCGCCATACTGAATGTTGCCATCGGTAATGTTCAACCGGTGATTACGGCGGATAGCGCTGCGTTAGGCGGCACGCTGAATATCACCGGATTGACCACAGAAGCACCAACCAATGCCAGCGATTTAACCAGCACCGAGTTTACCGTGATCCACACCACTGGAACCGGAGGCATCACCGGTGACTTTACGACAGTCAATTTGGACGGTGCCGCCAGCAGCGTAGATTACCTGATACTGGCCGGACGGGTAGTCAATAACGCAGACTACAACGTGGGCTTTGGCCTGACTTGGGAAGCCGGTTCTCCACTGGGCAACGGAACCTTTACGCTAGCCAATGCCGGTGACCTGTTTAATGTGGACGTGGTACTGGCAGACCAAACCGGCACCTTTACCAGCGGCTGGGACGGCAAGAGCCTGACCAAAGCAGGGCTAGGTACCTTACAACTCTCCTCCGTCAATACTTACACCGGCAGCACCCTGATTAATGCCGGAACGCTACAGGCGGGCATTGCCGATGCTTTTGCTACCAGCAGCGATGTGAGTATTGCCGATAGCGGTACGCTGGATTTAAATGGTTTCGCGCAACAGGCCAATAACCTGAGTGGAACCGGTCATATCAGCTTAGGCAGCGCTGCACTGACTACCAACAATACCGCGAATACTACCTTCAGCGGAGATATTAACGGCACCGGCAGTTTGATAAAAACCGGCGCAGGCGTGCTGACCCTGAGCGGGGTGAGTACCTATAGCGGTGGTAGCACCATTAGCGCAGGAACATTGAAAGCGACACAGGGTGGTTCGCTGGGTGTGGGGAATGTGACCAACAATAGCGTATTGCAGTTAGATTTTGTCAATAACAGTACGCTGGCTAACCGCTTAACAGGCAGTGGTGAACTGGTAAAAGCCGGTAGCGGTAATGCTACTTTGAGCGGTTTAGGTTCCTCTCAGGGTATAGTCAATGTAGACGGTGGAACCTTAACGCTAGCACAGGGTGATACTTTCGTCGCCAGCAGCCTGAATACGGCAAGTGGAGCAACCACGGCGATAGCTAACGATACCCGACTGAATATTAGCGGGGCGTTAACCCAAAACGATGGTGCAACCCTCAATGTTGCATTAGGCACGACGCCGCCAACTATTACGGCAAGTACCGCGGTACTTGATGGTACGCTAAATATCAGTGGCTTTACTGAGAGCGCTCCAACCAATGCCAGTGAGCTAATCAATACGCAGTTTACGATTATCCATACTACCGGCGGCATTACGGGTGATTTCAGTAACGTTAATCTGGGAGGTGCTACCAACAGTGCGGATTATCTGCAGTTGGCAAGCCACGTGGTCAATGGTCTGGATTACAACGTTGGCTTTGGCTTGACGTGGGAGGCTGGCGATACATTGGGCAACGGTACCTTTACCCTGACGAATATTTCAGACAGCTTTAATGTGGACGTGGTACTGGCGGACCAAACCGGCACCTTTACCAGCGGTTGGGACGGCAAGAGTTTGACCAAAGCAGGGCTAGGTACCTTACAACTCTCCTCCGTCAATACTTACACCGGCAGCACCCTGATTAATGCCGGAACGCTACAAGCGGGCATTGCCGATGCTTTTGCTACCAGCAGCGACGTGACGGTAGCCAGCGGCGCTACGCTGGATCTGAATGATTTCGACCAACAGGCCAATAACCTGACGGGCGCGGGCAGCATTCTGCTGGGCAGCGCCGAATTAACCGCCAACAGCAGTGCCAATACGGCCTTTAGCGGCGTGATAGAGGGCACCGGCAGCCTGACTAAAACCGGTACCGGTACGCTAACGTTAAGCGGTATCAACACCTATCAGGGAGGCAGCAGCCTCAGCAGCGGGAACCTCATTGCCACTCAGGGCAGCGCGCTGGGAACCGGCACCGTTGATAACGCCGCGCTGCTAGAACTGAACTTCGCCAGCGACAGCACATTAAGCAATGTGTTAAGCGGCACCGGCAGCCTGACCAAATCAGGCGCCGGCACCGCCACGTTGAACGGCGTAGGCTCAACTCAAGGCATCATCCATGTCGATCAGGGCACGTTAAATTTTGCCCAGAGCGGCGCATTTAACGGCAACAGCCTAACCACGGCGGACGGGGCCAGCACATCGCTGGCGGCAGATGCTTCACTGAACCTGAGCGGCGCACTCACACAGAACGCCAGCGCCATACTGAATGTTGCCATCGGTAATGTTCAACCGGTGATTACGGCGGATAGCGCCGCGTTAGGCGGCACGCTGAATATCACCGGATTTACCACCGGTGCGCCAACCAGCGCCAGTGCCCTCACCAATACCGAATTTACCGTGATACATACCACCGGCGCAGGCGGTATCAGCGGTGACTTTACGACAGTCAATTTGGACGGTGCCGCCAGCAGCGTAGATTACCTGATACTGGCCGGACGGGTAGTCAACAACGCAGACTACAACGTGGGCTTTGGCCTGACTTGGGAAGCCGGTTCTTCACTGGGTAACGGAACCTTTACGCTAGCCAATACCGATGACCTGTTTAATGTGGACGTGGTACTGGCAGACCAAACCGGCACCTTTACCAGCGGCTGGGACGGCAAGAGTTTGACCAAAGCAGGATTGGGAACGTTACAATTCTCCTCCGTCAATACTTACACCGGCAGCACCTTGATTAATGCCGGAACGCTACAAGCGGGCATTGCCGATGCTTTTGCTACCAGCAGCGATGTGAGTATTGCCGATAGCGGTACGCTGGATTTAAATGGTTTCGCGCAACAGGCCAATAACCTGAGTGGAACCGGTCATATCAGCTTAGGCAGCGCTGCACTGACTACCAACAATACCGCGAATACTACCTTCAGCGGAGATATCAACGGCACCGGCAGTTTGATAAAAACCGGCGCAGGTGTGCTGACTCTGAGTGGGGTGAGTACCTATAGCGGTGGCAGCACCATTAGCGCAGGAACATTAGACATCACACAAGCCGGCGCGCTGGGTACGGGAAATGTGACCAACAATAGCGTCTTGCAGTTAGATTTCGCCAATGACAGTACGCTGACAAATGTACTCAGCGGTAGCGGCAATTTAGTTAAATCTGGCGCAGGAAATGCCATTCTAAACGCAGTGGGTTCTTCTCAAGGCACAGTGAATATCAATGCGGGTACCTTAACACTGGCACAGGGTGGTGCCTTTAATGCCAGCAGCCTGACAACTGCCGGTGGTAGTGCCATCGAGTTGGCAACAGACGCCACGCTTAATCTGAGCGGAGTATTGACACAACAAAGTGATGCGATGCTGGGTGTGAGATTGGGCTCTGTCGAACCCCTGATTACGGCATCAGCGGCAGCATTGGGTGGCACGTTGAAAGTCGTGGGTATCGATACCAGCGCGATTCCTGATAAGGCCTCTGAAATACCGAGTGGCCTGTTTACCATTATTCATACCACCGGCGGTATTACCGGCGATTTTGACAGCGTCGACCTGAATGGCGCAAGCAGTTCAGCCGACTATTTAATTGTTAATGCAGCGAAAAGTCTCAATAACAATGACTATAACGTTGGTTTTGGTTTGACGTGGTTGGCCGGCGCTGATATGGGGAATGGCACCTTCACGCTGGTCAATCAGGATGACACCTTTAATGTCGATATTGCATTGGCGAATGGCGCTGCATCAGCAACCGGCTGGGATGGTAAGAGCCTGACGAAAGAGGGGGCAGGAACCTTGATTCTCTCTGCTGCAAACCTCTATACCGGTAATACCGTGGTTAACAATGGCCTGTTGCGTACCGATATTGCTGATGCTTTTGCTAATAGTGCCAATGTCGTCATCGGCAATAATGGTACGCTCAATCTGAATAGTTTCGATCAACAGATTAATAACCTGACGGGCAACGGTAATATCGTCTTGGGGAATGCGGTTCTAACCGCGAACAGCAATGCTTCCAGCACGTTTGATGGCGCGATAAGCGGTCATGGTAGTTTAATTAAAGCCGGCAGCGAAGCCCTAACCTTGAGTGGAATGAATTTCTACTCAGGTGGAACAACCATTACTCAGGGACGGTTAATTGGCACACAGGGCAATGCTCTGGGCGTTAACGGAATAGTTAACAATGCTGAACTCGAGCTGGCGTTCGCTCAAAACGGGATATTGAATAATCAATTAACCGGAAGCGGTAACTTAATCAAGAGCGGCAGTGGTATTGCCATACTGGCCCATAATAATTCCAGTCAGGGTAACGTTTCGGTTAATCAGGGCGTGTTGCATCTGACTCAGGAAGGGGTATTTAGCGCGGCTAACTATGATTCGGCGGTTGGTGCGACGACCTCACTGGCAACCAATGCTACTCTGGACGTCAGCAATCAGTTTAACATCAACGGTGTACTGGATGTTGTTGCCAGAGGCAATCCACCGCTTATTACTGCTGATAGCGCCAATATTGGCAGTGTCGCAGTGATTAACGTAGCGGGTTACAGCGCCCCCGAAACCACCACTGCCAGCCAGTTAGCCAATAGCCTGTTTACCATTATTCAGACATCGGCTCCGGGAAATCTGACCGGGCACTTCGCCAGCGGAACCGCAGGCGGAGCTGTGAGTCCGGTTGATTACCTGTCAATAACATCGATTAATGATGGCAATAAGTTTGATGTTGGCTTGGCATTAAGCTGGTATGCAGCACATACCGGCCTACCGGCAAAAGCGATAGGAGACTTTACCCTCACCGGCCAAAATGAGTACTTTGATTTAGATGCCTTGCTAATGGATGAAGTGGCGAATCCAGCCAGTGGATGGGATGGCAAATCCCTGACTAAAGCGGGAGCCGGAACCTTAGAATTATCGAAAGCTAACCTTTACACCGGAGCAACGTTAATCAATGGCGGTACGCTGTTGGCGGGACATAGTGACATTATTGCCCAGAGTTCCCAGCTCATTATTGGCGAGGGAGCCTCTTTTGATCTGAATAGCTTTGACCAACATGTGAATAACCTGACCGGTTCAGGCCATGTGGTATTGGGTGATGCACAGTTAATTGCCAATAACAGCGTGGATAGCACATTTAGCGGTGCCATTGACGGCTTTGGTAGCCTGAGCAAAACGGGCAGCGGCACCCTGACTCTGACCAATGACAATACGTTTACCGGTAGCACCACCATTAATGAAGGGACATTGCAGCTTGGCAATGGGGGAACAACCGGTCGAGTGGCGGGTGCCCTTGTCACTAATGCTCAACTAACGTTTAACCATAGCGATAATTACGCCTATGGTGGCGTCATCAGCGGTAACGGAATGCTGACACAGCAAGGCACGGGGCAACTGAGCTTTAACCAAAACCAAACCTATAGCGGTGCAACCAATGTCAATGCGGGCAGTCTGGTATTGATGAATGAGGCTTTACTGGCTACCTCGTCAGTTTCTGTTGCCGAAGGGGCGATTTTAGGCGGTTACGGTGGCGTTGCGGGTGATGTAATTAACCACGGCCTATTAGCCGTAGCGGATGCATTACCCGGCATGAGCGATAGCCCGACCGGTGTCTTCACCGTAGGTGGGCAGTTGGTTAACAGCGGTGAATTACGTATGGCCAGTCTGTTACCAGCCAGCCAACTGGTGGTGAAAGGTAATTATGTGGGCAATAACGGTCTGCTGACGCTCAGTACCGTACTGGGTGATGACAACTCCGCGACCGATAAGCTGGTAGTTCAAGGCGATACATCCGGTTCCACCCGAGTGGTCGTGAATAATTCTGGAGGAAATGGTGCCGCTACGGTTAATGGCATTGAAATTATCCACGTAGGTGGTCAATCGAACGGGCAGTTTGCTCTGGCTAATCGGGTGGTTGCCGGTGCTTATGAATATAGCCTGAATCAGGGGTTACCAACTCAAGCTGACGGCAACTGGTATTTGCGTTCCGTGAGTGATGAAGGGGACGATACGCCACAGTGGCGGCCAGAGAGCGGTGCTTATTTGGGTAACCAGTCCATGGCGGCACTGATGCAGATTCATACGCTGTTTGACCGTCAGGGTGCTCAATATACCCAGAACGACGGCAGTTCATGGGGGCGGATTATCGGCGGCCATACGGAAAGTAAAGCCGCCAGCGGCCATGTGGATATGAACGGCGACTATAGTTTGGTGCAGTTTGGTACTGATATCGCCGCTTACCAGCGAGATAATCAGCGTCTGCAGATAGGGTTGATGGGCAGTTGGGGTAATGCAGACACGGATGCTACCGGAAATAGTGATTTGAACGGCATCCACCATTCTGCTACTGGGTCAGTTAATGGCTTCAACCTAGGAGCTTATGCCACCTGGTTTGCCGATGTACAACGGCAGAGCGGAGCCTATGTCGATAGCTGGACGCAGTACGGCTGGTACGATAATGAAGTGAAGGGCGAAGGCCAGCGCTCTGACAGTTATGATTCTCATTTGTGGAGTTCATCGCTGGAGATAGGCTATAGCCTGATGCTGAATCCGCAAAATGAAAAGCACTTACTGCGTCTGACGCCACAAGCGCAGGTTATCTATAGCCGATATACCGCTGATACTTTCACTGATTCCAGTAATACGGCGGTAAGCGGTCAGAATAATGAGACTTACAGTACTCGTTTAGGTTTACGTTTGTCCGATGATATTTTGGATGATGCCTATGCGGTACAGCCATACGCTGAACTCAACTGGTGGCATCATAACCAGAACTCGGCGGTTACTCTCGACAGTATGCATATTGAGGAAAACATACCGAAAGATCGCGGTGAACTGAAATTGGGCCTTCAAGGGAACTTTAGTCAACGCTGGCAGGGCTGGATAAACGTTAGCGCCACCGACGACTTTGACCATTATCAGAAACTGGAAGGTGCGGTTGGTGTGCGGTATGTCTGGTAATCACCGATAATCTCATCGACTCAATAAAAAGCCATTTTGCCAGAGTGCGAAATGGCTTTTTTGTTTCTGATGATTTAGTACAGCGCTGATTCAACTGAGTTGAATCAGCGCTGTATCTTCTCAAAGTTTGGTTTCTGCCGGGATCTCTCCGCTGTGATAAGGTAGCTCAGGGGCTTATTGCTGCGTTAGCCCCCACAAGCGTCAGTTTACGTTATCGCGCATAGAATTTTTGTTTGTCAGGACCCGATAGTGTCCACTTCCCTTAAAATGAGACAATTATAAAGATCTGTCCCTGAATTGAGCCGTGTCTGATAAAAACTTTGTCTGGCGATAGATGGCAATATTCTGGGGTCATTTCATGAAGTAAATCATCTGAATAAGGATGCCATATATCATCGGCAGAAACAGCAGTCCCAACAAGTTAATCACAGGTGGTAATTTACGAATAAATAGCGCAGGAAACTCTATGATAGTGACCACAATGCCAATGGGTAAAGTGCGCCATTGTTTACGGCGGCTCCATAAAAACCAGCCTATTGGTATCATTAAAAATAACAAGAAGAATATACGGTCATTCCCTATTAAGAAACCGGCTCCTCGCCATGTGTTATATAAAGCTAGGAAAATAATAGCTATAGAAACTAGCCAGACTATTGATTGTAATACCTTATGAGATTTGCTTTCAGGAGGGCATTTGCGATCAAGAGCTGGATATACCCAGAGATAACTGCTAACAACTACCAGCATTATCACTGATTGTATCGCCATTTTAGGGGATTCATGTCCCGGTAACCATGCAGTGTAACCCCAGAACGATACAGCAATCAGCATTGTCCAACTCAGTCCAAATGTAGATCGGGAGAACATTTCTAGCAGCTTAGGGTTAAGACGAGCAATAAGTTCTGGAAATTGTTTTCGAAGTTCGGTTACCTGCCTGTTAAGTCCAGGAACAAAATCAGGGATAAACCGTGTCCACCAAGGAAGTGCGACTCCTTTTTCCGTGAGCAATCGCCATTTCAATTGTTCTAAATAGCTACTATTACTATTGTAATGGCGAGCCAGATATTGCCAGTGATTTTCCTGATCCGTGATAGCAATTTGTTCTTCTAAAGCATTTAGCAACCAAGGAGGAAGTTGTGAAGAACGATAGTTGTCCACACCCCAGTTCATCACAGCAGAGACTTCACGTACGACACTACGATCTAACCAAGGTTGATTTCCTAAGGCTTCCGCTAACTCCATACTAAAGATACCCCGAGCCTCTAAGGCGTCAGGCATTTCATGATCGAGATAGTGGTGTAAATGCCTAAGCCCGGCTAGCTCATTTTTGACCAGTGACTTAGCTATTTCGGTTGCCTGTACCTTCAACTCTTTGCGTTGCCATTTTGCTTCAGAATCTGAGGAGGGTTCCTCCATCAGATTATTGACATAGTCCATTATTGACGTTGCAGGTTGTACATCAAATGAAACATCCGTAGCCGGAATGGTTTTTTGTATCACGATTCCCTTGGCATAATGTTTTGCATGATCAAATGCTTCGCGTAGCTGTTGAAAACCTTGTGGATCTTTATCTGGTCGTCGCAGCTTTAATTCTCGGGCGTAAGCGCGACGAATTTCATTTTCATCAGTAGTAGGCTTAATACCGAGTACATCCCATATCGTCGCCATTAATTACATTCCATCGTTAAACTGATCCAGTACTTGGCGGAGCTCATTTCGCGCTATCGTAATAATCCGCAGATCTTGACGATCCAAAGCCTGTTCTAATTGGTTAATATAGTGATCTATAACTTGGCGGCGTTCGCCTAACGTTTGTTCGTAACGTTTTGCTGCTTCGGCAAGCAATTGTCGGTTAGCGGGTACGTCCCGTGGATGTTGCTTCAAACCATCAAGTTGTTTCAAACGTTCAGCTATTTCTTCTTGGCTTAATGTTCCTGGTGTTTTTTCCACTATCATGGTTGATGTTGTCGATTCCCCTGTGATGTTGCATTCTACTTCGAGGATACCGTCCAGCGTGTAGGTAAAACGGACATCCACGCCAGCCTCACCGGCTTTGCGTGATGGTACGGCTATCGTCATACTGTCAAGCAATAGGTTGTCGCTTACGCGACGAGCTTCACCTTGATAAGCTACGATATCGATTTGACGCTGGTAGTCATGGAGTGTACTAAACGTTTTCATCACACTCACTGGTACGAATGCGTTACGTTCAATTAGTGGCGTGAAATAGCCATCTTCTATTTTACCATTGTTACGACGAGCTGTTTCGATACCAAGGGAATAAGGCATTACGTCAGTTAACACGATATCGTCTAGAGCCTTCGCTTCAGCAATCAGTCCGGCCTGTATACCAGCCCCCAATGCGACAACTTCATCAGGATTAAGCTCATTGCGAGGAAATCGACCAAACATGCGTGTGACTAATTGGCGTACAATGGGCATTCGTGTTGCACCACCTACCAAGATCACATGATCCAGTTTATTGACCTCGAATTGTGCATCTTGAAGTGCCTGAACCACCGGTTTCTTTAAATTGGAAAGCAGCCCACTGCAACATTCACTGAAAGTCTCGCTGGTAAGTTCCCAGTGGTACTCTAGTCCATCATGGGTAAGTTGTACGCGACTAATATCCTCTGTACTTAACTGATATTTCAACTTCTCGGCAAAAAATGTCAATTCAGCAGCCAGTTCAGGATTGTCACTTGAAAGAGCCGGGTAGTAGGTAATCATCCATCGGCGAATAGTATCAGTAAAGTCATCCCCTCCCAGCCATGCATCACCACTACTGGCGCGTACTTCAATAACCCCTTCGAACATATCAACAATAGATACATCGAAGGTTCCTCCCCCCAAATCAAAGACAAGGAATTTTTGCTCGGAATTATCTGCGAGACCATAGGCTAACGCGGCTGCTGTTGGTTCATTCAGTAGCCTTTCGACTTCTAAGCCAGCCAGTTGCCCGGCAATTTTCACCGCCTTACGTTGTGAGTCATTAAAATAAGCGGGTACAGTAATCACAGCTCGTGTTACTGAACAGCCCAAGGTTACTTCAGCATCAGCTTTTAGTTTACGTAGCACCAATGCTGATAATTCTTCAGCACGAAACTTACGGTCACCAAGAGTAAACGTTTTTTCGGTCCCCATATAACGCTTGAAACTTGCAACTGAAAGATTCGGATGACTCACCAATCGAGCCTTTGCCGATGCACCAACTAATAAGTTTCCATCATCGTCAATACCAATCACTGATGGTGTTAATCGTTCTTCTTTTGCTCCGGTTATCAGTTTAGCCTCTCCATCAGCAAACCACGCCACAGCGCTGTTAGACGTTCCCAAATCGATCCCAATAATGGGGGAAAAGTTTTCTGTCATAGGAATATATTCCTGATACCTATTAGGGTTGTTAATTTTTGAAATTATTTTATTGAGCAACATAGTGGTTAAATGTAATCAGGTTTATTACAACCCCAAAAGCAAATAACTATGCCGAGAACAAGGCTAACCGATGCATCGCACAGTGGTGTAGGCTATATGACCAGATGTTACAAGGTCGGTGAGTATACAATATATTGGGAGTGTTAGAAATTCTGTGTTATTCCAGTAAAATACCGACGAAAAGGAATGATACATGTCTTAGTTTTTCGATTTTGATAAAGCTCTGAAAGCACTTCAGGAGGGGCTGGCCCTGACAGGTCCAGATAGCATCTTAAATGGGTGAAAAAGCACCAGACCACCTCCCTATTATTGGGACAGCTTGATGTATTCGTAGAAACATCATCAAAAGATGAAAACCCACAAAATACCAATAAATTACCCCATCTCCCCTTTAGGCTTAACCTCCGTAGTTCCTTTCAGCCGGGGTCGATTAGGCTCCGTCTGTTCCAGAGGAGTCACTTCACGCAATGATAATTGCGAGCGGGAAACAAGGTCCTGATATTCTAAGGTGTTCAGGCGTTTCCAGTGGAGTTCATCGTCTGAAACGTCACGCACGTATTTTGCCGGGATCCCCATCAATAACTGCCTGCGTTTGCCAATGAATCCCGCTTTAACAAAGCTCATCGCACCAACGATACTTTCCTCGCCGATGATTGCGCCATCCATAATGACGCTATTCATTCCCACCAGAGTATCACGACCGATGATACATCCATGCAATATGGCACCATGCCCAATATGACCGCATGAATGAACGATGGTATCTATATCGCAATAGCCATGCATAATGCAGTTATCTTGCAGATTAGCGCCATTCTCCAGAATCAGCCGCCCGTAATCCCCCGTAAAGAAGCGTTAGGGCCGATATAGACACCTTCACCCACGATAACATCCCCAATAAGCACTGCGCTGGGGTGTACATATGCATTCGGGTGAACAACAGGTATTAATCCTTCAAACGAATAGAAACTCACCGGAAACTCCTGTTTATCTATATTATTGACCATTAATTTTGATAGCGTTTAGCATCAATCAAGATAGGTTTAATAGTATATAAATAAGTCAGTTATATAAAAAAGACGTTCAATATTGGTGAGTTGTATAACATTAATAATTAGGGAGGGAGACTGGAAATAATGGTTATCTAAATGGCGTCCCCGACAGACGTCATACTTGATATTTATCATTTTGAATTTAAATGTTATTAAATTTTTACCTTAATAAAGTGCCCGCATTTATGCCCGCTAATAATTGATATACATCGGTTAAACGAAAAGCGCGTCAGAAGCCATATAAGAAGGGCAATTAACCTATTATATCCATCCTCTTTCAGCAAACGATATGCACTGACTACGACTAGAGATTTATTTGTTTAGTAAATCGTTTTAGACTTCATCTGTCCCGATTACAAACAAATAGGATAGTGGTTGCAACGCAACCATGTTTAGGGATAAGTGTGTTCGACACCATTCAGTAAAAGCAGGTTTATCAAAATCCAACTGGTGGTCACGGATAAACTCAAGGTCCAGTATGACGAACTCCGCGTTTGCTGAACTTTTCGTTACTGGGTAGAAAATACCTTCGCTACCCAACGTTGTTAAATCGTTAAACGCCGATTCAGTGACCCAGACAGTGTGTATCAAATCAACATTCTCCAGTGATTTTAGTGACAGTAGACGCGTAGTCAGATTCATTGTGTTACTCCTGCTAATATTTCGGTGGGAAGCGTTATCCCTATCGCAAGTTCAGTGTACAACCAGTCAGCGACATGTTGCCATTCAGCACCACTGACATCAGACGTGATTTTCCAGACATTTGGACAGGTGTGTTGGGCGAGCAGTAATACCGCCATGACCATAAAACGGTAGGGGTGACCATGGGTATGACAATATCCCCGGTCGTAAGGATGGCGATGTCGGTTCAAGATAAAGGTATCGCTGCTGAGTTGATGGTGATGCTCCCCGTTAAAGACGATAACGCCGAGTCCTATCAGGCTATCATCGTAACGCAGTGGCGTGATACCGGCACCATTGCAGATAACGGGGAGAGGGGTAATGCCTGTGCTTTCGGGATTCAGGCGGACCTGTCGATGGGCGCGGGTGACCAGATGACACAGCGTGAACCAGTCTTCCTGAACGATATCGTGTAATAATTTAAAATGAAATGCGCCAGTTTTTGGCGCAGGGAATGTCAGCATAGGAAAATCTCCATGTTATTGTTGGTAAATAGTAGTGAAATAGAGGAGAGGGTAGTGTGGGTCTGGTCTAGACTTGGGGAAGTCGAGGGTGGTTTGAACTATAACCAGCCCCGTTCGGCAAACGATACCAGTTCTCCATGGCCAACGACAAAATGGTCTAATAATTTTATTTCGACCAGCGATAAAATCTCTTTCAGTTTGTTAGTAAGTGCACGATCTGCCTGACTAGGCTCTGCAACCCCTGAGGGATGATTATGTGCAAGGATAACGGCAGCGGCATTGAACGTGAGCGATTCTTTAACAATTTCTCTGGGATACACTGATGCTTCACTAATGGTACCGATGGCTGTTATATCACTGGAAATAAGACGATGCTGATTATCCAGGTATAAAACCATAAATACTTCTTTTTCTAATCGTTCCAACTGTAAGCGCAGGTAGTCTCTGGTCTGGGTTGATGAAGTAAAAGAGTAAGGCCTGACTTTTATCTGCTTTTCTAATAGTTGTAATGCCATATTGATGATGCGTTTTTCGCGTACTTTATCTTGCATAGTCGTACTCTCAATAATAGGTGGAAATAAAATAACAAAAACAGGCTTAACCATTGCTGGTGAGCCTGTTTCTATAGACTGAGGAGTTAAAAATGTTGATATATCGGATTCATTTATTTTGAATTAGCATGAGATTTGTCTCTGATTGAATAAAGATATCCCTGGCTATATTACCGACGATATTGGTAGAAACACTGTCAAACAGACCGCCAACCAAGCCTCCTGCAAAGGGAATAAATTTAACCAAATTCACACTGCTTCGTTGCCCCAGTTGAGATAATAAGCGGGTACTAACTGACCGGCTGATACTATTAACCATTTCTGCGGAAAGTTTGTTCAAAACGGTCCCGGTTATCTTAATACCAATTCCTTTCAGTATGTCTTTAGCGACATTTCCACACAGACATAAGTAAATGAACGTTTTGACTTTCTCGTCTCTGGGATCGTGTCCTCCCATATACGCAATGGCTGCGGCCATTCTGACTTGAATAAATATAATGCTGGTGATGTTGGCTGGAATAGCGACAGGTAGCGTTATCATCCCACCTAAACCTGTCAGAAAACCGCTGGCTCCTGCTTTGGCATTTTGCCAGCGAATAAGTGCGTTAACATTGTCGAGCAGATTATCACTTTCTGATAAATAGGAATCAGCCAGTTCCCGAGCTGAATCTAAACCGGCTATACCGTTTAAGGCTTTGTCATAGGCCCAGTCCAATGCATTTTGGATATGGGACAGCGTGAATGTATTGTCATTCATCGTTATATTTTCCTGATTTAGTGTGTATAGGACTAAAACATCATGGTGAGAGGAGGGCTGGTGTATAGCGCAATAAAAAGAGAGTGGAATGAGACAGTTATTAAGCGAGTCGTAGCATCTCCTCAGCTAACACCCAGAGCGCCTTATTTAGTTTGATATCTCCATCAATACTTTTTACCGCACGGGTGTGCGTGCGCTTACCATTAGCGGCGATACCTCGGATACCACCTTTTAACAGGTTTTCTTGCACTCGTTGGTAGGTTGACCAGAGATCGTCTTTCTTATCTTCCCAACGTCTGGGTATGAGTAACTGATTTTCAGTAATGGGCTGGTGCTCTTCACCAAAACGATAAGTTAGTGCTGCGTGGGCGAAGGCTTGTTGAGCAGGCAGGGATAATGTTGTACCTAACATGGTTTCGCGTTGTTCAGTCACCTTATCGAAAATCCCTAATACTTCATAAGCCCCTTCAATAACCTGACCAACCACATCACCTTTATGGGGAACCCGAACCTCACCAAAGCTGTCACCACAGACCAGTCCATTACTGCAAACAAAGCGAAACAGGCCTGGTATCATCTGGTAACTGCTGGAACCATCATGGCTGTTCAGTAAGATGATTTCCGGAACTTCTTTTCCGGCAATTTGTCCTTCTCTGCGCAGGCGTAACATGTGTTTGGTATGGTCACGCTTATCCAGATCTCGGACACGGGTCTGACAGGCAAAGAAGGGATGAAACCCTTCGTGACGAAGTTTATCCAGCAGGGTAATCGTTGGGATATAAGTATAACGATCACTACGGGAATGGTGCTTTTCTTCAGAGAAGATGCTGGGGACATAACGGGCTAATTCGTCGTTGGTTAATGGATAATCACGGCGAATATTATTTGTATTGCCAAAACGGGAAGTAAGACGCGTCATAGTGATTTTTCCTAAACATAGGTTATAACGGCAGGCCTGAGAGTTTTATTTCATCAGCCTGAATAAGCAAGATATAACCGATAAGTCAGTTATATCAGGGTTATAATTTATGTCTAAAAATAATTAGAGTTGTGTTGTCTTTCATTGGAAATGAAAAAATATTTAAATGTGTGTTTTTTGATGATAAGTAGGTTTAAGGGTGTGTTAAATACAGTTTTTTTAATAACACACCCGTAATTTTATTTTTCATTTGTTATTGATACTTGTCATATTCATTATCAATCATTAATTCGATTATTTCATTGATTTTTTTCTTGTTAATTTTTGTCATTATATCTAACTTTTTTTTAGCTTCCTTCGAGATATAGGTATTAAGTAATTTCTTATCAGAAACATCATCTCTATATTTTTTCTGGCTCCAGGCCTTCCTCATTTTTATTAGAAAAAGCTCTTTTTCCACATCCAATACAGGCCATGAATCAAAAGCAGCAATAATGGTAAAATACATTTCTTTTTTACTGAAAGGTATTAGTATCTTTTCATTGTTAATAATTATTCCACTTCTTTTTATGTATTCCCATGCCCACTTACATTGCTCCTTATCTTCTTTCTTCAACCAATTAAAACTTGTAGAGAATTGATAGATCTGCCGAAGTCTAATTTTTAGGTTATAAAAATAATTTCTGACTATTTGTATATCTATACGTAATATGTCAAAAAAATCAATTATAGCTTTATAACGTTCTTTTGTATTTGTTGGTATCTGATTTATGGGCAGTTTATCATAGAGAATGGGACTACTAGAATATAATTCATTTGTATGAAAAGGTAGGAGTTCGCTTCTAATATCTTTAATCATTAGCCATGCCCAAAAACAGTTTCTATCATTAATCTTTATCCAGTTAAATTCTTTTTTAGGCAATATAACTTTATTACACGCAGCCCGCATCTCATCAACAAACTCCTTTCTTTTTATAATTTCTTCATAAACTATGGACAAGTTTCTATTAATAGACTCGCAGGTGTTGGTTAAACTATAAAAATCAAATAATTTATTTTTATCTTTCATGTGTGTTACATAAAAATTTAGTCTTCTTATATCACTATCACGAATAATAATCTTTTCTTTAATATCCTTTTCTATTTTCGCTGTCATTATTTTCACCTTAAAAAATAAATTCTTCCATTTCACTACGTAGATTTTTACGTAATATCTTGTGTAGCTTATGATGCGTGATTTTACGAAGTTACTTCTGTATAAATTATCATAAATATTTCCGTAGTTATTTAATTCTAGAATAGTTTGAATTTACTTTATTTTCTCTATGGTTTCAAGGCAATTGCTGTTCTTTTTTTGTTTCAATTTGACATGAAAATATCAAAAAATCATGAGAAGTAAACAGAATTTTTTCAATGAAAATACATGATGAAAATCGTTAACTAAAAATGGTCTGTTTCTTGTGATTATCTTTCATCATTACTGGTCATTTTTGAATGATTCTATAAGGGTTTTATAGAATCGTATGAACAATAGGTTTAACTATGGGTAAAGCTATTTTTCTATTCAAGATTAATTAGTTGGATATTGATTATTATAGTCAACTAACCTCAAGTAATTTCTTACACAGTTGAGTTATGTGATGAGGAACACTGACGCTAGTATTGAACAGTGATGATTTAAAGAGATATCACTAATATCAATACATGTCGTGTTCTCCCTCTTAAACGAACTTAATGGAGACACATCACATGAATAACTTACCAATTGAATTAATGGATGACCAATTAGTTGATATGGCTTTTATTACGCGATTCACAGGTCTAACAGATAAATGGTTTTATAAACTAATACAACTAGGCCAGTTCCCTAAACAAATTAAACTGGGTCGTTCTTCTCGCTGGTTAAAAAGTGAAGTAGAAGCTTGGTTACAACAACGTATTAAAGAGTCAAGAGGTGAAGTTATTACTGAATAGATGTCAATACCAATTGAATTCTGACCCCCTAAAAATATATTAATCACATCTGATACTATTGAGCTAATTTATTCAGCATTCAGTTATTGCCTTAAATAAACCTCATCACTACTTTAAACCACTTCTGATTATCAGAATAGTATTGCTGTTATTTTTATGGGGATAACGTGCTTAATATTAAACTGATGTGGCTATTTATCTCAGGGGGCTTATTGCCCCCTTATTTATCGTTAAAATGTTTTGTTTTTATACTCATTACCATTTCAATTTGGTGTCTATAAATTGAATTTGGGTTAATTAATGTTATTAGTATAAATACCATGAGTTATATAGCATAATCATTACTATTCTATTAGCAGATATTGGGAGCAAGTATCACTGTGTTAAATACTATATCAACACCATTAAATGCAATATGGTAAGTACTCATTAAACCTAGTTGTTATGTTGATTATTAATCAATAGAGTATTTTTATTAATATATATCCCTATAGAAGTAAACTATTTCTAATGCACATGTTAGCCAATCGGTCATGTTCGTTAATATAGCTTGAGCTTATTACGATTAAGCTCTTACACCAGAGAACAATAGAAGAGCGATACTGAGGTATGACTGGAGTGGTATTATTCGTATCAGTAACGGTAGTGAGTTTTTGTTATCACGAAAAGAATACACACTAATCACTCTGATTACAGGAGGCTTGTATCTAGTCAACCCTATCAGGGTGTACGTTAAGTATCCCTGTGCTGAGCGCGTAGCAGGTAGTCACCATCAGTAATTTATAACTATCGGTCATTGTCATTGGTTTTTCTTAGGAAGAACGTAGGGCGTTGTCTTTAATGCTTTCACTTGATAAAGACGTAAACTCTGCAATCCCATAGGCTAATTTGCTTGTTAATAAATCAATGAGTATTAGATGAAAAATACGCTTTGCTATGACCAGTCTAAAACAGGCCTAAAGCTGCTTGTAACGGTAGTTTACTATTTAGCTGAAGTTCGAGTTAGCGGTACTCTTTAACGTCATCTTAGGCGCTAATAAGGCTACTTAACGGGTTGTTCGGGTACTCAGTGAGTTTCAAGCTGATTAACTTAAGGGGCATTAATTAAAGGTAGTATTATTTTTAAGATATCAATAGGTTAGTTAATAATCAGGTTGACCATTAAGCCTATTCAACACCAGTAGTACGTAAAAAATTACAGTGTTGCCCCATGAAATGAAACCTAATTCATTCATGGAGTCTAAATGTCAATCGTTAACCCTAATTATCAGATGAACCCTTTCCTGTTAGCCCAACTTCACAATCATGCTAATGCATTACAAGCACGTTATTCAAAGTTGCTGGCTTTTCGTATGGATTTTTCCTATCTCAAGGACAGTCCGCTCTTTTTGCAGCGTACTAATGATTATTCCCTGTGTGATATGTGGCGTCTCGCAGAGATGGCGATGGAATTCAATGACGTTATTGGCTATGCCTGGGTAATGGAATACACCTCTCAACACGGGATACATTTTCATGCAGTCTTTTATCTGAACGGACATCGACACCAAAACTACTTCCCAACAGCGCAGGGTATAACCCATCACTGGCAAGACATTACACGGAACCAAGGGGTTGTATACGACTGTAGTCGCAACACGGCTGGATATTCACGGCAAGGCCAGGGGCGATTGAATTATACCAACAGAGAATCTTCTGAGGCGTTATTATACGCTATCAGTTACTTAGCTAAAGAAGACCAAAAGCAAGGAGTCTATTGTTATCAGGTCAGTTGGATTGGGCCCCACAGTGGGCGCGGTAGACCGCGAAAACAGTAATAATATTCTGGTGTTAGAAAGTATGCGTCAGTACGCTTCGTTATGTTTGGGTAAGGGAATTTAATCAGCCAGGAGATAAGAAGCACTATCATGTGCTTCTCCTGCTAAATAAGGATACCTACGCCTTTCTGGGGAATATCGTTTATCGGATGGGAATTTGGCGGCCTTAATCACTCAGGCCTGGATGAGTGCATTAGGCGTTACCGATGACCGGTATCGGTCTTTAACTTACTTTCCAGAGAATCCCTGTTATTACCTGAATGTCAATGCATCCGATTTTGATGATGTATATGCAGAGTTGATAGTTCGGGTGAGTTACCTGGCTAAGGTGAAAAGTAAAATCAGTGGTGATGGTGAGCGTAATTTTGGATGTAGTCAGAGTTGAACTCAGTCTATAACTTATATATTGGGCTTGTATACAAGCCCAAAGAACGCATTTACCAACGATCCCAAAAGGATTTATCAGCTAGAAGCTCAGCAATCAAGCGTTTAATAACTTTTTTACCATCACTATCCTATATCCTGATGTCGTTATACACCGAACGACTACCGAAACAGAGGTGATATATTTACCTTAGAACAACACTGGTATCGCAATAAAAAGAAGATGTTTCAGTACAGAATTTAAGCGTGAGTCAGTTCAACTTAGATTGTTACTGATGATAATTATGGATTACGCAGCTTGCTAATTTAATATACAAAAAGTGAGTTTTTTGTAATTCTGATATTTTGTAAAAATGCAAATATGGAACGGAGAACAGGAGTTATGGATGTTAATCTCACTACTATATCGGGTTTAATTATTTCAGTTTTTCCTTTGATTGTCCCTGCTATGACACTATGGAATGGCTGGGTTTTCATCTCTGACCGGTTATTCACTCGACGCTCGCAACTTAGCAGATTTTCATATGAGCTATATCAGCGATCAGGGGAAGTTCAATTCAAAAAAATCGCTCATGATTATGGATGTGCAGCCCTGATTGGGGATCACCATTTAAGCACAGAGCAGCGTAAAGTTTTGCTAAACTCAGATGACCCTATCAGGGATATTGATGTTTATAGAAAATGTTCGGCCTATTTAAATGTAAATACGAGTGGTCATAAATTTTCATGGGCTAAGCCTTGGCATAAATATCGAATTTTTCGATGGGGAATACTATTTTTCTTAACGGTGCTTTATTTTGTTGGATGTGTAATTTTTGTTAGCCCAATGCTCTATTTTTTGTTTAGAGATCTTTCTTTTATGGCTCATTTTAATGAGATTGCTCTGTGGAAGAAAATAATTGCAGGTGTCTATTTCGTGTTTTTTGGTGGATTTATAGCATTTATATCTTTGAATAAAGGAGCAAAACTTCATATGGCTGTGAGATTGATAAGTAGGAATAGGCTACCTAGTTAATGCCGAAGTATTAAGCCTGAGTTTATATCAGGCCTTAATACTTATTTAATTGAACACTGTATGCAACATGAAGCATCAATTGCTGCACTATTTTTTATATTTAACCGTAACAGTCCCTTGTAACTTGTTCTTCGCGATTTCAAAGTCTGGATTGAATGTAGATAAATTATGAACAGCAGCGCCAATCGCGGCTCCCCATCCAGCGAACAGAGCTACAGGGACTGGAATGAGGGCGCCAGCCATAAGAGCTGCACGATATTCCGAATAAACACGGCAACGGTAGCCTAAGCTTTCTATTGTAGATTCAAGTTTATTAACCACACTGGTAATATTTCTTACACCAACGACTTGAAACGATTTACGGTGCTTTATTAAGTAAGCTAATTCATCATCACCAAGATCGTCTGACGTATATTTTAAGATATCCATGTGCTTTATCCTATTAAGTTAATGTAGAGGCAAATATAAATCCTTTATGAACCTTACTGCTTAATAACCATTTCCAGACTGTCTGGTTGCCCATCAACTAATACCACCTGATAGTGGGTCTCACTGATATAGGTAAAGCAGGCCAGTTCTTCCTGTAAATCTATAAGTATGCCTCCCTAATGTTTTTCAAACAGAACATTATTTAGGCCACTTCTGAAACAAGAAAACATTACCAAAGGATTTTTAAGAAGTCAGATCGTTATAACCGATCGAAAATTGGTAGATTGATCGTTAATGACGATCAATCTATTCAGTTACATAAATGGTGTGAGACAGCATGATGATTGAGATAATACTGTCTCAACGTAGATCTGGTTATTACTGCAAAGTAGAAAAATCAAAATTTATACGTTGAGCGTAGGTTTAAAAGAAGCATTCATTGAGTAGAAAAAGAGAGAAACCATTTCGCTGAGGGGAAAGGTAAACTATGATGATTGGCAATGTAGCTATAATTTTACGGGTGTTCAGCTATTCAGGTATCCGCTGACCAATCAATACAGGAAGCGGAATGAGTACCTCCCAGAAAGGCTCTTCACCATCATTTAGAGGAATTCCAGACCAGTAAAGATGTGCTCGACGATAAAGTTCCAGAATCGGGCACTCACTATTCAGCAAGTTCATATCGCCAAAATGAACAGTCTCTCCGGTAATAACCTCGTATATTGATGCTGATCTTATCCCATCATCGTTTCTTTCATCCGCTAATAATTTCCGGAATTGCTTAACCTCACTGAGTTGCTGGCAAGCAAACAATGATTGATAACGAGATGGTTTTTCTGGGAAATAGCTGCGACGAACCAATTCGAATATTAAACTAATCATAAGCGAGCTGCTTTCGCCAGAGGATTCCTCCATGGAAAGACCTGGATTATAGAGATAGTTATAACCATGTTTTGAAAGGCCGTCTGGATGTATTTGATTGAGGAATATGGCTTGTTCTGGTTGGTCTGGTGTATAGCTACCTAGTAACACTTTACAAAACGGAACTAAGCCATTCGAAGAATCAACCGTGTAATACTTTTCCATTCAGCGGGCATCCCATCTCTTAGTTAAACAACATGAATAGCCTGATATAAATAAAGCTATCAGAGAATACCACGGGTTACATACTGTAAACCAATCCCCAAAGCCTGACTGACTAAAGAACGTAATGCTTCTTTTCCTTCAGATTTAACCGAGTTAACTATCTTCACGCCTAAAGGAAGGCCTAAACTTTCTGGTGTGGCATTGAGAACTTCAAGTCCCTTTGCTGTTAACACCACATTATGTATGCCATCAGAACTACGCTGTCCCGTCAAATATCCACTTTCCTTAAGCCAATCAATTGTATCTAAATAAAAAATAGCATCATCATCTGAGACAGTCAGAATTACCTCTGAATCATGTTCGCTGAAGTAATTAGTTTCTGTTTCCTTACCAACGACATCAACTGCCATCAAATCAGTTTTGAGAGGGAAAGATTCATATAGTAATCCTAGAATTACCCCAACAATCTCATTGAACCTATCAATATTTGTAGTCGACATAATTTATTTATAATCCCATTTAATTTCCGTCAGAGAAATTTATTAGCGAATTAAAAAGGGCGAGTAGCCTAATGCGAATTCATCGGGTTCCCCATCAATCCCTATATTATTGTGGTGAACCGACTAGAATTCAGCTTACTTCGCGAGACTGGACTAGCCTGACATATTTCCACTATATGTAAAAGGTTTATAGATAATGAAACAACAATTCATAACAAAATATCTAAAACAGTGAGGTTAGCCATAAAATCAGGCCTATATTACGGGGCGAGCACTGAAACCATTCAATCCGTCATCTCGGCAACCATGTATTGCCCATTTTTGCATTGCCATTTGTGTGGTGAAACACATACAGGAGCAAAGCAGTGTATGAGGTGTCATACTGATATTTACTGTCAGGCAATTCATCCTGAAGATTAGTATTTTAGGGGGGGGAAGTGGTCATGTAAGCACACCCATTTTAGTACCACATATTTTTTGAGATTTCTGGGTTTTCAGCCATCAGCCGGTATTCTTCCGGTGTCAGGTTATTCAGGGATTCATGAGGTCGCTCACTGTTGTATTCATTCAGCCAGCGATCTGTGATCTCCCGTACTTCATTCAGCGTTTTGAACAGGTAAAAATCCAGTATTTCTGTCCGATACGTCCGATTAAACCGTTCGATATACGCATTCTGCGTCGGCTTGCCCGGCTTGATAAATTCTAGCTTCACACCATGGTCTTCAGCCCATTGTGCCAGCGTCACTGATATGGCATACGTCCCGTAAAAACAGACGATTCTCTTTTAGAGAGTTTCCAGTAAACGTTATAGGTTCCCTTTAGAACATAAAAAGCCAAGCTTACTCATTAATAATTACTCACCAATCTTTTTCTTATTTTTTAAAAGGGGGAACTCGAGAGAAGCTAAAATCTGATAATGATCAATTCTGAGATTATTTATTAATAGCAATGAAAAATAATCATGACTATTCCAAAAGTGTGATTTTAGTTAATTGATTGAATTAAATAAAAATAATTTAAAAATCATTAATATTGTGACTTGTCAACTGTCAACCTTGACAGGTATTTATTCTTAGCCAATTTTGATACAACCATCCCCAATATAAAGTTTAATAGATTGATCTTTTTTTATACTAATTAGCAAAACTCAAACCTTCGCAGATATAACATTATTCGTAAAACTGAATATAACTTTTATCAATAACCAATAGATGGAACCACGGTTATCGACCATGAGGCAGAACCTCATCCGAGCGCTCGGATATTTCAGGCAGTTGATGCATAAGGAAATAGGGAACGTAGTTGTGGTGTACTTTACTAATAAGGATCAGGACTAAGACTATGGCTGACAGCTTTCAAAACGAAGTTCCCGCAGCGCGCGTAAATATTAAACTCGATCTTCATACCGGCGGCGCACAGAAAAAAGTTGAATTACCACTGAAACTATTAGTGATGGGCGATTATAGCCACGGTCAGGAAAATCGCCCCATTGCTGAAAGAGAAAAGATCTCCATCAATAAAAATAACTTCAATGCCGTATTAGCGGATTTAAACCCTACAGCTAAACTCACCATCAAAAATACCCTAGCCGGTGATGATTCAGAAACCAACGTATCGTTAAGTTTTAAAGATATGAAAGATTTCGAACCGGAGCAGGTAGCCAAACAAATTCCTGCATTACGTTCACTACTCGCCATGCGTAATCTATTACGCGACCTGAAATCCAACCTGTTAGATAACGCCACTTTCCGTCAGGAACTGGAACGTATTTTAAAAGATGAGCAATTATCGGACGAACTGCGCGCCGAATTAGCAGCAATTGGTTCTTTACCCGGCGGCTCTGATTCTCAGTAATCATGACTCTCTGATACGTATTTTATAAGGATTGTTTATGTCTACCTCTACACAAGGTTCCAGTTCTAAAACAGCCAGCACCGTCGTAAAAGACGCCGGCAGCGTCTATCAGTCTCTGTTCGATAAAATTAATCTCACCCCAGTGGCGCAATTTGACGATATCGTCAAGTTTCAGGACAACGATGCGTTGGCAGAAGCCTCGGCGGACGAACGTGTCACCATGGCGGTTAACGTCTTTCTGAACATGGTTCAGAAATCGGCGCAAAAAGTGGATAAGCTGGACAAGAGCCTGCTGGATTTCCATATCAGTCAAATCGACAAACAGCTGAGCGAGCAGTTAGATGCCGTCATGCATCACCCAGAGTTCCAGTCTATCGAGTCTGCATGGCGTGGTTTGAAGTTTCTGGTTGACCGCACCGATTTCCGCCGCAACGTCAGAATCGAAGTGCTGGATGCGTCTAAAGAAGCGCTACAGCAAGATTTCGAAGATGCGCCAGAAACCATCCAAACCGGTTTCTACCGCCATACCTACATTCAGGAATATGACACCCCGGGCGGCGAGCCGATTGGCGTAACCATCTCTAACTTTGAGTTTGACCGTGGCCCGCAAGATATTGCATTACTGCGTAATATCTCTAAAGTCGCGGCGGCGGCCCACATGCCGTTTATCGCCTCCGTCGGCCCGGCATTCTTTGGCAAGAACAACATGGAAGAAGTGGCTGCCATTAAAGACATCGCCAACTATTTTGACCGTGCTGAATACACCAAGTGGAAAAGCTTCCGCGATACCGACGATTCCCGCTATGTGGGTTTAACTCTGCCGCGTGTGCTAGCGCGTCTGCCTTATGGTCCAGATACGGTACCGGTGCGTAACTTCAACTATACCGAAGAGGTAAAAGGGCCGGATCACGACAGATATCTGTGGACCAACGCCTCATTTGCGTTTGCCGCCAATATGGTAAAAAGCTTCGTGCGTAACGGTTGGTGTGTCCAAGTACGTGGCCCGCAAGCGGGTGGTTTGGTTGACGATCTGCCGATCCATCTGTATGACCTCGGCACCGGCAATCAGGTGAAGATCCCAACGGAAGTACTGATCCCGGAAACCCGTGAGTTTGAATTTGCTAACTTGGGCTTTATTCCCCTGTCATTCTATAAAAACCGCGACTACGCGTGTTTCTTCTCCGCTAACTCTACCCAGAAGCCGGCGCTGTATGACACCAAAGAAGCCACCGCCAATAGCCGGATCAATGCCCGTTTACCGTACATTTTCCTGCTGTCGCGCATTGCCCATTACCTGAAAGTGATTCAGCGTGAAAACATCGGTGCCACCAAAGACCGCCGCGTACTGGAGCTAGAACTGAACGCTTGGATCAATAATCTGGTGACAGAAATGACCGATCCGAGTGATGAAGTTCAAGCATCACACCCGCTGCGTCAGGCTAAAGTGACCGTAGAAGATATTGAGGATAACCCGGGCTTCTTCCGCGTGAAAACCTTCCTTATTCCTCACTTCCAGATTGAAGGCATGGACATCAATTTATCGATGGTTTCTCAAATGCCAAAGGCTAAAGCTTAATTTTATCTGGAGTTTTAAATAATGAAGATCCACCGCCCGTTATGGAGCGAAGGTGCGTTTTTGTCGCCGGAACAATTCCAGCAGCAAAGTCGATGGGAAGCGTTTAGTAACGATCAGATTGCCAGGCTCGGCCTGGCTAATCCTTGGGGCGTCCAGCGCGTCACGTTTGACACCCAAGCTTTAGCCTTGAATAGACTCAATGCCGAAAGTTTAAGCGTGCGTTTTCCCGATGGCAGTTGGATAGATACCGACGTCTCTGATGCGCTGCCTCCGGCTCGCGATCTGAAACACAGCATTCCAGCCGATCGTCATGATGTGACGGTGCTGTTGGGGTTGCCGCTGTTACATGCTAATGGTGGAAACTGCCATCAGGACGGTCACTACTCGGAGCGACCATTACGCTACCGGCAGGAATGGGTCGAAACGCAGGACATATTCGGTCAGGGGAATGAATCCATTGCCGTTGAGCGTTATGCACTGACGCTGCTGTTTGATTTTGAAGAACAGGGAGATTATCTCACCTGTCCATTGATTCGACTAAAGCGCGATGCTAACGGCCTGTTTGCCATTGAACCGGCATTTTTACCACCGCTACTGAGCCTCACCGCCAGTAATGGCGTGCTGACCCAACAGCTGGACATGTTATGCACGCAGGTGCAGTCAAAGCGCCAGCGCCTGATGGGAATGCGTCGTGAGCGCAATCAGCAAATGGCGGAGTTTGCCGTGGCGGATGTGTCACTGTTCTGGCTGCTCAATGCCCTGAACAGCCATGAGCCGCTGCTGAAGTTTCTGCACCAGTACCCGGTTACCCATCCTGAGCGACTGTATCAGCAACTGGTCTCTCTGGCGGGCGCGTTGCTGACGTTTTCGCTGGAGCATGACGTTGAGGCCATCCCGTCTTATCAGCATAACCAATTGGATAGGGTATTCCCGCCGCTGTTTAAACTGATTGGTCAACTGCTGGAAGCCAGCTTACCGTCAAGGGTGATTGCCATCGATCTGGTTCACAGCAACGGAACCCGCTGGTCTGGTCGCCTACAAGACAGCCGCCTGACGGAAGAGACCGATTTCTATCTGTCGGTGCGCTCATCGTTACCGGCGCATCAACTGCTGGAACTGATGCCGGTGCTGTGCAAAGTGGGCTCTCCGGACGATGTGAATCAAATCATCAACTCGGCGCTGTCCGGCGTTCCGCTAAAAGCATTAAGTCATGTACCGGCAGCCATCCCGCTGCGGCTGGATAACCAGTACTTTGCGCTGGACTTAACCCATTCGGCCGCGCAAAGCATGCTGGCGGCACGTTGCTGCGAGTTTTACGTTCCGCGCTCGTTGCCGGACGTTTCGCTGGAACTGTTTGCGGTACTTAAATCATGAGCCAAAACCTGAAAACTATTTCCATTGATGAACTGTTGCGTGATACCGCCCTGACCGTCGTGCATTTGCGCGCGGGGTCAGTGGTTGAACAGGGGGAAGCGCTGTACAAACGCTGCGTAGAGCAGATCGAGCAACTGCGTAAACGCTTAACCGACATGCAATGCAGCACGGACGTGGTTAACGACATCAGCTACGCCGCCTGTGCCTTACTGGATGAAACCGTCCTGTTACGCAATAGCGATGAAGGTTACAACGTTTGGCAGGGCACGCCGCTACAGGTCACCTTCTTTAAAACGTATCGAGCCGGTGATGAGCTGTTTGAACGCATTCGCCAGCGTATTGGCCATCCGGAAGGGGCTCAGCTCGTGCTGGCTTGCTACGACCGCATTTTGGGGTTGGGCTTTCAGGGCCGTTATCTGGCACAGCCACAAACGGAAAGAGAACAACTGGTGATGGCGGTACGCGATCTGTTGCCGAAGTCTTCAACGGGTAACAACGCGCCAACAATTAACGCAGTGCAGGGGAAAGGCGGCTTTTGGCGTCGTTCTTCGCTGCTGTTCTGGACCGGTATTTCAGTGATGGCGGTGATTTTACTGTACATGCTGTTACGCCAGCATCTGGACAGCACGCTGGTTCAGCTATTACAGGATGCATAACAACGTTTCAATCCGGCGCTGTGACGGCAACCGGTATGAAAATCTATGCAATTAATCAGGCGTTTTACAGGAGAGAGAAACTTACACAGCAATAGGGAAAGTCCCGGCGGTGTTGACTTTAAGCGGAGTGGATAGTTTAGCGTCATACCCGGGTTGCCCCTTATCGATGGGGTAAGGCGTCCTGCACAACGAGACGGCATTGCAAAATCGACGTGGGATTGAAATTAAGGATGTGAATGTGGGTGATTACCCTTGGCGAGTGCAGCTGTTGTATGCCACCTGTCTCTGTCTGGCTCTGCTGCTGTTCTTCCTACCTTTGCCGACCGGCTGGGTAGTTATAGGTTGTGTGCTGACGCTGTTGGTCAGCGGATATAAAGGGTGGCGCACCTTACGGTATACCAAACAGGTTAAACAGGTATCACCTTATCTGGATGCGCTAGACGGACAACTGGAAGCATTGCCGGCGCGACTGAGACGCCGGTTACCGGTGATATTCGTCACCGGCGATGCGACCCCCCGTTACTTTGCGGAACAAGACAATCAGCAAGTAGCGATAAGCGGTAAGTGTATCTGGATTGCAGTACCGGATATGTCGACGCTCTCTCTGACGGCAGACGCCCTGAGCGGACGCTGGCCCGAGATGGCAGGAAGGATAGGCGTTCTGTTCACGCTGACGCCTGAACGATATATCAACGGCCCGTCGCTGGCAGGATATCTGCAAACCTTTCGCCAGTCATGGGCGGATGCCAGTAAAACCAGCGGTTACAAGCTGCCGGGGTACTTGGCGGTTAATGCCCGACTGGGTGAAGAGCCCTCAGAATCAGCGCCGTGGTTCTGGTGGAATCAACAGAGTTCGGGAATACGTATTCTGGATGACTGCCACACGCCGCTAAACCTGTGGTGTCAGCAGGCAGAGCAACCGCATCAACATCGGCGCCAACATCTGGCGGTGATGTTGAAAATCTTACAACAGTGGCTGGATGAGCAGGTCATTTCAGTACTCAATGATACACAACAGCCGGTTCCCCAGTGGATACCGGGGGCGGTAGCGTGCCTGAACATCCGTTTGGCGGGTGAAAGTGAAAACGTCTGGCAGCGCTATTTACACGATGCCACTACGTTATCGCTTCCGGCGGCGGCTGAAACGAATCAGTCGATCGCCTTGCCAGAGCGCTTGGTGGAAGACATGCCGGTGTACTGTCCGTTACCGGCCAAGAAAAGGGCGCTGTGTCATGCGGTCATACTGACGGCGATATTTGCGGCGATGGCATTATGCTCATCGGCTTATCACAACCGCCAATTGCTGCAACATGTCGCAGGCGATCTGAATGCCTACCGGCAGGTAGCTATGGACAGCTATGACGAAAAGTTAACCCGCCTGAATGTGCTGAAAACAGACCGCCAACTGTTAGATAAGTATTACCGGGAAGGCGAACCCGAACGGTTGGGGGTGGGATTGTACACCGCCGGGCGATTAATCCTGCCGTTGGATGTGGCGATTAAAAATTACCAGCCACCGCCTCCGCCGCCTCCGGTAGAGGACGTACCGAAGCTGGTCCGCCTCGACAGCATGTCGCTGTTTGACGCCGGGAAGGCCCAACTGAAAAGTGGTTCAACCAAAATTCTTGTAGACGCTTTAATTAACATTAAAGCCAAGCCGGGGTGGCTGATTCTGATTGCGGGCCATACCGATGTCACAGGAAATCCAGAAAGTAATCAGACGCTGTCACTGGCCAGAGCGGAATCGGTCCGCGACTGGATGATACACACCAGTGATATCGAGAAGACCTGTTTCGCCATTCAGGGGTACGGGGCAACTCAACCCATTGCTGACAATGAGACAGCAGAAGGAAGAGCGGCTAACCGCCGGGTGGAAATCAGTTTGGTGCCAGACGCTTCGGCATGTCAGCCACAAGCCGGGCATCAGATATCTCAACAAAACTAAGGAGAGAGTAATGGCAATTCCTGCATATCTGTTTGTTAAAGATGATGGTGGTGCAGACATCAAGGGATCGGTGACGGTTCAAGGACGTGAAGGCAGTATTGAACTGGTTGAGTTTGACCATAAGGTTCATATTCCCACCGATGGTAACACCGGCAAATTAACCGGTACTCGCGTACATGCGCCTTTAACCTTTGTTAAAGAAGTGGATTCTTCATCCCCTTATTTGTACAAAGCGGTGACCACCGGTCAAACCCTGAAATCAGCTGAAATCAAATGGTTCCGTATTGATGATTCTGGTCAGGAAGTCGAGTACTTCAACACCCTGATGGACAGCGTGAAAGTGGTTTCTATCAAACCCATCATGCACAACATCAAAGATCCAAGCAAAGAGCGTTACAACCACTTAGAAGAAGTGGAAGTGCGCTACGAAAAAATCACATGGACTTATAAAGATGGCAACATCATCCATGCTGATAGCTGGAACGAAGGTCGCGGTTAAATTCCCGACGTCCTTGAAACCGGCGCGGCGTTCACTTTCTGCCTTGCCACGGTTCCAATGACTTAGGGCATTACCGCCATGATGCACCGGTGGGCTTCTGCCGGTGCATTTATCACCAAGATAAAATCATGCATCTATCTCCAAGATAAAATCATATTGTGCCAGGGAGCAGCCAATGATCACCGATCCTTCCGTATTACTACGTCGATTAAACCCCTATTGCGCCAAAGCGTTAGAGGCTGCTGCCAGCCTGTGTCAGACGCGCGCACATCCAGAAATTACTTTAGAACATTGGTTACTGAAATTGCTGGAGCAAGGGTGCGGCGATATGACGGTGATCGCTCGTCGCTATGAGCTGGATTTGGACAGCGTATGGCAAGCACTGCTCAATCAACTGGAAACCTTACCCCATACGGTACAGCAGAAACCGGTATTATCCGGCGTGGTACAAGAGCTGTTAAAGTCAGCCTGGCTTATCGCCTCGCTGGAAAATCAAGCCGATTCCGTGCGTTCAGCCCACATTCTTCAGGCGCTTTGCGACAATCCCCAATGGCTGAAAGCCCGAGACGCGTGGCCTTTACTCAGCGTTTCTCAGGTTCAGCTTCAGCGTCTATTACCCATTCTGGACGAACTCTCCGATGAGAGCCCAGAACGGGTCAACGCACCCACTTACGAGAGCGCTGACTTTGCCAGTGCCGATATCGCCCCAACTGCACCGGGCGCCAGCACATTAAATAAAACGGCACCACCACCGGCACAGCCTACCGCATTAGACCGTTTCACCATCAACCTAACTGCCAGAGCAAAAGAACAAAAAATCGATCCGGTATTTGGTCGCGATGTAGAAATTCGTCAGATGGTGGATATCTTATCCCGCCGTCGTAAAAACAACCCGATTTTGGTGGGGGAACCCGGCGTAGGAAAAACCGCGCTGGTAGAAGGCTTAGCCCTGCGTATTGCCGAAGGCAACGTGCCGGACAGCTTAAAACCGGTCAATATTCATACGCTGGACTTAGGTTTGCTACAGGCCGGTGCTGGCGTGAAAGGTGAATTTGAGCAGCGGCTAAAAAACGTGATTGACGCGGTACAGCAATCGCCCACCCCAATCCTGCTGTTTATCGATGAAGCCCATACCATTATTGGGGCGGGTAATCAGGCCGGGGGAGCCGATGCGGCTAACTTGCTGAAACCCGCGCTGGCTCGGGGGGAACTGCGTACCATTGCCGCCACCACCTGGTCTGAATACAAACAGTATTTTGAGCGCGATGCGGCATTGGAACGCCGCTTTCAAATGGTGAAAGTGGATGAGCCAGACGACGACACCGCCGCGCTGATGCTGCGCGGCCTAAAGTCTCGCTATGCACAGCACCACGGGGTTCATATTTTAGATGAAGCGGTACGTACCGCAGTTTCACTGTCGCGCCGCTATATTACGGGTCGTCAGCTACCGGACAAAGCGGTGGATTTGCTGGATACCGCATCAGCCCGAGTGCGTATGGGGTTAGATACTATTCCCGAAGAGATAACGCTGCTAGAAGCACAGCTTTCAGCACGGGAGTACGAGTACATCGCCCTGAGTGAAGATAAAGAACTGGGGGAAGCCATCCCCGAGTCACGTTTGGATAAGATTAAAGTCGAGCAGCAAGGGCTGATCCAACAAATTGAGCAGCGCACCGTACAGTTTACTAACGAAAAGCAAATTATTGAGCAACTGATTGAGCTGCGCTCTTGGCTGAACCAAACGGATATACCGCAAACGCCGCAGGAGATAACCGAGCAGATTAACCAACTTCAGCAACAGCTTTACAACGTACAGGACTCGGTACCGCTGTTGTCGCTGGACGTAGACAGCCGCACCGTTGCTAGCGTTATCGCCGACTGGACCGGGGTTCCATTAGAAAGCCTGATGAAAGATGAGCAAAGCAACCTGCTGACGTTGGAAAGCAAACTGGCAGAAAGAGTCATCGGGCAGGATGAAGCGCTGATATCGCTGGCCCAGCGTTTACGGGCGGCAAAAACCGGCCTGACCCCGGAGAAGGGACCGTTGGGGGTATTCTTACTGGTAGGCCCATCGGGGATTGGTAAAACCGAAAGCGCGCTGGCGCTGGCGGATAGCCTGTTTGGTGGTGAACGCTCGCTGATCACCATCAATATGTCTGAATATCAGGAAGCCCATACGGTTTCCCAACTGAAAGGCTCCCCGCCTGGCTATGTGGGCTACGGACAGGGGGGCATCCTGACCGAAGCGGTACGCCGTCGCCCTTACAGCGTCGTGCTGCTGGATGAAGTAGAAAAAGCCCATAAGGACGTCATCAATCTGTTTTATCAGGTCTTTGACCGAGGCTTTATGCGCGACGGTGAAGGGCGTGAAATTGATTTTCGCAATACCGTTATTCTGATGACCGCCAACCTCGGCAGCGACTACATGATGGCGTTGCTGGAAGAGCAACCTCAGGCGACCACCGCCATGCTGCATGAAGTGATTCATCCTATTCTGCGCGACCACTTCCAACCGGCTTTACTGGCCCGTTTCCAGACCGTGATTTACCGCCCACTGGGGGCCGACGCGTTAAGAAAAATTGTGGCGATAAAAATGGGCAACGTGGCGGAAAGATTACAGCGCCACTACGGCATTGAGTTTCGGGTTGAAGAGAGTTTGTTTGACGAACTGGTGAGCGCCTGTTTATTGCCGGACAGCGGAGCCCGCAATATCGATAGCCTGCTGAATCAGCAAATTTTGCCGGTACTGTCACAAACCCTGCTGCAAATGCAGTCACAGCAGAAGAAAGCCAAAGCGCTGGCCTTGGGTTACCGCGAGCAGGAAGGCATTACGCTGGATATTATTGAACACGACACGACCGCAATGACACATTCTGCACCGGAAGCAGAGATAACCTTGGGCGTTTACGAGTCAGAAAAGGAATAACGGAATGAAAGACCAACTGATAACAAAGGGTAAAGATCTGCTGGACGAACAGCTTCAGGCCTATGGTCTTGGGGGAATGGTCGGCCAGAGTAGCAGTAGTAACCGCAGTGGTTCAGCCGCCAGCTTTTCATCATTAGGTGATGGCATCAACCGTTATCAGTTGGCGATAGACGGATTGAACGCTCAACTTTCTGTGTTAAGCGTACAGGGCCATGAACACCTGAGTGAGGCTTGGCAATACGACATTCAGTTTACCGCGCAGCACGGCCTGAGCATGGAACAGGTGCTGAGTGAAAAAGCGGTGTTTACGCTGGCGCCCGGCGGTATCAGCAGCCTAAGCGGCGTTGCCGGTCAGTTAAGTAATGAACTGATGAGCGCGTTTAACGCCTTTGGCGGGATGTTCAGCGACAAGATTGGCAGTGCGTCCAACTCGCTTTCCGGTGGTTTTTCCATTAACAGCGTGAGCCAGATGGCGAGTCGCGGCATGGGCAGGGTGAATCAGGCCAGCTCGGCGATGAGCCAACTGGGGGGAATGGCGGACTCGGTTGGCGGCATCGCCGGTAAAGCCTCAGGCTTACTGGGCAAAGCCGGCTCCAGCCTGTCGACCCTCAGCGGTATCACCCGTTCACTAGGCGGTAGTGAAAGCGAAACCCGAATTTTATACGGGGTGGTCACCGCGTTCAGTCAGTTAGCCACATCGGCAGACGAAGCCCGTTACGCCATTACGCTCGCCCCGCGTTTAGCCCTGCTGGAGAACACCCAAAACAGCGCCATCTACCAGAACCAGACGGTTCCCCAAGTGGTAGAGCAGGTGCTGCGTCAACACGAAATGACCGGGGTGGATTTCCGCTTTGAGCTCACGGAAAGCTACCCGGTCAAAGAGTACATCTCTCAATGGCAAGAGAGCGACCTGACCTTTATTCGCCGGTTACTGGCGGACAGCGGTATCTGGTTTCGCTTTGAAACCCACACCAAACACAACTGTGATGTGGTGGTGTTTGGCGATTGTGAACAGCAATATCAGGACGGCCCAACCGCCAGCTATCGTCAGCCTTCTGGCAATAACGATAACGGGGTGGAATCGGTATGGGATATGTCGGTAGCCCGCAAGACCGTGCCCAAAAATGTGCTGACCCAAGACTATAACTACCGTAACGCCCAAACCGGCATGAAGTCCGACGTTAACAGCGCGCAAAAAGATAACACCACCCGCGGTCAACATTATGTTTACGGTGAGCACTATCGCGACAAAGGAGAAGACACCAACCACGCCAATGCACAGGATGATTTAGTCGGTCAGTTCAGCAATATGATGCCAAACGGCTTAGGGGATATCCCCGGCGTCAGCCAGTTAAGCGGCGTGGCAGGCTCGGTGGGCGGTGCGGTCAGCGGCGTTAAGGGTGGGGTTTCATTACCCTCGCCAGCGGGTATCGCCGGAGGAACATCGGCTGCGGGTATGGGCGATATCGCTAGCGCTGCCGCGGGTTCAGTGGGTTCCTCTGCTCGTTCAGCGGTTTCCGGCGTGACCGGTACGGTACAGAACATGGCGGGGCAGGCCAAAGGGGCTTTCGACAGCGTCGGCAGTTCGCTGGGAGGCTTATCCGATAAAGGTGGAGACCTGCTCAATGGCTTGAGCGGCAGCGACAGTGAAAGTGACGCTGCTGCCAGCGAAGAGCCCGAGGGCGTGGGTCAAGGCGCGTGGTATGCTCGCCTGCGCCATCAGCGCTTTATGACCGAACAAATCACCATCAGCGGAAAGACCACCTTATCCCATCTGGCTCCGGGGCAAATTCTGACCGTATCCGGTTCGCCAATAGCCGAAGCGGGCAGCGGCATTCTGATTGTTTCAGTAGAGACGCAGGGCGACCGTCAACAGGCCTATGTCATCAGCTTCACCGGTATTCCTTACGACGTACTGCGCCCTTACCGCCCAGTTCGTTTGCCTTGGCCGACCATCAGCGGCACCTTACCGGCAAGGGTCACCAGCCCGGATAACGACACCTACAGTTATATCGACGCACAGGGGCGCTATCGGGTGAAGATGGACTTCGACCTGAACGACAACTGGCGTAAAGGGGAAGAGAGTTTATGGATGCGGCTGGCGAAATCCTACGCCGGTGAAACCTACGGCATCCACTTCCCGCTGATTGACGGCACCGAAGTGGCTATCGCCTTCACCGAAGGCAACCCCGACCGACCGTATATCGCCCACGCCATGCACGACTCCCGTCATGGGGATGTGGTCACTCTTGCCAACCATAAACGCAACCTGATCCGCACCCCAGCCAATAACAAATTGCGAATGGACGACGAGCGCGGCAAAGAGCACATCAAAGTCGCCACCGAATACGGCAAAACCCAACTGAATATGGGGCATCTGGTGGATGCCGAACGTAAACAGCGGGGAGAAGGGTTTGAGCTACGCACCGATGAGTGGGGGGCGATACGGGCGGGGAAAGGGCTGTTTATTAGTGCGGATGGGCAACCGAAAGCCTCGGGGTTGAGTCTTGAGATGGAAGCTGCATTAAGTCAACTGGAGCAGGCTAAAATGGATATGCAAAGCCTGACTGAAGCTGCTCGTAAAGCGAAAGCGTTGGTGGCTGATATCGATGCGCAACAGGCCCTACTAGGACAACGTTTAAATAATTTAAGTGCACAAGTAATTTTAGCCAGCGCACCTCAAGGTATTGGTTTAACCAGTGGTGAACATATGCAAATTGCTACAGCTCAAAATATGACTTTAACTGCTGGTGATCAGATTGATATTGGTGCCATTAAGGATGTCACGGTGGCCGCTGGTGGAGGGATAGGATTATATGCCCTTGAATCCGGTATGAAGCTATTTGCTTCTAATAATGATATTGATATTCAAGCTCATCAGGGACAAATAAGTACCTGGTCAACGAAGGATACCCTGATTAGCAGTGGAAAGCGGATGGTGATATCTGCGCAAGATGAGCTCATTCTGGTTTGTGGTGGTGGTTATATTAAAATCGCGGGGGGAAAGGTAGAGATTGGTGCTCCCGGTGAGTTACTGCTTAAGACCGCGGGTATTACCAAACAGGGTGCATCCAGTCAGGAGGGTGCAATGAAGTCTTTTGACCCTAATACATTTAAAGAACGTTTTGTTATTACTAATCAAAGTACCGGAGAAACATTACCGAATCAGAAGTACCGGGTGACTACCTCCTCCGGTAACATTATTGAAGGAATAACAGGAGAAGATGGTTTAACTGAATTGATGGAATTTAGTGCCATTGATCGTGTGAAAATCGAACTGTTATAACACGGGTTATGATTTGAGTTTCCACAAAAGGGATCTATATGACAACACCATCACCAAAAAAGAAGAAATCGATTTATATTATTTTGCTTATTGTATTAGCCGCAGTTCTCTCTATGGTGCTGTTGTTAGGTATTTGGGGACAAATTCAAACTCGGCTAAGTATAGGGGCCGCCTTTGGTGGTGCAGGGTTTGAGAATTTGCCTATGCGAACACATCATGCGGCTTATGATATAGAGCCGCAGGTGATTTATCGGTTGGATGATAACCGCTACGTAGAGCTGAGTAACTATGAGGATTGTAAACCTACGGGTGAAGATCAGTGGGTAGCAGAGGCTTGGTATTATGATAGAAATTTGGGTATAAAGACGGAATTATCAACAGGAATGCGCAGCTATCAGGGACGAATAATCAATGCTGACCCGAGCGGCAAGAATCTTATTTTTCCTGCGTCAAGTGATCGATTGAACTGTTCGGAAAGAGGATGCGGTAGTTCAACAATAGCTTACTCTACAGACTATGGTAGAACGTTGTCTTATAAAAGGATAGGTGGCTCCGGTACATCGTCAAACCCTTCAGAAGATTCGAAAGAATTTACCGTAGTGATAACGAAAAAAGAGCTGATTTATTATAACGGTGAGGAGGGTGATTACTTCTTTTCGAGAATTGAGCTTGATGGAAAAACCATTAATGGAGAATTAGTAAGTCATTATGATCACGTAAAAACCATACCACCTTACCCAGTATTGATGGACCACTATCAGTGTGACACCAGCATTAAACCCAAAAGTGTTGGGCGTATTACGGTAAAAGAATACGATGAGCGTCGCAATTCATATGTCGAATCGCTTTTATCAGTGGTGAACGGGGTTATATCGGTACTTGATAAGGTCGAATCCTGGCAGGTAACGCTACGCACGAACTATGCAGCCTATGACATAGTGCCGCAAGTGATTTATCGGTTAGATGATCATCGCTACGTGGAGCTAAGTAATTATGGTGGCTGTCTACCGACCTATGAAGATGAAAAAGTGGTGGAACTCTGGTATCACGACCTGAGACGTAATATTAAGACCAGACTCTTTTCGAAAATGCGTAACTATCAGGGGCGGGTTATCAACGCCGACCCAAGCGGTAAGAATTTGGCTTTTCCGGTTACACCGGACAGAATGACTTGTGAAGAGGAACTATGTGGAGAGTCGATGGTGTATTACTCTACTGATTATGGCAACACATTTAAACCTTTCCATTTTCTTACCTTTCGTAATGGTAAAGATGAGGCAACAAATCCTTTAATGCATTCGAAACAATATACTACCATCATTACTAATAATGAGTTGATAGTGTATGAAAAATACGGACGTATATACAAAGTTAAAAAAATTGTGCTGAATAAAGAGAATAAAAATGAAACGCCAGAAAGAATTTATAGTGATGAAGATAGCATACCGTCTTATAGCGTTATGATGGACAGTTATTTCTGTGATGCCAGCATTAAACCCAAAAGTATTGGTGGTATTTCAGTAGAAGAGTACAACAGACAAAGAAAAGGGAATTAATCATGGGTAAACATGATGGAGCAACCAGAAAGCTCAATATTTCAAATAATGCTAGTGGTCAGGTGACGGCTTCTGCGGCAGCAAGGCCGAGTAATGTCGATGTAACCCCTGAAGTTTCTCCAAAATCTCACCTTCCCGGCGTGATCATTTTTGTCCATGGCGTTAATTCGGAGGGCGAGTGGTATGAAGAGGCCGAGCAAGCACTATGTGATGGCTTAAATAAGCGATTGTTTTTAGAAAAAGGCAATAAATTTGAATTAAAGCCGAATCTATATCGAGGTGATAAAAAATCTGAGGTTGATCGTATCCTTAATAAGGGTGATATGAGTTATTTAATAGAATCAAATAACTCGCCTGTCATTCGCTTTTATTGGGGGTACCGTGCTGGAGTAGATTTGGGGGATTATCTGGTACCGCTAAGAAATAACAAAGGGGATAGTTATCAGCAGTATCTGCTGGATCGGAAGTTATCGGATAAAGAGATTGCCGAGCTGGGACCCTATTTTTGGGGCGGAGGGCCATTTCAGAATGCTTCAACCACTCTTAATCCAATGTGGGGGGACTTTAGCTTTAGCGAGGAGATTGCCGGTGGTTTACTGTCGACTCAATGGTTTAATCCGGAAGATGACCGTCTGCTAACGACGGCACCGTCGCGCAAGTACTATTCTCACGCAGCCTGGCGACTGGCGATGCTTATTCAACGTATTCGAGATGACTACCCGGACGATACAGTAACAATTGTTTCCCACAGTAAAGGGACAATGGTGGCGGCGGCGGCGGCATTAATTAGTGCCCCTGATGCACTGTTTTTACTTAACTCACCTTATCGTATGATGAATATCATGACTGATTATTCAGCAGTGGATAAGTCTGAGTGGGTGAGCGACGCGGGTAGAGAGGAAACGCTGAAGGCTGTGGTTAAGGCTGTGGCCGAAAATGAGAATAAACTTGCCAAAAGTGGTTTGGAGAAGCATATATCTTTGGGAAAAGGTAAAGACGGTAGAGCATGGACGCCAAATGCATTACATGGAGGAGTCAATGGTAAGGATATTCGAGAAAGGGATAATCACGGTCGTACCTATATTTATTGCAATGCTCATGACAGAGTAATGGGGTCCGTCGCGCTGGTAAGTATAGGTTGGCAGGGGCTTCCCAACAGTAAAGACGGTAAGATGCATCCGTTACTGGCAGAGTGTGAAGGTAAGTTATTTCAACGATTAATGGCCAGATCAACACCATGCGGAGGTGAGCCGAATGCTAAAACTAATTTTGGTACACTACCTGATATGTATAAAGAGCCGTTTTGGGATAATATGGGTTTTGCAGTAGAAATTAATAGTTGGGCAGTAAAAGTGGCTTATCCGGTATTTCTTCTGAAAGATAGTTTTATGCCAATTTGGGAAACGCCACCAGAATGGCAAACAATGAATATCAATGCTGAAGAGGTACCGGAACCTTTGACGGACAGTGAGATGAAGGTTTTCGATGAGAATAATCGACATAAAGACAGAATGAAGCAAGGGCCGTTTGGTGAAGGATGGGGGCAAAAAACAGTAAAAGATAATAAGATAATAGATAATGATGACGGCTATCGTTATTATCTGCCGATTTTTCAGATGAAGGAGCTTGGCTACCAAAAGGATAAACTAAAAGCGCCTCATAGATACTCAGTCACATTATTAAATACTTTGCCAGAGGGAATAGAACCCAGTCCAGCGGCGGAAAAACAACGCCTCATTAACCGAAGTAAAGGCGAGTTGGGAATAAATAATGGCTGGATAGTCTGGCAGTATAAAAACTATGTCAATGGCAATACCCCACAAAAAGCAGGTGTGAGTGATGGTAACAGGATATTTCATTACTACTGCTATTTGGAGTTCAATACTAAAAAGTATGAAGATGCATTAAAACAAACGGATGAAAAGGCCAAGACTTATATTTCTCGGCCAACCGATCATAGTACTTTGCCCAGAAACCAGAAGATTATGAGCCGAGTGTTAGCATTTGATCTGCCGATAGGCTTTGGCCGTAGTTTGGATAATATTAAGGAGGCTCTGATAACGCAGGCTGACTGGACCCTACCTAATAGTGACTTTTATATGGAAAAAGGAGTTCTGGCACAGAACTCTGGAGGGGCTGCTTTGATAGAAGAATATTTTGCGAATCAAACTAAATTGTCTCCTGCAATGCCATCGACGGTGAACCATAGTAGGCTCACACAAAAAGAGTTGGATGTATTACTTAATGAAGGACATGAGGTGGCAAAAGATTATGAAGAAGCCAAAGAACACGGTATTGTTTATGACTAACAATTATTGAAAAATCACAGTATAGAGTGCTGGTCTATTATGCTAATAATAGGTTTTGGTCGTAGTCTGGGAAAAATTAAAGATGAGCTAATTAAATTAGCTGACTGGACATTAACCGATAGTGATTTTTATATGGATAAGGGGATCTTGGCTCAGGAACCTGCAGCGGCTTCACTCATTCCTCAATATTATCCTTGCCAGAAAATACTACCCGTAACCATGCCTTCTGATATTAATACTGAAACCGTACTGGAGCAAACCAGTGCTGATCTTAATGAAGCCGTAATATCGAATGATTATTCTTTCTAAGAATCCTGGTCGTCTTCAAGATTAAATTCATTGGAGTTAATTAATGAGTTGGGCTATTCCTGAAATAAACAGGTTAAAAGAAAGGTCCCGTTATCGTGGCTGGATTATTTCTCTGATAATACTGATGTGTGTTGTTGTGGGAATTGCTTATATTGTTATTAGTACACCTATAGAAAGGTTATATACTCAATCAATTTCAGAATACACATCTATTATTATTGGCGTTGTTGTGGGTATGTTCTTTATATTATCGGCCTATGCATTACCTATTGAACACGAAAAAATTAAAGTTTCATTATGGAATCGCTGGCGAGCCAGCGATCTACATGCATGGCAGAACTGGAGTCATCAGCATTATGTATTGGTAGATAGTGCAATACTGTCAACGCGTTTACCATTGAGTAAAAGCGCAGAAGAAATCTTTAGTACAGATATAGAAAGTGACAGACTGCCATTATTTGCTGAAGAGTTTGCACCACCGGGTTTGACACGACTAAATTTAATGTGTAAGAAACTAATTACTGACATTAAACCTACATTAGAAACACTGGATGTTAAAACTAAAATAATTGTTTATCTACAGTTAGATGAATTTATTCAGAAACAATCAAGAAACATAGCTGAAACCACAGAGACCTTGCTAGAAAACCGCATTAAGAAACAGTTTAATGCGCTTTGGCTGCAATTAAGTATAAAGCATAATATCGAGGTGTGCTTTATTACCTCTGAACAGGCCATTGATGACTTACAGCAAAGACTTGAAGAGGAACACGAGGAGGGGATATTGATTATCACGGCAAAATATCAGACACCAGTAACACAAGGAGCTGATGAGTTGGCAACGATAGTTTTTTTATTACCAAGCTTGATTATGTCAAGAAGTGCTGCTCCTGATTCGCCGAATGCCTATCGAATTATGTATTCTTCAAAGGACAGTTTGTCTCATGACATTGAACATCTTCTTCAAGCAGGTCAACAACCACTGGCTTCGATTGATACGATTTGGTTTGCTAATGTTGATGAAGAGATAGAAACACAGCTTAATGTCATTGCCAGCCAATTAAATATACCTCTAAACCGTCAACAGGCACCTTTTGGTTTAGTTAAGCTGGATAAAATAATTGGTCCATCAGGATATTTAACTTTTTGGTATGTATTAGCTTTTTCCGGAAATTCGCTGAAAAAAAGAAAAGGCGCTTGCTTATCAATTTCTACCATTAATGACGATAAAATAGTTTTGCAAATTGTTGGTAATCAAGATGAGATAGTAAAAAATTTCACTTATGATAGCGAACATATAGTATTTCCTTTTGGTAGTGTATCTCTTTCATTTGCACTGATATTACCGCTAATCATCTCAGTTTTTTTGCTATTCCCTAAACTGAACTATGGGGTGTTATTTTTATTAACAGTATTAGCTGTTTTTCTTATTAGTTTATTTGTTATTTTCTCTCATCGTTTGTTATGTAGCGCGAAGATAATACAAGATTATTATAAATAGACATTGAAAAAAACTGCTAACAGATATGGTATCAATAACACGATAGGCTTAATAATGAAAAAAGTAATCAGACTTAATGACATCACCTCTCATGGTGGAAAGGTCATTACAGCAACATCATCATTTAATATAGATGGTGTGCCTGTTGCACTAATTAATGATTTAGTTTCTTGTCCTGAACATGGAATCAATCCGATTGTTGAATGCTCTCGTTCATTTGTAGAAAATGGGAAGGGCATTGTGGTTGAACAATGTAAAAGTGCATGTGGTTCGATTGTTTTTTCCAGTCAGAAAAATGTGATTTTTGAATAATAATAAAAATAATCAATCGTACTATATTATAAATATATATCCCTCCTCTATTTCTTTGATTGTTCGCTCAAGCTGTTATTTTAATAAGATAGTCGATTATACTATTTTAAGGAATTATTTTAATGAGTAAATGGAAGCTTTTCAGTTTTATTATAATTACTTTTTTATTCATATTAGCCTTGTGGTGGGTTGTTGATTATTTTACAGAAATACAGGGATGGAATGACTTAGGTCAGAAACTATTTATTTGGGGTTCAGCTTGCTTATTTTTTACATTGTTTGGTTTACTACCAATAATGTTTATGATTAATAATCAAATAAAAGCTAAGCATCAAGAAGAACAAAAGTCCCCACCAATTACTGAACATAATAAAAAAACTGATGCTGTTAATTCTCCTTTTTTAGATTTGGCAACCCACCTCCGCCACCGCTACGGCCTTTTCTCTTGGCGTCGCAAATTACGCTGGCTGTTAGTCACCGGTGAAGCGGTAGACGTAGAGCAGGCGGCACCGGGGTTAATCGCTCAGGGCTGGCAAACCAGTAACGATACGCTATTGATTTGGGGTGGTTCATCCCAAACGCCGCCGGATGAAGCGTGGTTAAAGCAGTTGAAAAAACTGCGCTGGCGCAGGCCGATTGATGCGCAGGTCTGGGTGGTGTCTGCGCTTCACTATGAGCCGACCAAAGTGCAGAAAGCATTTCAGGATAAGGCACTGTGGCACATGCACAGCCGCAATAAGCTGTTGCGCTGGGCAGCGCCGCTGTATCTGCTGGACCTTCGCACCATGACGTGGACGCAGGATGAACGGGAAGAGCTTCAGGTGGGTACACTGTTCCCCGCCAAACCCCAGCCGGATACCCTGACCAAGCTGCTGTCAGCGGTGGTGAAACAAACCACCGGCTTGGGTATGGAGCAGGTGATGATCAACAATCGTCACGCCTTCCTGCTGCAACTGGCTCAGGACTTAGAACAGCGCGATATTCCTCGTTTGCGCGCGTGGTTACCGGCGTTTGTGACGACTCAGGGCGGTAATCAACTGCGTGGGTTGCTGTTTACGTCTAAAGTGACCCGACCCGATACGCTGGCGGAACACGCCTTTCTCCCTACGCCAGCATGGCAGGTGGTGACGGACGACAGCCGCAAAGCCAAAGGGCGGGGCGTGGGTATTCAGTGGGTAAACAGCGCGGTGGCAACGGTATTAGGTATTGTGCTGCTGTTTGGTGTGGGCTGCATTGTCTCCTACATCGGCAACCGGGGTCTTATCTCTTCGGCGGAAGATTTGGCGAAGCAGAGCACCGATCCTCGCGCCAGCCTGACCGAACGCTTAACGCGCCAGCAGGCGTTTAAACAGCAAATTTCCCAACTGCAATACCGCGCTGAGCACGGTAGCCCGTGGTATCTGCGCTTTGGTTTGAGCACCAACAATAAGCTGCTGACGGTGCTGTGGCCTTATTACCACACCGCCAATCAGCAGAACATTCAGCAGCCTATCGTGGATAACCTGTACGGCAAACTGAGTGAATTGGTGCAAATGCCCCCCAACAGCCCGGAACGCGCAGCGCTAGCCAAAGCGGGTTACGACCGGCTAAAAGCCTATCTGATGCTGTCCCGCCCCGACCGAGTTGATGCGCCGCTGCTGGGCAATATTCTGATTGAAAATAACAAACAGGCTCCGGCTACCGTCTCTGACGGCGTGTGGCAAAGCGTTGGCCCGGAGCTGATGCAGTTCTATGCCAGCAATCTCTCCCGCCATCCAGATTGGGCGATTAAGCCAGACAGAACGCTGGTTAGCGATGCCCGTCAGGTCTTGATCAACCAGATCGGTATGCAAAATGCGGAAACCTCGATTTATCAGGGTATTTTACGGCGCGTGGGGCAAAACTACGGCAATATGTCGCTGAGTCAGGTGCTCAACGGCATGGACAGCCGCACGCTGTTTACCACCGACGAAGAGGTGCCGGGCATGTTTACCCGCGATGCGTGGGAAGGCATGGTGGAGAAAGAGATTGATAAGGCGGTGAAAAACCGCCGTGAAGAGATTGACTGGGTACTGACGGACGGCGGCAAACAGCCCGCCAACGACATTTCGCCAGAGGTACTCAAACAGCGGTTAAACGAACGTTATTTTACCGACTACAGCGCCGCTTGGCTGAACTTCCTGAACAGCATCAGTTGGACGCGGGCAGAGTCCATGTCCGATGTGATTGACCAATTGACCCTGCTGGCGGACGCGCGCCAGTCGCCGCTGATTGGGCTGATGAATACCGTCAAATATCAGGGCCAGACCGCCCAAAAAGGACGGGCATTAACCGAAACGCTGGTGAAATCAGCGCAGGCGGCGTTTGGCAGCAAAGCCAAACGGCTGGATGCCATTCCGATAGACGACGATACGCCCGTCGGCCCGCTGGATGGCACCTTCGCGCCGCTATTGCGTATTGTGCAGGCCACCACCAAAGAGGGCTGCGATAACCTTAGCCTGCAAACCTACCTGACCCGCGTGACTCGGGTTCGCCTCAAACTTCAGCAAATTACCAGCGCGCCGGACCCGCAGGCCATGACGCAATCGCTGGCTAAAACCGTGTTTGAAGGTAAAGCCATCGACTTAACCGACACCCGCGATTACGGCAGCCTGATTGCCGCCAGTATGGGAGAAGAGTGGGCGGGTTTTGGCAGCAATCTGTTTGTACAGCCGCTGGAGCAGGCGTGGCAGGCGGTACTCGAGCCGGCGGCCATGAGCTTTAATAATGCTTGGCGTGAAAGCATTGTCGACCCGTGGTACCGGGCCTTTAATGGCCGCTATCCGTTTAAAGCCACGGCGAACGATGTTTCCCTGCCTGAATTGGGGCGTTTTTTGCGTCCCGATACCGGCCTGATTGAGCGCTTTGTCAGCACTCAACTGGGGGGAATGCTGCATAAGCAAGGGGACGTTTGGGTTGCCGATGCGCTGAACTCTCAGGGATTAACCCTTAATCCGCAGTTTATCAGCGCGTTAAATCAGCTCAGTCGCATTTCCGCCATGCTGTATGCCAACGGTGATGCGGGAATGACCTTTGAATTGATGGCACGCCCCAGCCCGGGGGTCACCAAAACCGAACTGCTGTTGGATGGCGCAACCCTGAGCTATTTCAACCAAATGGAAAGCTGGAAAACCCTGCGCTGGCCGGGCGATGCTTACACTCCCGGCGCGCAGCTAAGCTGGAGTACCGAACAAACCGGGCTGCGCCTGTTGGACAGTCCAAAAGGCAGTTGGGGCTGGGTTCGCCTGCTGGATAAAGCCAACATCACTCAACTGGACAGCACCCGCTATCGACTGGTGTGGAAGGCGGATGACGGCAGCGAACTCAACTATATCCTGCGAGTTCAGAACAATAGCGGCCCGGTCGAGCTGCTGAGTCTGAAAGGCTTCACCTTACCGGCTAACGTATTCCTGACCTCTCGGACGCCGGTGATGCCGGACGCCTCGGGAGATATGACGCAACCGGCCAAACCAGCAACCAAGACAACCGCCAGCCCACGAAAACATACGCCCGTGTCTACCGCCGACGCCTCTACGGTGATGCCGGCGAAGTACCGCAAGAAAAAGGCCGCGGCGGATAAGGTGGCGCAATCCATCGCCGAACAGGCAACCGCGACCCCGGACGAAACGGCGACTGACGAAAGTGTACAGCCCGAACCGGCTGAGGAAACAACCATCGTCCCGATGATGAGAAGAGAACACGATGCTAACTAATTTACTGCAAGCCCTGTTTGGCAGCCGCGACCCGCAGGAAGGGGTGAAAAAACGCATCCAGCAACATTGGCAATCGTGGCTGGTGCCAATCGAAGGGGATAACCCCACGGGCATCGACCCCAGCTATGACGACGATTTCCAACTGATAAAAGAAGAGATCGCCAAACTGTCCGGTATTGACGCCGCGCTGATTATTGAAATCAGTGAAAAGCTGCTGCAAAAGCGCACCAAAGACATTCGCGTGGCCTCTTACTACGCTTGGGCGCGCCTGCGGCTGGACGGTATTTCCGGACTGGCGGACGGTCTGGAACTGATGGCCGGTCTGGTGGCCCGTTACGATACCGCGCTGTATCCCAAACGTGCCGAAAGCAAAAAGTCGTCCATCGAGTGGTTAGCCAGCAGTAAGTTTATTGACTTACTGGACGTGCAAAACAGCTTTCAGCATCAGGATCTGGAACGCGCCATCTCTGCACTGTCGCTGATGGTTGGCTATACCAATCAGTGGGAAGGGGAACTGCCGCCGGATTTACGCGGCCTGATCCGCCTGTTTGAAACCCGACTGGAAAACCCGGAACCGGAGCCATTACCGTCGGCACCGGTCACGCCGCTGACCAATACGGTTTCGACCAACGGCCTGAAAGTGAAGACTGAGGACGTGCGTTCATTACGGGAAGTGCTGGACCAAACCCGTCAGATTTCTGCATTTTTGCGCGAGAAGCCGGATGGCTATCTGGCGGCGTTTCGCCTGATCCGCAGTATCCGATGGGATACGGTCACGGCGTTACCCCCGCACGATACCCACTATGCGACGCGCTTAATCGCTCCCCGCAGCGAGCTGAAACAGCACCTTAATCGCCTGTGGCTCCAACAAAGCTGGATAGAACTGCTGGAGCAGGTAGAGCGTGCGTTTTCTGAGGCGGCCAACCACTTCTGGCTCGATCTGCAACGCTATGCCTGCGATGCCATGCTCAATGCTGGCGCACCCTATAGCGGCTGGCAGGAGATCTGCCTGACGGATGTGGCCCTGATGCTAGACCGGCTAAAAGGGCTGGAGCGATTGACCTACAGCGACGGCACGCCGTTTGCCGATGATGACACCCTGAACTGGATAGCGTCGTCCGCCTCTATTCGTCATCTGGATGAAGGCGAGTCTCTGGCACCCATTCCGGTGAATGTGGGGGGGAATTGGGGCGAAATCGAACAGCAGGCGATGGAAATCGCCGGTCGCGACGGGCTGGAGTCGGCGTTTAACTGGATGAACAACCTGCCGGATATGGTGACCGACCGCCAACGCTATCTGCACCGTATGCTGTTGGCGCGACTGGCAGAACAGCATGGGCAGCGGGATATGGCCTTTCGTCTGTTGAATGCGCTCAATCGGGAATGTGATAACTACCGCTTAACCGGCTGGGAGCCGGATCTGGTGTTTGAACTCAAGTCGCGGCTGTTAAAGCTGGTTCAACAAAAAAGCGTACTGAAAGATGCGGATAAAACCACGCTGAATAAAGACGCCGATCAACTACTCAGTGAGCTAACGGTACTGCATCCTGCTCGCGCATTGACATTTTAAGGGCACCGACTCCAATGGACGATTTGATTAAACGCTATTATGAAGCGGAAATGCGTTATCTGCGTGAAGCAGGTAAAGAGTTTGCACAGGTGCATCCGGACAGGGCAGGCCTGCTGAATCTCGATCGGGTTGGCGACAGAGACCCCTACGTAGAACGGCTGTTTGAAGGCTTTGCTTTTCTCATGGGCCGCCTGCGCCAAAAGCTGGACGATGACCTGCCGGAGCTGACCGAAGGGGTGGTCAGTCTGCTGTGGCCGCACTATCTGCGTATTATTCCTTCGCTGGCGATTGTTGAACTATTACCAGACTTCAACGTACTGCCGCGTAAAGAGATCGTTGAGCCGGGGTTTGGGGTACAAACTTCGCCTATCGGTCCCTCGAAAACCTGCTGTAAATATCAAACCACGCAGCGGGTAGAAATACAGCCAATCAAAATTACCCGCGCAGGCATACGCAGCCATCAGGATGGGCGCTCGGTTATCCATATGCGCTTTGATTTTGGTGAGATGGCGGACAGAAAACAGATGGATCTGTCTAATCTGTGCCTGTATATCAACGCCGACACACCGGTGGCGTCAGCCCTGTACCGCGCTATGGTGTATCAGGTCGGCGCGATGAAAATCCGCTATCCCGGCTATCAGGATGGCGCGCTACAGCCGTTTAATGGGCGCATCACCCCGGCGGGTTTTTCTTCCGATGAGCGGCTGTGGCTGAAGCCGGATAATGCGTTTGGCGGCTATCAACTGCTGCTGGAGTATTTCACCTTCCGCGAAAAATTTATGTTTGTTGATTTACAGGGGCTGGATTTGGCGCAAATACCGCTAGCCTGTAACGCTTTTGAACTGGAGCTGGTGTTAAATGAAATCTGGGCTGACGACCTGCCTTTTAACGCAGAGAATATCCGTCTGCACTGTTCACCGGTGATTAATCTGTTTCCGATGGAAGCCGATCCGGTCAGAGTGAATCAATTGGACAGCGAATATCTGCTGCGTCCGCTGCTTTTGCAGGATGGACACATTGAAATCTATTCGGTGGATGCAGTGCAGTCCATCAGCCGCCACGGCCGTGCCAGCTATGTTCCCTTCACCAGCTTTCGCCATCGCGGCGGGATGTTGCGCCATGACGCACCGGAGCGCTATTACCACACGCGCGTGCGGCGCGGCGCATCGGGATTGCACGATACTTGGTTGATTCTGGGGGGACAGGTATGGGATAGGGCAGAAGAAGTCTATGATGAGACGCTCTCTCTGCGCATTACCGGCACCAACGGCATGTTACCCCGCAAGGCGCTGCGTAATGCGTCAATCAATCAAATCAGCCATAGCCAAACCGGCGTGGTGGCGGTGCGTAATCTGTGTGCGCCAACCTTGCCGTGCTACCCACCGGTGAATGACCGTTTTCACTGGCGGGTGTTGTCCCATCTGGCTCCTAACTACCTGTCATTAATGAATGCCGAAGTGCTGCGCGGTACCTTGGCCCTGTACGATTGGACGGACAATGAGCTTAATCGCCGCCGTCTGGAAGGCATTGTGGAGGTGAAACACAAACCGGTACAGCGCATGACCAAGGGCATGCTGGAACGCGGGGTGGAAATTGAAATCACCCTGAATACCCATCAGTTCCCCGGCGAGGGGGATGTGGCCCTGTTTGGTGAGCTGCTGCATCAGTTCTTTGCGCTGTATGCCGACCTGAATCTCTTTACCCGCCTGACGTTAGTACTTTTACCTACAGGGAAACGTTTAAAATGGACCGACAGCAAGACAGTACGTTCTCCCCTTTGATGGAAGGGCTGTTCCGGCACGTGCCGCGAATGAATTTTTATAAGTTCTGTCAGTATATTGAACAGCAACATCCTGATTTACCGCCGCTGGGCAAAACCGAAACGCCGGGCACCGATCCGGTTCGCTTTCGGCCAGTGCCGGAGATGGGTTTTCCCGCCAGTGAAATGAAGCGAGTAGAGTGGGACGCACAATTTCCCGAGCGCCCGCCGACGGTACGCACCACCTTTTTGGGACTGTACGGCGTCGATGCGGTACTGCCTTACGCCTGGCTGGATGACATTGTTCAGCGTCAGGAGGGGCATGAGTCGCTGGAAGGGTTTCTCGATATCTTCAACCATCGGGTCATGACCCAGTATTATCGAATTTGGCTGAAATATTACTATCCGGCCGGATTTCGCGCCGGGGGGACAGATTTAGTCTCCCAGTGTTTACTGGGGCTGGCGGGCTTCGGTATCGAAGGATCTAGCGAGCAGATAGCCGCGCCGCCGTCGCGTTTTCTGGCGCTGCTGGGGCTGATCACCCAACGAACCCGCACCGGTGACGGCTTACGCTGTGTGGTAAATTTGCTGCTACCGGGCGCGGAGGTTGAGGTGCGGGAGTTCTATCCCCAGTGGTTCAATCTTGAGTCGCCCGCCCGATTACAACGGGATGAACCGGTTAGCCTACAGCGCTCGGCGGTTTTAGGCCGACGCTTTAAAGAGAGCAACAGTGCGGTTCACGTCACCATCACCCCCATCAATATTCAACAGGTAGAAGGGCTGCTGCCCGGTGAATCGATTCATACCGATTTAATGGCGCTGCTGCGGGCCTACCTCGGCTATCGTTTTGACGCCTGTATGAACATGAATGTGAAACGGTCGTTATTGCCTAAAGCACAGTTAGGGGAATCCCGGGTGCGTTTAGGGCTCACGGCGGTGCTGGGCATGAAGCAATGGGATAAGCAACATCAGGCAATAACGGTCAATCTGGGGCGCTATGTGGGTTTAGCCGCTGGACAGCAATAGAGAAAAGGAATGACAAAATGACAATGAAACAGCAAAAAAAGAATAAGTCAGTCGCGGTACTTGCTGTCGGCATGATGTTACTGGGCGGTCTATTAACCGGATGTGGGCTGATGCAAACCGCAACGGATGGAACGGTCAGCGTCGCCAAAGCCATTTTTATTAAAGACATCAAAGAGCTGCATCTGGACTTTGCTGCTCGCGCCGAGCTTAACCCCGGTGACGGCGGCGTTCCTGCTTCACTGGTGATTCGCACCTACCAGTTGGGCAAAAAGGAAAACTTTGAAAAAGCCACCTATCAAGACCTGCTGGAAAATGATGAAAAGGTGCTGGGGGCGGACTTCATCTCTCGGGATGACGTGGTGTTGACCCCGTCGTCCGCCATTGCGCTGGATTCATCAATGCATAAAGAGGCCGCGTTTGTCGGGGTGGTCGCCTTATTCCGCACGCCCAATTTGGACGATAACAGCTGGCGCGTGCTGATTGAACGTAATGATTTAGAGGCAGATAAACCGAGGCTGCTGGTGGCGAACTACGCGGAAATCGGTTTGGTTCCGGTCAAATAGCAAGGAGTCACGATGGGACCGTCACTGTATGAATCCCTGATGGGGAATTTTAAATCGGGTATCGCGGTGGATGAGGTGAATGAACAGACGCAAACCATCCTCAGCGTGATGGACAACATTCAACGTATCCTCAACAGCCGGGCTGGCGCGATTAAATATCTGCCGGACTATGGCTTACCCGATCTCAGCCTGATTTATCAGGAATTGCCGTCATCAGCCCACAGCCTGATGCGGGCTATCCAGCATACGTTGCTCAAGTACGAACCGCGCCTGTATGACGTTGAACTGACGCTGGAGCCCGGCGGAAAAGAGATGATCCTCAGCTACACCTTAACCTGCCATCTAAAAGAAATAGGGCTGGTACGCTTCGGTACCTACTTTATGCCGGAAGGCAGGGCGATATTGCGGCGGTTGACGGTGCGCTAGAAAAGCAGGGATGGATGTCTTATCATAATGATGATGTGTGTTTTGTCAGGGAATAGATAAAATGACGAACGATGAAATGATGGCGTTAGAAACGCTAAAAAAGGAAAGAAAAAATAAGAATATAGAACTGCTTATGCACAGTTCTATTTCTTATATTGAATATCCGTTGAATCAAACTATGGTCATTCCGACATCTGACGGAAAAATTTGTTTTTATCCGACATCAAATAAAATTCAGCATCGGGGACGGGTCTTTGAGGGGAATGCTGAAGACTTGATCCGTTATGTCATGGAGATTAACCAGCGAGCCTGAGGCGGTCTATCTTTGTATAAACTAAACCTGCATATTCAGGTAGATCATGACGTTATTATTCGACTTTGTCAGTTGGGTAATACGGTCTATGGTAAAGTCATCCTTTCAGCCTGAAGTGATTTCCGGGCTCTTTTGAGCTCATCGTATATTAACCGCCAAAATGGCTGATATTCTCCAGAATATAATCCGGACCGATGATTTCAGACATACCCTCGTCATCCATTTCCCCGTACACCAGTTCATCACAGACTCTTTCAATCAGAGTACCTTGTTCATATTCTCCTCGCCCACAGAAACAATCGCCTTCCTCACAATAATAATGTACCAGTTGGCAATCAAAGCGTTTGCCTAAGGCTTCCATGACTGCATCATTGGGTGGACTCCAGGGGCTGTCAAAATCCACGGTCATATTGCTTGTACTATGTCGGTTATAGTGCAGGTTATAAGCTTCGGGAGATTTGATACCATATAAATCAAGGTACAAACCATAACCACTGCTCCTGGGCTGAAAATTACGCCAGCGCTCACGGTCTGGATCATCATCAGACAGAGGCTAAAGTGCCAAACCAGTCCGCGTACTTTTTATGAAACAGTGTATTAACAGTTTCTTGTTGTGCATCGGTCAGATTCTCCCAGCGTATATCCTTCAGGCCACTTTGTTGCCAATAGCGTTCAATCACCTGACAATAATGTTTATCCAGTGCCGGGTTACATTTTAGTAATTTTAACCAACGGGTAAACGCAAGATCCTCGGGACTAAATACGCCAGTAGTTTCTGGTGATACTAATTGAGGCAGTGGTGGAAAATGCCACTGAACTGGTTGAGTTTCATGCTCCAGGAGGGTTGGTACCCGTATTCCGGCACAACCGGCAACCAGAAGCTTGATGCTTTGATAAATGGCTCGTTGATAGGCCAGTAGTGGGGATTTACCCGTTAGCCAGTCTTCCAGCGCCTTAAGCTGAGATGGTTCACCTGTGATATCCAGATGATTGGCACACCAGTTTGGCATGATATTGTCCTCTTTTGAGCATAAAAAAGAGGGTATAACCCCATGAGGGGTTATACCCTCACGGGAAGTGATCTATAGCGTGAAAATAATACTTCTTGTCCTAATTACCCTAATACATTAACGACCTAGTGGTACAAGCTGATTCTGAGTTAATGGCTTAGGCTCTATGGCCGCTGGGATGTTGTCCATAGACTCGATTGCGTCCTTTAACTCAACGCCTTTTCTCCGTTCCCCTTTACGTTCTTTGTAGCATGGGCTGCTCCCTAAATGTCCACTACGCGTCGCTTCAAGTAATGCAGCCGCAAATCCTTCAGGGTTATCAGCAAGTAGCTTATCGAACACAACTCGTTGACGAGGCGTCAGTAATTCTCCCGCGTCAGTCAGCGTACTGAGCAAGGCTGCTTTATACTGAGCCTGATGCTCACCCGGTTGTTGGCTCTTTTCATACTGAGTTTGATAGTCTCGGCAATCCGCATTCCCCGTTTTAAATAAAGAAACACCATAAGTTTCCAGTTCAAACTTGAGTCGCGCTTTTTCTTGTTCTTGCTTTTGCTGAGCATCTTCTTTCTTGCTTATTTCAAATTCATAAGAAGACACAACCCATTCAGCTATAGTCCAAAGCCTTTTTTGTGGGGATTTGGAACAACTCTCTTTTAACTTAGTTTCAATAAATTCTTCACCATAACCTTGCGTATGAGTGATTTTATTGGCAGGGTTAATAATTCTATAATATTTTTCTTCAGTAGCTTTAACTAATATATCTTTATAACTGATCTTGTTCTCGATATAAGATTGACAAGTCGCTAATTGTGGTTGATTTGACATTTCAACGTATAACTTATTTATTGCTGAAGTTATTGCATCAGTAAGATTACTATCAGTTGAATTTAAACAGATATCATCTATTTTTTTATCAAGTGCCATATCGTAAATTATGTCATCTTTCATATTATTAAGATTTACCTGCCTATTCCGACTGAACAGAGATTGATAGTATTTCTCTATCAGTGTATTTCCTGTGTATATTGCATCTAACTGTTGAATAGTTGCATTTTTTATGTTGCTCTGTGATCTTTTATCACCATGAATTCTATATTCGTTATATTGCGAACATGTATAGGCAGACTTCGCTTTTATTGTAGGAAGTTCAGTATCCGAACCTGCATCTCCGCATGCTTGTAGTAAAGGTATTAATATTAATGGGATAAGCTTTTTCATGTTTGAATTTCCTTTCCATTGTAAAAATGATTATTTTCAAAATAGCTAATGTTTATTAGCTTTTTTGATTAGGTGAGTTATTAGCCAAAGAAGAATCCCCACACCTTTTTAGCTGTTGATATCACCTTACTTTTGCTCGCTTTTAGCACTGTTTTAACAGGAGAAGGCAGCGGTATAACGTCTAATAAGTTATCAATGAAATTACCGAGTTCGTCGCCGAAAGCCTCTTTTGATTCTGTGACTGCCTGGCCGGTTCTGTTTTTGGGATCGACCTGTGCGATGACGTTGCTTTTGGCATGCTTTGGGAGGCATCGAATGATTTCCTCAACCAATAAATCAATGTTGTATTTATCATTTGCGGATACGGCAACAATGTGGTTTCTGGGGAAATCAAAGCATTTTTCAACATAGGCTTGTTTTTCTTTGATATTTTGAAGTTGGGAGAGGGAGGGGCAATTATTTTCTGTATCCCATTCCCGGTAGGGTTCAATTTTGTCTATTTGATTTAAGACAAAAATAATTTTGTTATCTCCCTCCTGACTGGTTTTAATCACATGGTGATAAAAGTATTCATCCGATGAGAATGCCCGGTCATCCCCTTTTAATACCCACAGTACAATATCCAGGTCAGGTAGTAGTGAACGGTATAGCTGCCTGTACTCATCATCACGCTCCTGACTTTCACCAACGCCGGGAATATCAATCAGAATGAGAGACCGTTTGCCAAAGGTCAGCTTCATTCGCTTAACTTCCCGGGTGCAAGCGCCGACATCGCTGACATCACAGATATTGCTGCGAAATATGGCATTGCATAAACTGGATTTTCCGGCCCCCGTTTTTCCCATCACGCCGATGACAGGTTCGTAGTTAACCGAGTGTTTCAATTTATCAATGATTTTGTCACTGACTGACTTAGGTAAAATATCCAGGCAGGACCTAACAATATCAATGCCAGATTCATCATTCATAAGGCTTTCCTTTTGACGGAGTTTTAAATGGCATCAGTCTATCAATTCACGAATTTGGGATTGATCGTTTGTACCGATCACATCATGTAGATTGATCGTTCATGACGATCAATGAGGTTAAAAACAGCTAAACGCTATTTAACCGGGGGAATATTCTTAATATTCGTCAATATTGAAGATTTATTTTGGCTAACTCAGTTCATATTTATATAAATGAACGGTATTCGGTAGGATGACTGTTATGGTTAGATGCCGCTAAAAGGACTGATGAAAGAGTAGATAAGGATAGTGTGGAACATAATGATAAATAACGGCTGTACGTTTTTATGCTTCCTCAATGCTGATTTTGCACTGATAGGTATCATAGGAATGGTAACGACAGAAGTTACGTTGCCAGAGGCTAAACAGTGGCCCGTAGGCAGCAATAGGTTCTGAAGTCATACCTAACTGGTAACCGATGCCCCGGCTAAAGTCAAAATCAATGGCATAAGTTGATTCGTGGCCAAATGGTGTCGCTATATAGGTAAACTCAGTTACGTAACAAATATGCCAGCGATTATCCTGTTTCCTTTCCAGTCTAATCTCAACAGGGCGGTAACCGCCCGATTTTGCCGTATAGTCAGTATTGTTGTAATTGAGTGTAATGCTGAAGACCTTAGGATGAAGTTCTATCACATTTGCCAGCAGGGTAATGAAAGGTTTAAAAATCGGTAAATCACAGGTGATGGTTAAGTGTGGCACTTTTCTTTTTAGTCGAGTAGATTTTAATTTCATAAATGCTTCTCATTCGTATTATTGATTATGGATAAAAAAAGAGGAAACAAAAAGTTTCCTCTACTTACAAGATCTTTAAATGGGTGTCTGGATGGCTAATTTAAAGCCGTGTAGATAATATGCTATTCAACCAATTCATCAATCCAGTTTGCCCACCATTGCATCATTTCCCGGCGCTTTTCTAAATATTTAGCATGATTGTATATTCCGCGCGTACCTTCACTATTTACGTGAGCTAATTGAGCCTCTATGGCATCTTTATGCCAGTGTTTTTCATTTAACACAGTACTAAATTGGTGCCTGAATCCGTGTCCACATGTCCTTCCTGAATACCCTATACGGCGTATTACTCCAAGAATAGTGTTTTCACTGATTGACTTGTTATGGTTTGAACGTCCAACAAAGACTAATTTATATTGTCCCGTAATGGCTTTAAGGAATTTCAGTAAATCTATAACTTGTTGTGACATAGGGACTATGTGCTGCTTGCGGCCTTTCATTACCGAGGGTTCGATTGTGATAATTTTGTTGTCAAAGTCGATTTTATCCCATTCCATTGAACGTAACTCTACGGTCCTGAGAGCTGTATATTGCAAAATTTGAGTGGCTATTTTCGCTATAATACTGCCGCCATATCCGGTCAGAGCACGATTAAAACCATGAATTTCTTCCATAGGGAGAAAAGGGTAGTTTGCCTTCCGGTATCCCTGCATGGCATCAACCAGATCTGGTGCTGGGTTATATTTAGCTCTACCTGTAACAATGGCATATCTGAACACTTCCCCGCATCTACGCCTTGCTTTATCTGCTCTTTCCATTGCGCCGCGATTCTCAAAAAGACGAATCACTTTAAGCATTACCATGGGCTCGATTTCTTCCATCTTCATGTGTCCAATAACTGGAAGAATGTCTTTATCAAACATGTCCTTCATTTCTTCAGCATAGCCAATCGACCATACTTTAGATTTGTTTAAATACCATTCATTGAAGATGTCAGAAAAAGAATCAGCGTCAGCTATTTTCTCTTGCCTTTTTGATACCTGTTTTTGCTCAGATGGGTCGATGCCGCTGGAGAGTTTTACTTTTGCTTCAAAACGTTTTGCCCTGGCATCAGCAAGACTGATTTCAGGATAAGGTCCGATAACCAAAGTTTTTTCTTTTCCTTCGAATCTATATCTCATCCTCCAAACTTTTTTTCCTGTTGGTGGGATAAAAAGAAACAGCCCCTCACCATCAGCAAGTCGGTATGCCTTGTCTTTAGGCTTTGATGAATCAATTTGTTTAATTGTCAGCATGTGGGCACAATTCCACGGTGATTTTTAATTATGCCCACATTATGCCCTCAAAAGATCATTGTAACCAATAGATTTCGGTTGCCAATGATTGACTATTGATTCGATGCGAGCCGCATTTTAAAGGGATTTTATTGAGATGGGGTGATATGGGTTGACATTGAAATGGCGTCCCCGACAGGAATCGAACCTGTAACTAGCCCTTAGGAGGGGCTCATTATATCCATTTAACTACGGAGACTTCTTTTGTGAGGTTTTCTATCTTTTTCTCTTCTTTTCTATCTTATCGTGTTTTTCCTCTATTCAGCAACCTGTAGTGGTCAAATTAACTATGCCACTATAGGTTGATGAAATTGCAAATGTGCAGGAAAAGCGATTGACCGAGAGGCGACAAAGGTTACTGGCACACCGGTTATTAACGGTAGTGAAGGTTGTGCTGGAAAGGGGTATATCAGAGTGCCATGTGTTACTGTCAAATCCCCTTTAATTCGACATCCACTCTTCTGATTCTTCAAACATTTGCTCAACGATTTTGTTAACCGCCGCGGACTGATCTTTAGAACCGCCAGTAACGCTAATACTCGTTGCAGATGAAAATCGGACTCGAATACCGGTACCCGGATATTTTTTTGATAATCGTTCTTGTAGTTCATTTTCCACGACAGCAAGACCATCACTTGGTAACTGTTTCTGATTTCGTTTATCGATAGTGATTTCTACACGCATAGTTAGTCTCCATTAATTGGAATGACTTATCATCCATAAGCCATTTTACTGTATATAAACACAGTAATTTAAGGAGGGCAACATAAAGATGAATTTGGAGTGTACATATTGGTGCACATGGTGAAGTGTTATTTTGATTTGTTTTCAAATTAAATAAGTAGGTTGATTGTTTCTTTCATTTCTGTGATTGGTGGTTTTTAGATGTAGTTCACATTCCTTCTAGTTTCCCAATCAGTGTTTGATCTGAGCCCGTATTTTACTCACAATTAGGTACATTACCGTTCGGTGTGAAGCTACGAGCCGCTAAAAGGCTGTGGTATGATAAAGCCAATTTTTACCAATTGAGAGTTATGTGTAATACGATGTTGGAAGCGCAAGGACTGAATTGTATCCGTGACGAAAGAGCTCTGTTTACTGAGCTGAGTTTTGTTATTCATCCCGGAGAGCTAGTCCAGATTGAAGGGCCTAACGGTGCAGGGAAAACCAGCCTGTTACGCATTCTTGCCGGATTAGCCAGCAGTGATGGTGGTGATATCCTTTGGCAGGGCGAATCAACGCGCCGCAATCGCGATAGTTATCATCACTCTCTTCTCTATATTGGTCATCATGCGGGTGTTAAGGCGGTATTAACGCCGTTTGAGAACCTTTCATTTTTCCAGAAATCCACCGGTAAAAAAGATTCAAATGCCATTTGGAGTGCGCTATCACAAGTTGGGCTAGTGGGATATGAAGATGTGCCAGTCGCGCAGCTTTCTGCCGGTCAGCACCGTCGGGTCGCGTTGGCGCGCTTGTGGCTGAGTGATGCACCATTGTGGATTCTGGATGAGCCATTAACCGCCATCGATAAACAGGGCGTAGAGCATTTAACGCGCCTGTTTGAACAACATGCAGAAAAGGGCGGTATTGTGATACTGACCACCCATCAGGATATGATGAGTACCCGCTGCCCGATTCGTAAAATTAAGCTTGATGGCGGGGTGTGGCGCTGATGTTTGTTTCGATTTTGCACCGTGAGCTGAAAATCGCTTTTCGCAGGGGCTCTGAGATTATTAACCCACTGTGGTTCTTTTTAATTGTAGTAACACTGTTCCCATTAAGCATTGGGCCGGAGCCGCAGTTGTTATCGCGTATAGCTCCAGGTGTGGTTTGGGTTGCGGCGCTACTGGCTTCTTTACTCTCGCTGGAACGGCTACTGAGAGATGATTTTCTGGATGGCTCGTTGGAACAACTAATGCTGTTGCCCGTGCCTCTGCCACTGACCATTTTGGCAAAAGTATGTGCTCATTGGCTGTTAACCGGTTTGCCATTACTTATTTTATCGCCACTGATGGCGCTGTTGCTGTCATTTGATTACGCAACTTGGAAAGCCGTCGTGCTGACCTTACTGTTAGGAACGCCAACCTTAAGCTTTATTGGCGCAATTGGTGTATCGTTAACCGTTGGCCTGCGTAAAGGCGGGGTTTTACTGAGTTTACTGATACTGCCGTTATATATTCCGGTATTGATTTTTGCGACTTCGGCGATTGATGCCGCTTCGATGTCGTTGCCAATTAATGGTTATTTGGCCATTTTAGGCGCTATTTTGGCAGGAACCGCGACGTTAGCACCTTTTGCCGCTTCCGCCGCTTTACGGGTAAGTGTGCAATAACAAGCATAATTGTTATTAACTGATTATTTTAATTACAACCAAGTGTGAGCATAAACGACTATGTGGAAGTGGCTACATTCCCTCGCGAAACCAGAGACGTTATATCGAATCTGCGGTAAGTTTATTCCCTGGCTGGCGATTGCTGGTGTTATTAGTTTATTGGCTGGCTGGATATGGGGATTTGGTTTTGCCCCATCAGACTACCAACAGGGTGACAGCTTCCGGATTATCTATATTCATGTGCCGGCCGCCATCTGGTCGATGGGAATATATGGTTCCATGGCCATCGCTGCTTTTATCGGCCTGATATGGCAAATGAAATCGGCCGATATGGTGGCTTCCGCTATGGCGCCGGTTGGTGCTGTATTTACCTTTATCGCATTAGCGACCGGTTCTGCATGGGGAAAACCAATGTGGGGAACGTGGTGGGTATGGGATGCTCGCCTAACGTCTGAACTGGTTCTGTTGTTCCTCTATTTAGGCGCTATCGCGCTCTATAACGCCTTTGACGATCGACGCTTGGCCGGGCGCGCCGCTGGCATTCTGGTGCTGGTTGGCGTAGTGAATTTACCCATAATCCATTTTTCGGTGGAGTGGTGGAATACTTTGCATCAGGGCTCAACCAATATGCAACAAACCGTTGACCCGAGCATGAGAGCACCGCTGAGACTCTCTATTTTTGGTTATCTCTTCTTCTTTATTACGTTAACCCTCATGCGGTTACGTAATTTGATTCTTATTCATGACCGCCAGAAACCTTGGGTTGAGTCACTGGTTAGTAAGGGGATTGGCAAATGACACCGGCATTTTCTTCATGGCAGGAATTTTTTGCAATGGGCGGTTATGGCTTTTTTGTCTGGCTGGCCGTGGCGGCAACCTTGATCCCTCTACTGGCACTGGTTTGGCATACCCGATGGCAGCGGAAACAATTATTAACGGAAATTCAGCGTCGTAAATCTCGCGAAGCCCGAATCGAAAATGCAAAGAATAAGCAGGAGGCAAGCCTATGAATCCGCGTCGTAAGAACCGAATGTATTTGGCACTTGCCGTATTGGTTGGAATGGCAGTGACGATTTCGTTGGTATTGTATGCCCTGCGTTCCAATATCGACCTGTTTTACACCCCGGGTGAAATCGTCTACGGTAAAGGTGAAGAAAAAATTAAACCTGAACCGGGGCAGCGGTTACGTATTGGCGGCATGGTGATGACAGGGTCGGTAAAACGCGATCCAGACTCGCTTAAAGTCAGCTTTAAAGTTTACGATGCTCGCGCGGCAATCGACGTTCACTATGAAGGTATTCTGCCAGACCTGTTCCGTGAAGAACAAAGCGTGGTTGCTCAGGGCGTATTTGAAGAGAACAATGTGATTAATGCTAAAGAAGTATTAGCCAAGCATGACGAAAATTATATGCCGCCAGAAGTGGAAGAGGCGATGAAAGAGAATCATCATCGTCCTGAGGCCGACTATAAAAATAAACCAGCGGCTCAGGGGAATGCTAAATGATACCTGAGCTTGGGAATTTTGCGCTGGCGCTGGCAACGGCATTGGCGCTGCTATTAAGCATCTATCCGTTATTGGGTGCTTATAAACAAGATGCTCGCATGATGGCCGTTGCCCGGCCTTTGACCTATGGCGTACTGGCTACTACTTTGCTGGCTTTTGGCTGTCTGGTGTATGCCTTTATTATTAATGACTTCAGCGTTATTTATGTCGCCACTAACTCTAACAGTCAGCTTCCGGTTTATTTCCGCATGGCGGCGGTTTGGGGGGCGCATGAAGGTTCCCTGCTGCTGTGGATCGTTCTGCTCTCATTATGGACAACGGCTGTTGCGCTTTTGAGTAGCAAAATGCCGTTGGATGCGGTAGCTAGAGTGCTGTCAGTTTTGGGGATGATTAATGTTGGTTTCCTGCTGTTTGTTATTCTGACCTCCAACCCGTTTACCCGTACGTTACCGATGTTCCCTATTGATGGGCGAGACCTGAATCCGCTGTTACAAGACATCGGTCTGGTTTTCCACCCGCCGCTGTTATATATGGGGTATGTTGGTTTCTCCGTAGCCTTTGCGTTTGCTATTTCTTCTCTGATGGTAGGGCGTTTGGATACAGCCTGGGCCCGCTGGTCTCGCCCGTGGACCACTGCCGCATGGATTTTTCTGACGTTGGGTATCGCGCTGGGTTCTTACTGGGCTTATTACGAGTTGGGTTGGGGCGGTTGGTGGTTCTGGGATCCGGTAGAAAATGCTTCATTAATGCCATGGATTGCCGGTACCGCATTAATGCACTCCCTAGCCGTAACGGAAAAACGAGGCACTTTCAAAGCCTGGACCGTATTACTGGCGATTATTGCGTTTTCTCTATGTCTGTTAGGCACTTTTCTGGTGCGTTCCGGCATTCTGGTTTCTGTTCACTCCTTCGCCTCGGATCCGGCGCGCGGTATGTTTATTCTGGCGTTCCTCGTGGTGGTGATCGGTGGATCTTTATTGCTCTATGCCGTAAACGGTGCGCGAGTGAGTAAGACCAAAGCTCGTCATGAGTTTTTCTCTAGGGAATCTTTCTTATTGAGCAACAATATTCTGCTGATGGCGGCAATGTTGGTGGTTCTTCTTGGCACGCTGTTACCGCTGGTGCATAAACAGTTGGGATTAGGTTCAATCTCGGTGGGTGCGCCATTCTTTGACTCCATGTTTATCTGGCTGATGGTGCCATTCTCCCTGTTATTGGGCGTTGCTCCATTGGTTCGCTGGCGTCGTGATGAGCCATCGAAACTGTTAAAACGCCTGATCGTTGCCCTGATTATTACACTGGCTGCTTCATTTGCCTTACCGTGGCTGTTGCAGGACCAGATTATGGCTATGACCGTATTGGGTCTGATGATGTCCATCTGGGTGGTGGTACTGACACTGATGGAGTTGCACGAGCGTGCCACACATCGTCATAGTTTCTTTAAAGGGTTAACCCAACTTTCCCGCAGTCATTGGGGAATGGTCATCGCTCACTTAGGTATGGCAGTTACCGTATTTGGTATTGCCTTTAGCCAGAACTATAGTGTGGAACGTGATGTGCGCATGAAAGATGGTGATAGCATCATGATTCATGATTATAAGTTCACTTTTCTTGATGTTCGCGAAATTTCTGGGCCAAACTATACCGGCGGTGCCGGTGAGTTGAAAATTACTCGTAAAGGTAAGCCTGAGGCTTCTCTGCATGCAGAGAAGCGCTACTACAAAGTGGCTGGCAGTATGATGACCGAAGCCGCCATTGATGGTGGTATTACACGGGATCTGTATGCCGCATTGGGTGAACAGCTTAATGACGGAGCCTGGGCTGTCCGTATCTATTATAAACCGTTTATCCGCTGGATTTGGTTCGGTGGTTTGTTTATGGCGTTTGGTGGTCTGCTGTGTATTCTGGACCCGCGTTACCGGATTAAGAAATCATTGGCCCGTGAGGAGACAATATGAATAAGAAGCTATTGTTTATTCCATTAATTGTCTTTCTGGGGCTGGTTGTGGCGTTTATGGTGCAGCTACAGCGTAATGCCCAAGGTGACGATCCAACGACTCTGGAATCGGCGCTGATAGGTAAACCGGTACCAAAATTTAAGCTGGAATCCCTGGATATCCCGGGAAAAATCTACGATCAGGCTGCGTTGCATGATGGCAAACCCATATTGTTAAACGTTTGGGCAACATGGTGCCCAACCTGCTATGCCGAACATCAGTTTTTAAATAAGCTGTCGGCTCAGGGGATCCGCGTAGTAGGTATGAATTATAAAGATGAGCGCAATAAAGCCATCAAATGGCTGAACGATTTGGGCAATCCTTATGCGTTAAGTTTGTATGATAACAACGGCATGCTGGGGCTGGATCTCGGTGTTTACGGCGCTCCGGAGACGTTTCTGATTGATGGCGACGGCATTGTGCGTTATCGCCATGCCGGTGACCTTAACGATCGTATTTGGGAAGACGAAATTAAACCCCTTTGGATTAAATATCAGGGGAGCGGTTCATAATGTTTAAGCGTATTTCCTTTATTCTATTTGGTCTGGTGGTGACCTTTTTTGCTCACGCTGCCATTGATACTTATAACTTTAAGTCAGTGGAAGAGGAGCAGCAGTTTCGTGAGCTGACAGGGCAATTGCGTTGCCCTAAGTGCCAAAACAACAGCATTGCTGATTCAAATGCCCCCATCGCTACGGATATGCGGGAAAAGGTGTATGAACTGATGGAGCAAGGGCAGTCACGGCAGGATATTATCAATTATATGGTCGCCCGTTACGGCAATTTTGTCACTTATGAACCACCGGTTACACCAGCCACCATTTTCTTGTGGTTAGTTCCGGTGCTGTGTGTGGTGATTGGCGCTGGTGCGATTGTGATGCTATCTCGTCGTCGTAAAGTCAGCGCTTCATGGGCTGAGCCTGAGACTCTGTCGGAGCAAGAAAAAGCACGATTACAGCAACTACTTAACGATAAAACAGACGCTAAAGGCAGGAAGACATCATGATCGCATTTTGGCTGACAATTATTGTATTACTGGTTATTGCTGCGGCGTTGCTGATTATGCCAACGCTGGGCCAGCCGGACCCTAACGCAGATACCGACCGTGATGCCATCAACAAAGCATATTATCAGCAGCGTCTGACAGAGTTAAGTGCCGATGAAGAGCAGGGGGTTATTGGTGAGCGAGACACCATGATCGCCGAGCTACAGCATAATTTGCTGGAAGATATCCCGGAAAGTGAACGTGCGGTGAAACAGACTCCACTTGGCAAGACGGCACTGATACCCGGCGTATTATTGTTGGTTGTGGTATCGCTGGGGCTTTATTTTCATACCGGTGGCTTAGCGCAGGTGATGCAGTGGCAGCAGATTATGAAAATGTTGCCGGAGCTACGTCAGAAAGCAGATAGCGGTCAACTGGTGGCTGCGGAAGATATTGCGCGCTTTGGACTGGGTTTGCGTACCGAGCTGCTTTCCGACCCTAGCAATGTCCGTGACTGGACGATGTTGGGACTAGCCGGATTGAAGCTGGGCGATGGTGAGATGGCATTACAGGCTTATGAAAAAGCCCATCAGCTGTCGCCAAAAGATAGTTATATTCAGATCATCTACGCTAAATTGCTGACGCGTTCTAATAACCCGAATGATATTCAGCAGGCCAGCGATATGCTGAAAAATATCCTAAAGGTGGAACCCAATAATACCGACGCACTGTCGGCATTAGCGATGAATGCTTTTGGTCAGGGTAATTTCAATGAAGCGATTATGGCTTGGGAGAAGGTGTTAACGCTGCTGCCTGCGGATGACAAAGGTATTGATGTGATTAAAAGTAGCCTTGCCTATGCTAAAGCTCAGGTGACCTCTAACGGCTATCGATTAGCGGTTAAACTGGTATTATCGCCAGAAATGACCTCGCATTTACCTGCACAGGGAAGGGTCATGATAGCGGTAATGGATGGTGAATCGCCAATACCGGTGGCAGTTAAACAATTGCCGTTAGATAAATTTCCGTTAGAATTGTTATTAGATGACAGTAATTCGATGATGCCCGCACGTTTACTTTCCAACCTAAAGCAGGTGAAAGTGAAGGCGACCATTACCAGTAACGATCAGGCTGATACCCAGCGTTTGGTTGGGGAAAGTGATATTCATCCATTCAGCGGTAAAGAAACTGTCGACGTGACAATCGGACATATTAAACAGTAAGTGCTGTAAGCCTGCATATTAGGGAGAAGAGAATGAAACGCCGTCTTATCAGTATGGCACTGGCCGGAGTGATGTTAACCGGGTGTGCTAACAGTGGGAGCCTGAACGAAGATGGAACCCGTCAGGACCCACTGGAAGGTTTTAACCGCTCCATGTTCAATTTTAACTATAAGTTCATGGATCCGTATGTTGTTCGCCCCGTTGCGGTGGTATGGCGTGATTATATGCCGCAGCCTGCGCGTAATGGCCTCAGCAATTTCACCAGTAACTTAGGTGAGCCAGCGAGCATGGTGAACAATTTCTTACAGGGTAACGTTTATGATGGTTTCCGCCATTTTAACCGCTTTTTCGTGAATACTTTGTTGGGTATGGGCGGCTTTATCGATGTTGCCGGTATGTCCAATGACAAGTTGAAAAAAGGCGATAACAAAGCGTTCGGTCAGGTGTTGGGGCATTATGATGTCCCTTACGGGCCTTATGCCGTATTACCTGCTTATGGCTCTGCGACCCTGCGTGATGAAGGTGGTGGTTATGTGGATTATGTTTATCCGGTACTAAGCTGGATAACCTTCTGGGGTTCTGTGGGTAAATGGACCGTTGAGGGTATTGAAAGCCGCGCTCAACTCCTCGATCAGGATCAGATGCTGGCTAACTCACCAGATCCGTATATCTTTGTTCGTGAAGCTTACTTCCAACGCCATGACTTCTTGGTCAATGACGGTAAGGTTGATGCTGAGAAGAACCCAAACGCGAATGCGCTGAAAGATCAATTGAATGATATCGATTAATAATTAATCCCTTGATTGAAAAATCGTAGACCTCCGATTAACAGCGATTGTTATCGGAGGTTTTTTATTTGTGCGATAAGTAAGTCTGTGTGATAGATAGGCGTAGTGATGCAGGTAATGTTTAAACAAAAAATAACGCCACCCGTTATGGGTGGCGTCAGAGACAAAACGGCAGGGCTGAAATTAGAAGGTATAGTTCAGGTTGATACCGTATAGCCATGCCTTTCCTTCTGAATGGAAAGTATAAGTTGGGCTCTTGGCCGAATTGTTCAATTTCTCTTCAATTTTCACTTTCTGACCGTTCATATAAGATACGCCAACATCAACTGAAGCATCTTTGGTGAAGTTATAAGTTGATCCCAGACTTAACCATAAGCGGTCTTGGTCAGGGATAGAAATAGAACGAGTGTCAGCAGGAGCAGCACTGTCGTCAAATGCGATACCGGCACGCCATGTCCAAGTATCATCATGATAGTAAGTGGTACCTAATGCTATGCGGTATGCATCACGGAAGTTTTCTTTCTTATAAAACAGCGTTTGCCCATCTGAACCGGTTGCATTGAGTTCTTTAAACTCGCTCCAACTGGTATAGCTTAAACCATAATGCATCGCCCATTTTGGTGCTACTTTATGGTATCCAGACAGTTCCCATATTTCAGGTAGGGATAGGGTCAAATCGCCGTTAATGGTTTGACTATTGGTTCCCCACGGCATCCCAGTCGCTTTCTGTAACGCATTATATTTAGATGGTAGTTCGCTGCTGTAATCGCCGCTGAAGTCGATGTCTACCTGAGAGCGATAGCTCAGACCGATGCGGTTTTCTTTATCAATTTCATATAGCAGTCCGGCGTTCCAGCCGTAGCCCCACTCGTCGCCTTTCATATGGACGACTTCGGTATCCTTTGGCATTCCGTTTTTGTTTTCACCCGCATAGCGGTTGATTTCTGCCTCAGCGTAAATGGCATTAAAACCAGCACCAAAACTGAAATATTCGTTAATACGGTAGGCTGCACTAAAATTAAGATTACCGGTTTTCAGTGAAGTTTTACCCGCCAAAGGGCCGGCTGTATAATCGTCGCTAAACTCAGTAGCAAGGCCAAAGTTGCTGGTTGCAGAACCACCCACAGCCCAACGATCGTTAATTGGGTAGATAAAGTGAAGGTTGGGAACCCACTCATTCGGCGTGATATCGCTAACTGACATGTCTGTGCCTGACGGTGAAGTACCGCTGATTTTTACCGTAGGCTGAACGTAAATGGCACCACCAGAAAAAGTAGGGCGGTCAAACATCGTCATTGATGCAGGGTTACGGCTGCCTGATGCTGCATTATCTGCAATAGCACCTTCACCGGAAAATGCACGACCCAATCCTGCAGCCGATGATTCTTGAAGCTGAAAGCCCGAAGCATACAGATTAGAAGATACTGCTGCGATAACAATTGCCAATGCTGACTTTCTTAAAATATTTTTGTGGTGCATACCAAAATCTCAAAAAGTTATAAGAATTATTACGGATTGTAATAATTGAGGCGGCATTGTAGGGAGTAAGGTCATGGCGACAGATTAGACCAGTTGAAGGCCATTATTGGGGTTAGAAAGCATTAAGACCTAATATTTTGTTTAAAAGTAAATACTTTTTACATACTGAATAGACATCCTTCAACATATATCAAAGTAAAAAATAATTAAAATTAGAATAATCAATTCATTATATTGATTCTATGGGTAAGGGTGATTAATAATTATCCATATGGTTAATGTGGCAATAACAAAACTCATGCGTAAATTTGGTAGGAAGAGTAGTATAGGAAAGATTATTAAATTTTGAGCTAGATCTCATTCAGGTTTTAAATGAAACGACTACTCAGCCGTTTTATTCACAGGAGAAGAGTACGATGTCTGATTCATTAAAATGTAATGCACAAGAAACTGCTGCTTGTTGTTGCGTTGATGTTGGTACCGTGATGGACAACACAGATTGCACTGCGTCTTACCAAAATATTTTTACCAATCGCGGCGAAGCCGAACTCATGCTGAAAATGCTGACAGAAAAAGCGCGGGCCACCGAGTCTGAGCCTTGCCTGATTGAAAGCCGTTTAACTGACGTTGCCGGTGGCGTTGAACTGAGTGTTGATTTCACATTCTCATGTCAGGCCGAAACCATGATTTTCCAACTGGGCCTGCGTTAATCGCCGCCAGTTTATTGCACAGTTTAGAATAACGCTAACGCCGGAATACCGGCGTTAGCCATAAATGGACGGAGCAAACATGCAGGTGTTTATTATGCGGCATGGTGAAGCCAGTTATCATGCTGACAGCGATCCGGCTCGCAGCTTAACAGAACGTGGGCGCAAGGAAACGGCCCAAATGGCGCTCTGGCTACGGCAAAAAATTGCTGAAATTGATTGGGTATTGGTCAGCCCTTATGTTCGGGCTCAGCAAACGTTGGACGTAGTCAAAAACGAATTTCCTCTCTCCCCTTCCTCTACCATCGAAACGTTCTCAGCCCTGACTCCGGGCGGAGATGCTACGCTATCCGCTGATTACCTGATGACGCTGGCACAAGATGGGGTGGGTTCCGTATTGGTGGTTTCTCATTTACCGCTGGTGGGCTATCTGGTCTCTGAACTTTGCGGCGGTATTTATCCACCTATGTTCGGTACTTCTGCTGTGGCGGCGATCACGCTGGATGCCGAAACCGGCAATGGCAGCATTGACTGGCAGCAAGCGCCAAGCTCGTTAGATTAATTGTTGAATCGTTTTTAGATGAGCCTCTGGATATTCCGGCCGTAAAAGTAGATATGTTTGAACGGACATAGCGCCCGGCCGGAAAGACCAACTTAGAGTCCTAGCCTGTGTGCTACCACTTCCTCCAACAAACGAACCAATTCCGGATCCATATATTGATAGTCGTCCGGAATATCCAGCACGTGAATGGTTTTATGCGCTATCAGACGCCGATATTCCGCCACAATACGGTTTTTATGTTTCTGTTCCATAACGCAAATAACATCAGCCCACCGTAATAATGTCGGGGTTAACGGCTTGCGGGCATTGCAACTGGTTCCAGCAGATTTAACCGAAAGCTCAGGATGGCGACGCCATACCTGTTCTGCGGTAGGGCTTCGCCATTGGTTACGGCTACAGATAAATAACACATTCATATGGCAGTCAGGCCTCTTCCTTGGCTTTTAGCGTTCGTTGGGTATTGGATATTCTGGGGTACTCAATACCTAATTGCACAGATCTTGCCAGCTTGACATGACGGGTGTAGAGCATCTTCCAGTTCTTTTCTTCACAATAGTCGTATTTTGCCCGACCACTCTGGTGTTTTTTTACGTTTGTTTTGTGAAAGCCGCCAGGCGCGATTTCGGATGCTATCCATATTTGATGCCTCATCAGATTAATCGTGGTTCAGCAGCCGCGATAATACAGAGAGGTTTACGGACAGATTAATGTCCTGCGTTGTGATACCGAATGTGGCAGATACCCGTAGTGGCTATTTCTGTGAATTGATAGCCGGTAAGTAGTGAATGGACTGATACACGACTACCGATGAGAGGGTTCCGCATAAAACAGAAATTAATAGCATATCAATGCCATAGCCAACAATAATAAATGCGGTAATCGGAAGTAGTGCCGAAGCCAAAGCACCAATCAACGCAGCAAGAGGAAGGCCTTGATATGAAGGCGGTAAACAGGCAAGAATGATTCCTGTTGCTAATGCGGGTAAACTTCCCCAGATATAAGCGATCAACAGGCCTATCAGCAGGTATTTAGGAAGATCATGGAAATAATCGGAAGGATAATCCATATTGATGTATATGGTGGGTATTGCAATTATCAATCCAACTAACGGCCCAAAAAGTGTAAACCAGATAGCGTTATTGATTATTCGATGTATTTTACTCATATCGGCCATTCCCCGAGGTTGCTCTAACCAGATTTTCCAGCAGATTAACCCGTGTAGGTGAAAATAGCGTGAAGTCAGAATAAGGACGGTTCTTCCGTTGTTTCCTGAGCAATCAGAACTAGTATGGCGGCGTTACCACCAAACTCTTTAGGTGCCTGATGAAAGGCTACAACATCCGGGTGCTGTGCTAGCCAAAGAGGCGTCTGCTGTTTCAGCACATAGGTGCCGTAGCCATGCATAATGCAGGCGCAATGAATATGCTCCCGACGGCAGGCGGCGATGAGCGCCCCCAACTCCTGTTTAGCCTCTAATTGCGTAAGCCCGTGCAGGTCAAGAAACAGCTCTGGCGAATAATCACCGCGTCTGAGTTTTTTAACTTCATAGCTATTGGCGTCGGGGCGCACGTAGCGGATCGGGCTATCTTCACTCAGTAGCGGTTGAAATTCATCAGAGAAATAGAAACTGGCATCCATCTGTTCTTGGAGTAGACGTTCTACCGGCCGTTTCTTCACTTTGGGTTTGATGCGATGAAGGGCCTTATCTTGGCGCAGGGGTTTCACTCCGCGAACGGAATCCCGAAATAACGCATATTCTTCATCTGATAAGGTAAATTTATTTTTCTTCAAGAGTTCAAAATTGGCTAAATATGATAAAAGATAATGCTTAGTGTAACCCGATAGCGCGTTCTGTCTACGTTAGATATAAAATGAGTATCAATATTTGTGCTGAACGGACAGCTGAATTACATTTGATTACAGCTGATTTGTTACACGCTTCGTGGCAAACTAGGGGGTTATTTGCATATTCTATTCCTTGCCGGAGGGCGCATTGGACAAAATTTTTGTAGATGAAGTGGTTAACGACATGCATACCATTCAGGATATGCTGCGTTGGTCCGTCAGTCGTTTTAATGCGGCAAGTATTTATTATGGACATGGAACGGATAACCCATGGGATGAAGCCGTTCAACTGGTACTGCCAACACTGTTCCTGCCGCTGGATATTCCGCCGGAAATGTATTTTTCTCGTCTGACGCTCAGTGAACGTCAGCGCATTGTTGAACGAGTTATTCGTCGGGTAAACGAGCGTTTACCGGTGGCTTATCTGACCAATAAAGCTTGGTTTGCGGGTCACGAATTTTTTGTTGATGAACGCGTATTAGTGCCTCGTTCCCCCATTGGTGAACTGATTAATCATTGTTTTGAATCGCTGATTACTCAGGAACCTCAGACTATTCTCGATATGTGTACCGGCAGCGGTTGTATTGCAATAGCCTGTGCTTATGCTTTCCCTGAGGCTGAAGTCGATGCCGTTGATATTTCTGCTGATGCGCTAGCGGTAACAGAACAAAATATCGAAGCCCATCGTATGGAACATCGCGTTACGCCCATTCGTTCTGACCTGTTCCGCGATATGCCACCGGTAAAATACGATCTGATCGTAACCAACCCACCTTATGTCGATGCGGAAGATATGTCCGATTTGCCGAAAGAGTTCCGTTATGAGCCGGAGCTGGGGCTGGCGGCGGGAACCGATGGCTTAAAGTTAGTGCGTCGTATACTGGCTCGAGCGCCAGATTATCTGAATGAAGGCGGCGTACTGATTTGCGAAGTGGGTAACAGCATGGTGCATTTGATGGACGAATACCCGGATATTCCATTTACTTGGCTGGAATTTGAGTGCGGTGGTGATGGTGTATTTATGTTAACTCGCGATCAATTGCTGGCATGCAGCGAACATTTTCGTCTTTATCGTGACTAATTTGTCACGACAATCACTTTACCGGGCTCTTGAACGCTCTGATGATAAATAACAGCTAAGGAGCTGTGATGGCAGGGAACAGTATTGGAGAATTATTCCGTGTGACGACATTTGGTGAATCACACGGTGTTGCATTGGGATGTATTGTTGATGGGGTACCTCCCGGTATTCCGTTGACGGAGGCTGACCTACAGCACGATCTGGATCGTCGTCGTCCTGGTACTTCCCGCTATACCACTCAGCGTCGTGAACCTGACAGTGTTCGTATCTTATCCGGCGTATTTGAAGGGGTAACAACCGGCACTCCCATTGGCTTGTTGATAGAAAATACCGATCAGCGTTCACAAGACTATGGCGAAATTAAAGATCTGTTTCGCCCAGGCCATGCTGACTACACTTATCAGCAAAAATACGGCCTGCGTGACTATCGTGGCGGCGGTCGTTCTTCTGCGCGTGAAACAGCGATGCGCGTAGCTGCTGGGGCGATTGCTAAAAAATATTTGCAGCAGCAGTTTGGCATTCAGGTTCGTGGTTATCTATCACAAATGGGTGATATTCGCTGTGAGTTAAAAGATTGGGATCAGATAGAACAGAATCCTTTTTTCTGTCCTGATGCCGATCGTCTGGAAGCGCTGGATGAATTGATGCGCGAATTAAGAAAGGCGGGTGACTCGGTTGGTGCCAAAGTGACGGTGGTGGCGGATGCCGTTCCCGTTGGATTAGGAGAACCGGTTTTTGACCGTTTGGATGCCGATTTGGCTCATGCTTTGATGAGCATTAATGCGGTGAAAGGGGTAGAGATTGGTGATGGTTTTGCCGTTGTGAATAAACGCGGCAGTGAAAATCGTGATGAGATTACACCAGAAGGGTTCTTGAGCAACCACGCTGGTGGTATTCTTGGTGGTATCAGCAGTGGTCAGCAAGTTATTGCTAATATTGCGCTGAAACCAACGTCCAGCATTACTATCCCTGGACGGACGATCAATAAGCAGGGCGAAGCAGTAGAAATGATTACCCGTGGTCGTCATGACCCTTGTGTTGGTATTCGAGCGGTGCCGATCGCGGAAGCGATGATGGCAATTGTTTTAATGGATCACTTGATGCGTAATCGCGCACAGTGCAATGACGTGAAATCAGATGTTCCACGTTGGTAAGGAAATTGGTAATGAAAAAGTGGTTTTTAGTCGCGGCAGTATTAGCCTTTAGTGCCGCTACCGTAACGGCAGCAACGCCATGGCAGTCGGTTAAAGAACCGGTTGCGGGAACACCTCAGTCTATTGGTGGTTTCTCTAACGGTTGTATCATTGGTGCACAACCTTTGGCATTGCAGGGAGAAGGATATCAGGTGATGCGTAGCCAGCAGTTACGCTATTTTGGCCATCCAGACCTGCTGTCGTTTATTGAACGTTTAACCAGTGAAACTCAGGCGAATGGGTTAGGTAATGTGTTGGTAGGTGATATGGGGATGCCTGCCGGTGGGCGTTTTGCTACCGGGCATGCCAGCCACCAAAGCGGCCTAGATGTGGATATTTGGCTGCAACTGCCAACGTCACGCTGGAGTGCCTCTCAACTTTTAAATCCAAAAGCCATTGATTTAGTTTCCGGTGATGGTAAGCGAGTGGTAGAAAGCCTGTGGCAGCCACAAATTGGTGAACTCATTAAATTGGCCGCCAACGATCGTGATGTTACGCGTATATTTATTCATCCGGCCATCAAGCAGAAGCTGTGCCAAACCGCCGGAACTGACCGTACTTGGTTGCGTAAAGTTCGCCCATGGTTTGGTCATCGGGCCCATATGCACGTGCGTTTACGCTGCCCGGCGGATAGCCGAGAGTGTGAAGAGCAGGCTGCTATTCCTGTGGGTGACGGCTGTGGAGAAGAACTGACCAGTTGGTTGGAAGCACCGGCTAAATTACCAAACGCTAAACCTAAAGACCCGGTGATTCCAGAGCCACCGGCAGCATGTAAGGCATTAATAGTTAATAATTTTAAGGCAGAATAATACATGGAGTGGCTTCCGCTCGGCGTTGAGATCTATCTGATTTTATTTTTTGTCGCAATGCTGGCTGGATTTATTGACTCCATTGCGGGGGGCGGTGGGCTGATTACCTTGCCTGCACTCTTGTCAGTCGGTATTCCGCCAGCCCAAGCGCTTGCCACGAATAAACTACAGTCCATAGGTGGATCGTTTTCTGCCAGCCTCTATTTTATCCGCCAGAAAGCGGTGGATTTAAAAGATCAGCGATGGGCTATTTTGCTGACGTTTATTGGCGCCATGTTTGGCGCCATTCTTATTCAGCATATTGAGGCAGATATTTTACGTTCTATTCTGCCGCTGTTAGTCATTGCTATTGGCCTCTATTTTATTTTTAGCCCCAAAGTCGGGGAATCAGATCGCCAGCAACGCTTAACCACCTGGCCTTTTGCCTTCGTGGCCGGATTTTGCGTAGGTTTTTACGATGGCTTTTTTGGTCCCGGTGCCGGTTCTTTCTTTGCATTAGCCTATGTTACACTGCGCGGCTTCAATCTGACCAAGTCCACGGCTCATGCCAAAGTGTTGAATTTCACTTCTAATCTAGCTTCACTGCTGTTTTTTATTCTGGGGGGGAAGGTGGTGTGGAGCGTAGGCTTAGTGATGTTGTGCGGTCAGGTTATCGGTGCCCGTAGTGGTGCTCGCATGGTGTTGACCAAAGGGCAAACGTTGATACGACCAATGCTGATTACGGTATCGTTCGTGATGAGCTGTAAACTAATTTATGATAACCACAGTGCTGAAATTCATCAGTGGGTTGCAGGTTTTTTCTAATAAAACAGTAGGGATACACCCTCTTAAAACAGAGTGACGTTAATTGACCAGACAACATAATCCTCAGGATCTTATCGATCTGTTTGAGCAAACTTTTGGTACAGATTACCAGACTAAATTGATTCAGGGCGATGATGAACCTATCTATCTGCCTGCAGATGATAAAACGCCTTATCATCAGGTGGTTTTTGCCCACGGATTCTACGCCAGTGCTTTTCATGAAATTTCTCACTGGTGTATTGCCGGAGAGCAGCGCCGTCAGCAAGTGGACTACGGTTATTGGTATTGCCCGGATGGGCGCAGTGCCGATAAGCAGTCCGAGTTTGAAGTGGTGGAAATTAAACCGCAGGCTTTTGACTGGCTTTTCTGTGTGGCATCGGGTTATCCATTCAACGTGAGTTGCGATAATCTCGAAGGGGATTTTCAGCCTGATCGTATCGCTTTTCAGCGTAAGGTCCATGCTCAGATAATGGAATATCTGGAGAAGGGAATTCCAGAGCGGCCAGCACGTTTTATTCAGGCGTTACAAAAATTTTACCAGACTAAACCATTAACGGCGGCCGATTTCCCTTATCCAGAATACCCTACAGGCTGGTGTAATTAATTCGCTCTGGTCTTAAATTCAAACGGACTTTTTGCAGCCCGATATATTATTAACCAAGTAGAGAAACCGCATGATTGCAGAATTAGAAAACCGGATACTGGCTTTGATCGATAGTAACGTTGAACATGCCAGCGATGATGAACTGTTTGCAGGAGGTTATTTGCGCGGTCATATTACGTTAGCGGCGGCTCAGGCTGAAGAGCTAGGTAGTAGCTGTTTGAACGATTATGCACAACTGATTGAACAAAGCTTGGATAAAGCCATTAAAGGCGGTGAACTCTCTCCACCGGATCGGGTATTGGTTTTCAATTTGTGGAAAAGTTTACGGCAGAAAGTGGAATAATTTATTTTATTTTTTGGGGTTCGGACTAACCGCATGACATGTCCGAACCCAATATGACTTACAGTGGTGTTCCTTTCAGTAGCTTTCTTACCCAAAGTCGATTTGGATTCAGCGCAGCTAAAATATCCGCAGGCAGTGGCAACGGCTCATTAAAGATCTGCCCTGCGAGCGTTTCTGCCAGCAGAGGGGCGGAGCAAAGTCCTCGAGACCCTAAACCGCTAATCATATACAACCCCGGCCATACGGGAGCCTGCTCCACTTTTTCCCCGCGTTTTAGTCTGAGTTGAAGATGTAGGTAGGCCTCGAGCAATCGTGAGTAATTCGCGACAGCGCCCATCATGGGTAAATGGTCACGGATGGCGCTACGCACGCTGCATCGGGCTAACCCATCGCTAATATCAATATGTCGGGGCCAGTCAATTTCTGGTAAACAATTTAGCAAGCGCTGGTGATTTTCTTGTTGTTCTGCCTGACGGTAATCTGTTTGACTATCGCCCCTTTCATAGCTGGCACCAATGCAATGGTATTGATGATTTGCATCCACCGGTGTCATATAGCCATCATAGCAAAGCACCTGTTTTAGCTGACTTAACTCTGAACTGGTTGGAACTTGTGTTACCTGACCGCGTACCGGTGTTAGTGGTAGCTGATTGGTTTGATCAAATTCAGTTACCTGATAACCGTTAGCTAAAATGACGGTAGCATGCTGGGTCCTTTTCCCGTGGCTAAACGTTAACTCCCAGCCTTGTTCAAGGTTTTCTAACGCCACAAGAGTATGTTTGTAATAGGCTGTCATGCCGAGAGTTTGTGCATGACGTAATGCATTCGTGGTTAACTGATAGGGAGAGAGCCATCCTCCTAAAGGATAGTGGATACCTCCACAGCCGGTAGGCATTCCACATAACGTTTCGGCCTGCTGCTGTGACAGTTGGTGGGCAATCTCTGGTAAAGGGGCGGATGTCAGAATGGCTTCATTCTTATTACGGCTCTTATCGTTATAGCCCAGTTGGATCACGCCACACCATTGATGATCAAACCGTATACCTTCACTTAACAGGCTGTCATAGCGTTGGCGAGCAAAGGTAAACGCATGGCTAAAGAAGCGGGTCATTGGATTTTGCTCCCGCCCTAATAGTGGGTAGAGAGCGCCCTGATAGTTTCCTGATGCGCCCTGCACCGGTTGTTCATTGGCACAATACAGAGTGACCCTCGCCCCGCGACGTAGCAGGGCGAGGGCCGTCATAGCACTGGCGATACCGCCACCAATAATCGCGACATCCATAGGTTGTTGGGCGCATGGGCTGGTGTACCAAGGCGCATTTTGCGGTTGTTGAAGAGGTAAGTTAGGCTGGCGTACACCCACTAGCATTTCTCGTTTCTGACCAAATCCCTTAATGCGTGAAACCTCGAAGCCGGCTTCCTTTAAGCCCCTGCGAACGAATCCGGCAGCAGTGAAGGTGGCAAAGGTGCCCTGTTCGGCGGCAAGCCTGACCATCTGTTGAAACAATAAAGGGGTCCACATCTCCGGGTTTTTAGAGGGGGAAAAACCATCGAGAAACCAAGCATCTACTTTTCCATTAGTGCTGTCATCAAGCTGAGGTAGCAGTGTATTAACGTCACCAAACCATAGGTCAAGGGTTACTCGTCCATCATCCAATAGTAACCGATGGCAGCCGGGCAGGGCAGAAGGCCACTGCTGCTGTAGTTGTTCACATAATGATGAAAATTTGGGCCATGTCTGATGAACCTGCTGTAAATCTGCACGCCGCAAAGGAAATTTTTCAAAGCTGATGAAATGCAGATGTTTTAGCGGCGCTTCCGGATGGTTTGTCTGGAACTGACGAAAAGCATGCCATAAGGTAAGAAAATTGAGTCCAGTGCCAAATCCGGTTTCAGCCACGGTAAAACAACGCTTTTTATGCTCAGAGAATCTTTCAGGAATGCCATTGCCCGTTAGAAAAACATATCTTGTCTCTTCCTGACCATCTTGATTAGAAAAATAGACGTCATCAAATTCTCGGGAAACAGGTGTACCCTGTTCGTTCCAGTTGAGGTCAGCATGTTGGATTGGGGTGTCATTCACGTTAAAAGACCGTCTGTTCAAGTGCTAGCGAGAGCTTAATGATGGACGACTCGTCAGAAAATTAACATCTTTTGTTGCATCTTTTTTGCTGATCGGACTTGTTCAGCTTACAAGTGTAAGCTAATCTGTTATGCAAATTCCGTCATGCTATATAAAGTAAAAACAGAGGTAATAGATGAAACGTGCAGTTATCACCGGTTTAGGTGTTATTTCTAGTATTGGTAATAACAAACAAGAGGTCCTTGAGTCTCTAGAGTTAGGACGTTCTGGTATTACCCATGCTCAGGAACTGCAAGATGCCGGCATGCGTAGTCATGTTTGGGGTAATATTAAGCTGGATACCACTGGGTTAATTGACCGTAAAGTTGCTCGTTTCATGAGCGATGCTTCGATTTATGCCTATCTTTCTATGCAGGAAGCGATTCAAGATTCAGGATTAGCGGATAATCAGGTTTCTAATGAGCGTACGGGGTTAGTGGTTGGTTCTGGCGGTGGTTCCCCACGCAGTCAGGTTGCTGGCGCTGATGGTATGCGTTCTCGTGGTTTACGTGGCGTTGGTCCTTACATGGTGACCAAAGCAATGGCCTCGGGTGTTTCTGCCTGTCTGGCAACACCATTTAAAATTCGTGGTGTTAACTATTCAATCAGTTCTGCCTGTGCGACTTCTGCACACTGTATTGGTCATGCCGTTGAGCTGATTCAACTGGGCAAGCAGGATGTGGTGTTTGCTGGCGGCGGTGAAGAGCTGTGCTGGGAACTCTCCTGTGAATTTGATGCTATGGGCGCGCTTTCTACTCAGTACAACGATACACCGGAAAAAGCCTCTCGTACTTATGATTCCGCTCGTGACGGTTTTGTCATCTCTGGTGGTGGCGGTATGGTGGTAGTTGAAGAGCTGGAGCATGCTCTGGCGCGCGGCGCGCACATCTATGCTGAAATCGTAGGCTATGGTGCAACGTCAGATGGTGCCGATATGGTTGCTCCATCAGGTGAAGGTGCTGCACGCTGTATGAGAATGGCAATGCAGGGTGTTGATACCCCAATTGACTACCTTAACGTACACGGTACTTCCACACCGGTTGGTGATGTGAAAGAGCTGGGTGCGATTCGTGAAGTGTTTGGTGATAATACACCGGCAATTTCTTCTACTAAAGCCATGACCGGTCACGCACTGGGTGCGGCCGGTGTACACGAAGCTATCTATACCTTACTGATGGTAGAACACGGTTTTATTGCGCCAAGCATTAATATTGAAAACCTGGATGAACAGGCTGCTGGTATGAATATTGTGACCAAAATGACTCGTCGTGAATTAACTACGGCAATGTCTAACAGCTTTGGTTTTGGTGGTACTAACGCCACATTGGTCATGCGTAAATACAACAAATAAGCGATTCAGTTTGTCGATAAAAAACTGCCGGCGAGATAATCATCGGCAGTTTTTATTTTATCGGACGGGGTAAACCCGTTGTGTTATTCAGGTATCATAGTGGCTATTCTGGCCCTGCCATCCTTAGTTAATAAAAGCTCTTTCGGCTAACCTGATTGCTGAAGGACGGTTAAGTATTTATATGTCTTTGAAAGATAAAAAGTCACCTGTATTAGTTCCCATCATTTTGCTGCTTATTGCCATATTATCTATTCAGGGTGGTGCGGCGTTGGCGAAAACGCTGTTTCCTGCGGTTGGCGCTCAGGGAGTAACGGCCTATCGCCTGTTTCTGGGTACCATTATTTTGATGATTTTTTTACGCCCGTGGCGTAAACATACCACCCGTATACCTGCTCCCGGTGCACGTTGGTGGCTGGTGGCGTATGGTCTATCCCTTGGCGGGATGAACCTACTGTTTTACATGTCTCTGAGAACGGTGCCTTTAGGAATTGCGGTTGCATTAGAGTTTATTGGACCGCTGGCGGTGGCAATGTGTTCTTCTCGTCGGGTGGTGGACTTCCTCTGGATTGGTCTGGTGATTGTCGGATTGGGCTTACTGCTACCGCTGCGACAGTCGGTGAATGGTATCGATCCGGTAGGTGCCTGTTGTGCGTTAGGGGCTGGTTTCTTCTGGGCGTTGTATATCGTATTTGGTCAACGTGCTGGCGCCAATTACGGCACCCGTTCGGTGGCGTTAGGCGCACTGGTAGCCACCATCATAGCGGTTCCCATCGGGGTTGCCCATGCGGGTAGCGATCTGTTTACGTTATCATTATTGCCGGTGGCTATTGGTGTCGCGATTCTGTCTACGGCATTACCATATTCTTTGGAGATGGTTGCCCTGACTCGACTTCCCGCTCAAACCTTTGGCACCCTGACCAGTCTGGAGCCAGCAATTGGTGCGCTTTCGGGGCTAATTTTCCTCAATGAAACCCTTTCCTCAATGCAATGGATGGGGCTGTTTGCGGTGATCGTGGCTTCGATGGGGGCTTCGTTGACGATTAAGCGGAAGGTAAAGTTGGAGAAGGTGGATATTAATTTAGAAAAATGAATTCAGCCGACAACTGAATGAGGGTAGCACGACTGGCACGGAGGCCAGTCGAGGCGCAGCGACGTCGGGAACGGCTCTGCGCCGGTGCGTGAGCCCGAATAAAGGTGGAGGGAAGTCGCTTTAGCGACCTGAATTCGGGGGCGAAGGCGCGTTCGCCTTTTAACGCCCCTTGCTAGGCCACTGGTATAAGTGTTTATTCAGACACGGTACTTATCGTGGACGAAATTGATTCGTAGCTAAATTTGATTTAAAAATCATAGGTCTAGTAATAATCTCTGATACTCACTTAAATTCCCAAGATTTTGCTTCACCCACTCCGGATTATAATAAGTATCCAAATATCGCTCACCACTGTCACACAGCAGAGTAACAATCGCACCGGTTTCACCTTTGTCGCGCATGCGTTTCATCAACTGCAATGCACCCCAGACGTTGGTACCGGTGGAGGCACCGGTTTTACGGCCCAAGATCTTTTCCAGCCAGAGAATGGTGGCGATACTGGCGGCATCAGGAACTTGCACCATTTCGTCAATAACCTGTGGAATAAATGAAGGCTCAACACGTGGGCGACCAATACCTTCAATGCGGCTACCACACTCGGAGGATGATGTACGATCGTTCGTTTGGTAATAGTTATAGAACACCGAATTTTCCGGGTCGACTACCACCAGTCGGGTGTCGTATCCCTGATATCGAATGTAGCGACCCAGCGTTGCGGAGGTACCACCGGTACCGGCACTCATCACGATATAGTTTGGGATAGTATGAGGTTCCCGCTGCATCTGGCGGAAAATACTGTCGGCGATATTGTTATTACCGCGCCAGTCGGTAGCTCGTTCAGCATAGGTAAACTGGTCCATATAGTGACCATTAAGTTCTTTTGCCAAACGTTCCGATGCTTCATAAATCTCTGATGGATGTTTTACGAAATGACAGCGACCACCGTAAAACTCAATCAACTCTATTTTTCGCTTGGCGGTACAATCTGGCATAACGGCAATAAATGGCAGGCCCAGTAAACGCGCAAAGTAGGCTTCAGATACCGCAGTGCTGCCCGATGAGGCTTCAATAATGGTGGTATCCTGCTTTACCCAGCCGTTAGACAGGCCATATAAAAACAGCGAGCGGGCCAGACGGTGTTTCAGGCTACCGGTAGGATGCGTGCTTTCGTCTTTCAGATAAAGATGAATACCGGGAAACTGAGGAAGCTGCAAACGGATCAAGTGCGTATCGGCAGAACGTTGAAAATCGGCTTCGATTTCACTGATAGCTTGTTTAACCCATTGGCGATTCATATTCTTTTCCTCTGATGACAGCGTATGGATAACCTGCTGGGCAGGTTGTGAGTCTATACTGATAGATTAACCGCGTTGATAGGAAAAATTATTGCTATTTTTACTGTATAATCGTCATATGGTAGAAAATATTTCTCTCCGAGGCCGATGTGTTAGATAAAATTGACCGAAAAATTCTGACCCTGTTACAAAAGGATTGCACGCTGTCACTTCAGACGCTAGCGGATGAGGTTAGCCTGACTTCTACACCCTGTTGGAAGCGCCTGAAAAGGCTGGAAGATGAGGGATATATTCGCCATAAGGTCGCGCTGTTAGATGCAGAAAAGCTAGGGTTGAGCCTGACGGCTTTTGTACTGATAAAAACCCAGTGTCACAGTCGTGACTGGTATCAAAGCTTTGTAGACTGTGTAGAAGATATGCCTGAAGTGATGGCCTTTTACCGCATGGCTGGTGAATATGATTATCTGATGCGCGTTCAGGTTGCCGATATGAAGAGCTTTGACAACTTTTATAAGCGGCTGGTTAATAGCGTGAGCGGGCTTAGTGATGTGACATCCAGTTTTGCCATGGAAGAGATCAAGCTCACCACCTGTTTACCTATTGCAGAATAGGGCTATTTTTAATAGCTAAATGAGAAATAATTTCATTTGGCTATGCTGGAAATGGTATCCTTTCGCCGCTGAAGATGTTGAATTTAAATTAACGCAGTCCCCTGATGATTGCCTTATGACCGGATTAATATAGTGAAACTGTTCTCTCAATTGCGCTGGTTTTTTGTTTTACAGTGGAAAAGCTATTTAGGTGCAGTGACACTTCTTATCACCATTGCCCTGATGCAACTGTTGCCTCCCAAGCTGGTAGGTACGATTGTTGACGGTATCACCCATCGCCAGATGGATGGTTATACCCTCATGATGTGGATTGGTCTGATCGTTGGCACCGCAGTCGTTATTTACTTGTTGCGTTACGTATGGCGCGTGTTGTTATTTGGTGCCTCTTATCTACTTGCGGTTGAGCTGCGTAATAATTTTTATCGTCAACTGAGTCGTCAACATCCCAATTTTTACCTGCGCCATCGTACCGGTGATTTAATTGCTAGAGCCACTAATGATGTCGATCGGGTGGTGTTTGCTGCGGGAGAAGGGGTATTAACCCTAGTGGATTCACTGGTGATGGGGTGTGCGGTATTGGTGGTGATGAGCGTCCAAATTAGCTGGCAATTGACGCTGCTATCATTACTTCCCATGCCGATTATGGCGATTTTCATTAAACGTTATGGTGATGAATTACATAACCGTTTTCGGGTGGCGCAGGCGGCATTTTCATCATTAAATGACCGCACTCAAGAAAGCCTGACCAGCATTCGGATGATTAAGGCATTTGGCCTAGAGAATTACCAGTCAAAGCTGTTTTCTGATGTTGCTACCGATGCCGGCACCAAAAATATGCATGTGGCGAGAGTTGATGCCCGCTTTGACCCCACCATCTATCTGGCGGTTGCTTGTGCCAATATGCTAGCGATTGGCGGCGGTAGCTGGATGGTGATTCATAATCAGATGACGCTGGGGCAGTTAACCAGTTTTGTGATGTATTTGGGCCTGATGATTTGGCCGATGTTAGCGCTGGCATGGATGTTTAATATTGTTGAGCGGGGGAGTGCGGCTTACGGGCGTATCTCCAGCCTGCTGGAAGAGAAGCCTGAAGTTACGGACGGCGATTTGGACTTACCGCCTAGTCGTGGCGTATTGGATATAAGCATTCAACGTTTTCACTATCCTCTGACGGAAAAAGCGTCATTGGAGGATATCCATGTAAGTCTGGAGCCCGGAAAAACCTTGGGGCTATGTGGCCCGACCGGTTCCGGTAAAAGCTCGCTATTGGCCTTGATTCAACGCCAGTTTGACGTCACGGAAGGGGATATTTTCTATCACTCATTACCGCTTCGGCAGATAAAGCTGGATGAATGGCGTGCTCGTCTATCCGTGGTTAGCCAGATGCCATTCCTGTTTTCTGCCACCATTGCTGAAAACATTGCACTGGGTTATCCGCAGGCTACGCAGGATGAGATTGAGCACGCTGCCGCGTTGGCCTGTGTACATGAAGATATTTTGAATCTCTCGTTGGGGTATCAGACCGAGGTAGGTGAACGCGGCGTTATGCTCTCTGGCGGCCAGAAACAGCGAATAGCCATAGCCAGAGCGTTATTAATGGAAAGTGAAATATTGATCCTCGACGATGCACTTTCTGCGGTAGATGGTCGTACTGAGTATCAGATCCTGCAAAATTTACGTCAATGGGGCAAAGATCGTACCCTCATTATCAGTGCACATAGACTCTCAGGATTGTTGTATACCAATGAAATTTTGGTACTACAGGATGGCCATGTAGCCCAGCGCGGCTCACATTCAGCACTGGCGGAGCAGGCAGGATGGTATCGCAATATGTACCGCTATCAGCAACTGGAAGCGGCATTGGATGAGTAATATGACGACCAATAAAAATCAGAAATTCCGTCAATTATGGCCAACGCTAAAACGCCTATTGGCGTATGGTGCCCCTTATCGTAAACCACTAAGTCTTGCCGCTTTATTACTGTGGTTAGCCGCAGGGGCCGAGGTTTGCGGTCCGGTACTGATCGGCTATTTTATTGATAATATGGTGGCAAAAAACATGATGCCACTCGGTAAAGTAACCGCGCTGGCCGTGGTGTTTCTGCTGCTGCAGGTACTGGCGGCAGCCCTGCGTTACAATCAAGCCCTGCTGTTTAACCGTGCCGCCGTTGGGGTAGTACAGACTATCCGTAGTGAGGTTATGGACGCAGCGCTAAAACAGCCTATCGCTATTTTTGATACCCAACCGGTTGGTCAGTTAATCTCAAAAGTGACTAACGATACTGAAGTGATTAAAGACCTGTATGTCACGGTGGTCGCAACGGTACTTCGCAGTGCAGCATTAATCAGTGCGATGTTGATTGCCATGTTTAGCCTCGATTGGCGCATGGCGCTGGTAGCCATGGCGATATTTCCTGTCGTGCTGGTGTTAATGAGTATCTATCAGCGTTATAGCACGCCGGTAATACGTCAAGTACGCAGCCTGTTAGCAGATATTAATAATCGTTTTAATGAAGCGATCGGTGGCATGGTGGTATTGCAGCAATTCCGTCAGCAGGTTCGTTTTGGTGAGCAACTGGGGGAAACTAACCGTACTCACTATATGATGCGCTTGAAAACCTTACGTTTGGAAAGCTTGCTGTTACGTCCGTTGCTAAGTTTAATTTCTGCATTGGTATTGAGCGGTCTGCTGATGCTGTTTGGCTTTAGCCCTGAAGGTTCCATTGGCGTTGGCGTTCTATATGCTTTTATTAACTATTTGTCACGACTGAATGAACCGCTGATTGAGCTGGCTTCTCAACAGGCGATGATGCAACAGGCGGTTGTCGCCGGTGAACGTATTTTTGAACTAATGGATGGTGAACAACAGAAATACGGTAATGACGACCAGCCGTTGCAATCAGGAAAAATTGATATTCGTAACCTGAGTTTTTCCTATAACCAAAACAAAACGGTTCTAAGCGATATTAATTTATCAGCCGCATCCCGCGACTTTATTGCTCTGGTTGGTCATACCGGTAGTGGTAAAAGCACATTGGCTAATTTGCTGATGGGCTATTATCCGCTTTCCAGCGGGGAGATCTGCCTTGACGATCGTCCTTTACAAAGCTTAAGTCATCAGGTGTTACGTACCGGCGTGGCGATGGTACAACAGGATCCCGTGGTATTAGCTGATACGGTTTATAGCAATGTTGCCTTAGGTCGCGCTATCAGCGAAGAACAGGTATGGGAAGCGTTACGCATTTCCCAGTTAGAAACGTTGGTTAAAGCCATGTCTTCTGGTATCAATACGGTGCTCGGTGAACAAGGAAACAATCTCTCGGTCGGGCAAAAACAGTTATTGGCCTTAGCACGGGTTCTGGTACAAACCCCAGAAATTTTGATTCTGGATGAGGCTACAGCAAATATTGACTCAGGTACCGAGCAGGCTATTCACCGTGCCTTGAGCGCTATCCGGCATAAAACTACGTTGGTGGTGATTGCTCACCGTCTGTCTACTGTCGTGGAGGCGGATAAAATTGTGGTACTGAATCGCGGTCAGATTGTTGAACATGGCACTCATCATCAATTACTGATGCAACAAGGGCGTTATTATCAAATGCACCAGTTACAATTGGCCGCCACGGAATTAGAAGCGCAGGTTTAAATATAAAACATAAGCGGGGAAGAAATTAATGGCCTGCTTATACTTTATATTATTTATTAAGCAATTAATTGTGTTGAATACCTTTTTTCTATTTTTAGCAACGGTTAAATAAACTTAATATATCGACAAACTATGAATACAGTTACATTTCACCTTTATTGTTGCGATTTTATTTTTCTATTGATAATCAATTAGTAACAAATACCTCCCTAACTAAACAACTTACTCAAATTATCGTTTTCCTCTCTGGTTTGACCTGATATTTTATAACAAAAATATTCAATGAAAATATCTCTATCTATTGATTTTTAATGATTTTTGTCTTATGGCTGTATTAGCGGTAAGTAGTGCCTGTTGGTTACATTTAATTTACATAGCAATTACTTAGCTCTTACTCTCACTGACAAAATAGAGATTATATTTATTTCAGATTTAACGAGATACGAAGCTAAATCAACAATAGGCATCCGGTTCGTTTCCGCCTGCTGAGTTATCAAACGTAATATGAATTAACAATTCTGAGGAATTATCAAATGAAAAAATTATTACCTTTAGCCGTTGCTTCTATGTTTGTACTGTCTGGTTCTGTATTCGCTGCTGATATGGCTACAACCACTCCAACTGACTCTGCACAAACAGCTACCGCTCAGCACAAAACTACCGATAAGAGCAAACAGCATAAAAAACACGGTAAGAAAGCTGAAGCTAAACAATCAACTCAAGAACCAGCAGCTAAGTAATTAGCACTAATAACAGATACTAGGGTGTACCAAATGAAAAAATTACTCACAATAGCCACAGCCGCTTTATTTGTTCTGTCTGGCACAGCCTTTGCGGCTGATAGTAATACTCAACCGGTAAAAGATGCTCAGCAGGTTTCGTCTACTACACATAAAGCGGGTGGCAAGGCGAAGCACCATAAGCAACATGCTAAAGCTCAATCTGGCACTAAATCAACAAGCCAGCAGTCGATGACTCCGGCGGCCTAATATCAGTTTTGTCACACGCGTTAAAAACCCCGGTTTCGGGGTTTTTTTATGCGCTCAGAAACAGATCAATTTTGTGCAATAGATAATATATAAAGATTATTTTGCATCAAATTACGCTTTATTTCGCACTATTTTAGTGCGGAGCAATAATGCAGTGAGTTTTATTTTCGCTGACTGAATGCGTTTATCCTTATAACCCACTTCTTCTATTAACTACAGCTACTGCTTTTATTTACCATTGCTTAATGGTGAAGATATCTATGTACGCATTGTCATTTCGCCTTAAAAAACCATGTGTTGGATCTGCTTATTTGTGAATGTTAAAACGCGTTTTAACACCGTAATGTTTTTTATATTGAAATTATTTAGCGTAAAAAAGGACGATATCTTTCTTTTCTGGCATGTAATTTGCTTTTATCTGATTGTGGACCATTTATCAGCTAACCATTATTCATCGTTAACCCTTAATCGAGGAGAGGCATATGAAACTTGTCACCGTAGTGATTAAACCCTTCAAGTTGGAAGATGTACGCGAAGCCTTATCCTCAATAGGAATTCAGGGATTGACGGTTACAGAAGTTAAGGGATTCGGCCGCCAGAAGGGACATGCGGAGTTATATCGGGGTGCAGAATACAACGTTAACTTTTTGCCGAAGGTGAAGATTGATATTGCGATGTCTGACGATCAGGTTGAGGGCGCTATCGCAGCGATAACTCAGTCTGCCTACACCGGAAAGATTGGCGATGGAAAGATTTTTGTTACCGAATTGCAGCGGGTAGTACGCATTCGCACCGGCGAAACAGACGAAGACGCTCTGTAAGTCATAAATACTCAACATGTGAGAAGGATGAATAGAGATGAAAAGATTTTTATCCGCAATAGCGATGAGTCTGCCGGTCATGTTTCCTGGTTTCGCCGTGGCTGCTGAGAGTGTCGCCGATAAAGCTGATAACGGCTTTATGATGATAAGTACTGCGCTGGTTCTGTTTATGAGTATTCCTGGCATTGCGCTGTTTTATGGTGGATTACTGCGTTCAAAAAACGTACTTTCTTTGATGACTCAAGTGATAGCCACGTTTTCTTTAGTGTGTGTGCTTTGGGTGATGTATGGATACACCTTGGCTTTTGGTGAGGGGAATGATTTCTTTGGTAACTTTAACGGTATATTGCTGAAAGATGTCCACTTAACCGATGTAACCGGCACGTTTTACAAGTTAATTCATGTTGCTTTTCAGGGATCGTTTGCCTGTATTACCGTAGGATTAATCGTCGGTGGATTCGCGGAGCGGGTTCGGTTTTCTGCGGTAATTCTTTTTGTTTTCATCTGGTTTACGCTGGCCTATTTGCCAATGGCGCATATGGTATGGGGAGGCGGTTACCTGTTCAAAATGGGCGCTATCGATTTTGCCGGTGGTACGGTGGTACATATTAATGCAGCGATTGCAGCTTTAGTTGGTGCCTACATGTTAGGAAAACGCAGTGGGTTTGGTCGTGAAGCGTTTAAACCACATAACCTGCCAATGGTATTTACCGGCACCGCAATTCTGTATGTCGGTTGGTTCGGTTTTAACGCCGGTTCTGCCAGCAGTGCTAACGAAATTGCCGCACTGGCTTTTGTTAACACAGTAACCGCAACGGCGGGAGCCGTACTGGGTTGGCTGGCTATAGAGTGGATGGTGCGCGGTAAGCCTTCTTTACTGGGTGCCTGTTCCGGTTGTATCGCGGGTCTGGTTGCCATTACGCCTGCTGCGGGTTCCGTTGGTATCGGTGGCGCACTGATTCTGGGCATTATTGCCGGTGTTGCTGGCCTGTGGGGCGTGGTAGTACTGAAGTCATGGTTAAGCGTTGATGACACCTGTGATGTTTTCGGCGTGCACGGTGTATGTGGTATTGTGGGTTGTATCGGGACCGGCATATTGACCTCCGCGACCTTGGGGGGAACAGGCTACGCTGAAGGCGTGACCATGCTGAAGCAAGTCGGTGTTCAGGGGATAAGTATCGTAGTTTGTCTGCTGTGGTCAGGTATTGTTGCTTTTGTGGCCTACAAAATAGCAGATATCTTGTTCGGCCTGCGGGTAGCGGAAGAAATGGAACGTGAAGGGCTGGATGTCAACTCACACGGTGAGAGTGCGTATAACCAGTAGTCATACTCAAATGAATGACAAAACCGGATTGTTCAGTATGGTGTCTTAAAATAGCTAAATGTCGGGAGGGAGATCCTCCCGACATGCACTAAAGCCAAGCACAGTTGGTCTTCCGGTCGAGCACCAAGCCAATATAAGCCCTCTAGATTTTACGACCGGAATATCCATTAATGTTGATTTAAACCCATGATCAACAATAATCCATCACGCAAACAGTGAATATAAAATTGCTGACATTGCTACTAGGCCCATCAGTACCACAAAGATATTGCTTATATGACCGCGGTATTTCTGCATGGCAGGAATCTTATGGATGGCGTACATCGGCATGATAAACAGAATCATCGCGATAACGGGGCCACCTAAGGTTTCAATAATGCCCAGAATACTTGGGTTCAGTGTGGCAACGATCCAGCAGGTAATAATCATAAAAACCGCAGTAATGCGTTCCAGCTTTTTGATCTGTACCGGCTTGCCCTTGGAGCGGAGCGATTTGATCATTAGCCCTTGCATACCTTCGCTTGCACCAAGATAGTGCCCAAGGAATGACTTAGTAATCGCCACAAATGCGATAACCGGTGCAACATACTCGATAAGCGGCGTTTGGAAATGGTTAGCTAAGTAAGACAGGATCGAAATATTCTGTGCTTTGGCTTCTGCCAGATTTGCAGGAGACAGGCTTAACACACAACTGAATACGAAGAACATGACGGTGATTACCATCATCAAATGCGCGTATCTTAAAATACGACCACTTTTCTCATCGGCGTTTTTGCCATACGTTTCTTTCTGGCTAAGGGCAAAAGAGGAAATAATGGGAGAATGGTTAAATGAAAATACCATGGTAGGAATAATTAACCATAAGGTTAACAGCAAAGCTTTGATACTGCCTGCGTCAAAGCTGGTGTTAGCCTGTTCGAAAATCGCACCGCTCCACTGAGGGATCAGATACAGCGCCAGCAGCATCAGAACGGTAACAAACGGATAAACCAGAATACTCATTGCCTTAACCACCATATCACGACCAAAGTGAATGATAGTCATCAGGCCGAGGATCAGAATGATCGACAGCAGCCAGCGTGGCGGCGCAGTCATACCCATCTGAACTTCAATAAAACTGATAGTGGTATTGGTAATACCCACGCTGTAAATCAACAGAATAGGGTAGATAGCAAAGAAATAGAGCAGGGTGATGAGCGCCCCGGCAAATTTACCAAAGTGTTCTTCTACCACTTCGGTAATGTCACCACCACGTGATGAACCAGACAAAACGAAACGTGTTAAGGCTCGGTGAGAGAAATAGGTCATTGGAAAGGCGATGATTAACATAATCACCAAAGGCCATATACCGCCTAGACCAGCGTTGATAGGCAGGAAAAGAACCCCTGCTCCGATGGCCGTACCGTATAAACCCAACATCCACGTTGTATCTTGTTTGTACCATTTTGATGCTTGAATACCCGTATCTGTATCAGGTATCGATACTGAGATGTCTTTAACCGACATTTATAACCCTCATATGAGTAAAAATAGAATATTAAAAATCGCGCGTATTCTAGGGGCAGTTACTACGGGAAGATATGTATTGGATCACACAATCAGAATTTAAATCGCCCCGAAAGGCCTAGTAGCAGTGTATTACTTTATTATTCAAGTCATAGGCATTGTGAAATTTCTTGATGAGAGATGAATTAAAAACTAACGTCCTGAATTTAGGACGTTAGTTTCCAGTGAGTGACCAGAATAAATAACTTTAGTTAGCTTTTATGAAAGCGCATTACGCCTTCTTGGCAGGTGGAGGCAACCAACAAACCGCTGCGGGTAAAAAACTGACCGCGCACAAAGCCTCTGGCTCCCGACGCCGAAGGGCTTTCGACCGCATACAAAAGCCAGTCATCCATACGGAAGGTACGATGGAACCAGATAGAATGGTCAATGGTGGCTACCTGCATGCCGGGTTGCAGCAAAGCGACGCCATGAGGCTGAAGAGCGGTTGGCAGAAAGTTAAAGTCAGAGGCATAACCCAACAGATATTTATGAATACCCGGGTCATCTGGCATGATGCCGTTGGCACGTAGCCAAACGTGGCGAATCGGTTTATCGATCTCTGCTTTCAATAGATTATGATATTTGACGGGTCGCATCTCGATAGGCATCTCATTGCAGAAAATGCTTTTCATGGGTTCTGACAGTAGATGAGCAAACTTTCGGGCGATATCGGTTTCTGAAACCAGCGATTCTGGCGGTGGAACATCGGGCATAATGGCAGCCTGATGGTCAAAACCGTCTTCATGGCTTTGGTATGAGGCGGTCATATAGAAAATGGTTTGAGCGTTCTGTATTGCGCTGACTCTTCGGGTACTGAAGCTGTTGCCATCACGGATGATTTCTACCTCATAATCAATCGGCTGATGGCTATCGCCAGGACGTAAAAAGTAGCTGTGGCAGGAATGTACTTTACGTTCTGGTAATACCGTTTGTTTAGCCGCGGAAAGCGCCTGACCGACAACCTGCCCACCAAATAGCTGCTTTAAACCAAGATTTTGACTCTGTCCGCGAAACCGATGGGTATCAATTTTTTCTAGATGCAGTAGCGTTAATAGATTTTGTAAAACGTCGCTCATGGCGGGAATGTCCTGTCTGATGGCCTTGTAGCCTTGATTCGTATCAATAATATGATGGTTTAATGGGGGTATTTTAGTCGGGAACGTCGTGAAAGGGGAGTTTTTATCAGTGAAATGTGTGGCTAGATGATAATGATGGAAAATTACGGTAAAACTCGTGTGTAGGTGTTTTTTGTGTCTTGGTGGGCGGCAGATACAACCGGATACTGAAGTAATCGGTTGGAATTATGGCTGCGTCAGCCAACCATAAATTTTAAAATTGATTCTATCTGAGCGAGTAAAAAGAACGCCATCAGCCAGCAGCGCCTGCTTCTGGCGAATATAGTCCGGCCCCGTCAAAGAGATCTTTCCTTGAGAATTGACCACCCTAAACCAGGGTAGCGTGCTTCCTTCCGGTAAGCGACTTAATATGATCCCCACATGACGCGCAGCACCCGCCGCGCCAGCCAGACGAGCTACCGTGCCATAGGTTGTTACCTTTCCCGGCGGAATTGAAGCGACAACAGTATAAATCCGGGTGGGGAGTGATGGTTCGTCGTTTTCCATCTGCAGGGTTCCTTTATATGGCTGATATTGCAGATTCATAGGATAAAAATCAGGCCACTAATTCTGCCATAAATTGGTGAACTGGGTAAGAAAACATCGCTTAGCGTCAGGAGCCTTGCAATTGAACGGCCCATCCCTGATAATGCCTGCGCTTCATGAGAATGAAGTCGTCAATGGGGGCTCTGTTGGTTCTCCCGCAACGCTAACTTGTCAACTCGGTCAGGTCCGGAAGGAAGCAGCCGCAGCAAGCGTCGTGTGTGCCGGGATGTAGCTGGCAGGGCCCCCACCCAATTCTGGGGTTTCTCTCCTATTTTCTGAAAAAATAAAAATTATTTCCTCAATTGCTCAAGTGGTACAACGTTTGTGTATCACTTAGTGTGAAATCGTATCTTTTATACTTTTCCATCATAGAATCTGATACTACAGAAAAGTGAATATTTTACCCTGTGGCAAACGTAGATGATTTAGATGTACTTACCTAAATATTTACATATTGCTAAGATTCAATAGTATGGTGACCACTTGCAGCGGCTGATACTATTAGCACAGTTATGTCGGGTTAGGTTGATGAGCAACAGGTTATTGCTGTTTAATTATGGACAGAGGTACAGGAAAATATCTATATGTATCATTCTTATGGAAAAGGTGAGTCATGAGCTATGTTGCCTATTTTCAGAAAATTAATACACTCTCCGTTTCCACTCGACAGCGAATGGTCGCGATCTATTTTCAATGTTATTCTGGCAGTGATACCGAACGTTTTTTCCGCGATTTAGATAACAAAGATGAAGTCCTGATGTTAGAGCATAATCAGGAACTTGTAGGATTTAGCAGCTTACAGTTTTATCCTTATCAGCATTCAATGATTGTTTATTCCGGCGATACTATCGTGATGCCTGAACATTGGCAGCAGCAGGTATTACATAAGGTCTGGCTTCAGCGCATGGGGCTGTTTAAGCAACAGCATCCTGGGCAGCCTTTATACTGGTTTCTTCTGGTAAAGGGATACCGTACTTATAAATATTTGCTGGTGTTTGCCAAACAGTTTTATCCTCACTGGCAGTCACCACAACCGGAGCTTAAGCAACTAGCCGATCAATTAGCCAAGCAAAAATTTGGCCTATTGTATAACGTGCAACGGGGAGTCGTTGAATGCCCTCCCGATTATGGTTTTCTGACGCAAAAAATGGCTGTTATACCACCAGCCAGCCTGAAAAAAACAGACGCTCAGTTCTTTCTGGCGCAAAACCCTCAGTATGCTGACGGTCATGAACTGGTTTGCTTATGTGAAATCAGTGTGGAAAACTTGCCCTTACGCTGCCGCTCTTTGTTGTTAAATCCCGTGGTTGAATATCGTGAATAACTCTCCTTGGCATCAGTTTCGTCGTAGCACGAGAAGTGAAAACTTATCCGTAAGCGAACGGCAAACAACATGGCTACGTCAATGCCTGAAACGTAATCAAAACGCGGCCTATGGTCAACGGTATGGTTTTGAGCAAATTCAGAGCGTAGAGGATTTTCAACGACAGGTACCGATTGCGGATTATGGCAAGTTTAGTCCTTGGATTGATAACTTGGTTACCGATGAACGCTATCAGCTGTTTTCTGGTGAAGTGGTTGGATTCGAAAAGACCGGTGGGAGCCATAGTGGTGGAAAACTGATCCCTTACTCTGTGGCGGGATTAGATGATTTTCGTTGCGCGCTGTCAGACTGGCTGGCTCAGTTGGTTGAACAATTTCAGATTGATCGAGGACGTGCTTATTGGGCGCTGAGTCCAGCGGTTACTCAGGCTACTGAAACAAAGGGTGGAGTCCCTATCGGCGGCGGAGATGCACTCTATTTAGGGATCGAGTATTTAAGTGCATTTGTACAAATTTCAGCTGTTCCATTGACGCTAGCGCAGGTTGCTAATGTTGATGACTGGCAACTGCTCACTCTCTACTATCTGGTGTGTAGCCGCGATTTAAGATTATTTTCAGTTTGGAGCCCCAGTTTCCTGATTCAGTTACTGGAAGGGCTGAATAATCGTCAACATGAGCTGTTAGCGCTGCTCCAATGCGGAGGAGAGGTTGCCGGTTATCAGTTACAGAAAGATCAAAACGCCGTCAATATTTATCAACATTATCTGGAGGTTGGCGATACTCGCGTTTTATGGCCTCAGCTTGTTGTTATTAGCTGCTGGGCGGACGCTTCATCAAAAACATTAGCGACACAATTGATTGGTTATTTTCCTTCAGTCTCTTTACAGCCTAAAGGGCTGCTGGCAACGGAAGCCATTATCACCGCGCCAAACCTGCAAAATCAGCCCCAGTTATGCGTTGACAGTAACTTTTATGAGTTTATTGACGAACAAGGCCAAATTCAGTTGGCAAATACCTTAACGATTAGCCATCACTATCAGGTGATAGTGACGACGAACAGCGGACTATATCGCTATCGTATCGGTGATATAGTGCAATGCATTGGGTTCCAACGGGATGTCCCGCTGTTACGTTTTACCGGACGGGCTGGCGTTGTCAGTGATTTAGTCGGTGAAAAGCTAACGGAGAGCTTTGTGAATGGCTGTCTCTCGTCCTTCAAAGGTTTTGCCATGCTATGCCCGGATGAGAAGTCATTAAGGTATTACCTACTGTTAGATAAACGATATTTACAGAACAATCAAGACGCTATCGATGTGGTTGAACAACAATTGAATAAAAATCCCCAATATGCATACGCTAGAACCTTGTCTCAACTAGCACCATTATCCTGTTTGCCGATTGAACAGCCAGATAGCTGCTATTTGGCTTGGCAATGTGCTCAGGGAAAACGGCTGGGAGATATTAAAATACCCAGCCTGATGCATAACAACAGCTGGCGTGAAATATTTCAAATAGTGGAATAGGTACCGGTATGGAATCTCATGTATTTACTCACAGTCGTAAAATGAAACTGGTGCTTATCTCACCAAAAGGGCCGTTATATCGTAAACGTGGTGGTATTTTTAAGCGTTCTTTACGTTATCAGCCTCTAACACTGACCACCCTTGCGGCGTTAATACCAAAAGACTTACCGATAGATGTGGCGCTGATTGATGAAAGTATCACGGAGATTCCTGCCGATTTAACTGCCGATATGATTGGTTTAACCGTTATTACCGGTACCGCATCTCGAGCCTATTTTCTGGCCGATCAGTTTCGGGCAAAGGGTATGAGTGTCGTGCTGGGTGGCCCGCATGTGACGCTGTTACCAGACGAAGCGGCAGAACATGCGGATACTATTTGTGTTGGTTATGCCGAACAGAGTTGGCCGCAGCTACTGCGTGACGTTATGACGGGGCAGCTTCAAAAACGCTACCAGCAAGCGCCAGATTTTAATCTTGACGATCCTCACATGCCTTTTCCTGAACGACATCGTTTTAACAGCGAAGATTTCCTTACTCAGGCGGTATTTGAGGCGACTCGAGCCTGTACCCATAACTGTGAGTTTTGCGTGGCGCCAACGGCGTGGGGTAGAAAGCAGTATCAGCACCCTGTTGAATGGGTGGTGAATGATATTCGTCAGTTTGTGGAGCGTACTGGAAAACGAAAGCTTATTTTTGTCGATCTGAATCTGGTATCGGATATTGGTTATGCTAAAGCGCTGTTTACCGCGCTGATCCCTCTTAAGATTAAATGGTTTGGCCTGTCGACAGTGCTGATCGCTCATAATGAAGAACTGATGGAGCTAATGGCCCGCAGCGGTTGTAAAGGTTTATTGCTTGGTCTGGAGACGGTGACTACCGGTAGCCTAGGAGATGCGGGTAAAAAGTTTAACTCATCAGTGAACTATAGAGAGCTGGTGGCCAAATTACATAAACTGGGTATTTCAATTCAGGGGTGCTTTGTTTTTGGTCTGGACCACGACACGGTAGATACCTTTGATGCGACGGTAGAACTGGTTATTGATGCCGGTATCGATCTTCCGCGTTTTTCTATTCTGACGCCATTTCCGGCTACGCCACTGTATCAGCGGCTGGAGCAAGAGCAACGTATACTGACCAAAAACTGGGAGTTATACGATGCTCAGCATGTGGTTTTTCAGCCGAAACTGCTGACAGTGAAACAACTGGAGGACGGGCATGAAAGAGCATGGAAAAAAATCTATCAGTACAACAATATTGTTCGTCGTCTTTGGAATGCGAAAAACTTTCAACCGTTAGCGATTACTGCGAATTTGGGTTACCGTTTTTATGCCCATAATTTGCATAAGTTCTATACCTGTGATTGGCCGATTGAGCATAATCCGGCAAAAAGCAGAGGGTAAGATAATTATGCGCTTGACGTTTATCCATCCGGCGATTGGTCACCGTACTAATGAGCCTTATTTACGTTCCTGGCAGATGGAGCCTCTTCCGATAGCAACCTTGTTGGGGTTAACGCCCTCACATATTGAAACCCGTTTTTACGACGACCGTCTGGAGGCCATTCCCTATGACGAGCCAACGGATGCCGTAGCCATTTCGGTTGAAACCTATACCGCTAAACGAGCTTACCAAATTGCCAGCGAGTATCGTCGTCGGGGAGTTCCCGTGATTATGGGTGGATTCCATGTGACGCTAGTGCCTGATGAGCCAGCACGTTATGCGGAAGCCATTATGATCGGCGAAGCGGAGTCTATATGGCATGAGCTGTTGGATGACTTACAGCACCAAACCCTAAAACCCCTCTATCGTGGAGAACAGATGGATCTTAGCCATGTGCGCGTTGACCGAAGCCTGTTTCGAAACAAACGTTATTTACCCATAGGGCTGGTAGAAACGGGGCGTGGTTGTCGTTTTCCCTGTGAGTTTTGTGCGGTACAAACCTTTTATCAACGTAAGTATCGTCGAAGGGATCCCGATCGGGTATTAAGTGAGTTAACGGAGCAGAAAAAGTATAAGAAATTATTCTTTTTTGTGGATGATAACTTTGCTGGCAATATCAGTGAGAGCCGATTGTGGCTTCCTGATTTGGCGAAGCTGAATATTCGTTGGATTACCCAAATGAGTATTAATGCCGCCCATGATGAGAGCTTTCTAAATCAATTGGCTCAGGCTGGCTGTAAAGGGGTGCTGATTGGTTTTGAATCGCTTAATGAAGCCAACCTGAAGCTGATGAATAAAAACTTTAATACCATGAAAGGTGGGTTTGTTCAGGCGTTAGCCAACTTGCGTAAATATGGTATTGCGGTATATGGCACTTTTGTCTTTGGCTATGACCACGATAATGTAGATTCCTTCCAACAGGCCGTTACGTTTGCACAACAGCAGGGGATGTATATTGCAGCCTTTAACCATATGACGCCGTTCCCCGGCACGCCACTTTATACTCGCTTGCAGCAGGAAAACCGGCTTCGTTACCAAAATTGGTGGTTGGATGATAATTATCGTTATAACGAATTGCCATTTTTCCCCACTAAGTTAACACCACAGCAGGTCACTCAAGGTTGTATTGAAGCGCGTAGAACTTTCTATAGTTGGCGGTCTATTGCTAAACGTAGCTGGAATAATCGCCATGATTTCTTCATGTTTCGCAATTATGTTCCCATTAATGCGTTACACCATAATGAAATTAGTGCCCGTAATGGCTATCCATTAGGTGATGAAACTTGGCAAGGATCCCTGTTGGAGGTGAGATAGTGCATTTCCACACGGCGTCGCCATCGCATAATGCGTCATTATTACAACTGTTGGAAGAGAATGCCATGCAAGGTGCGATAGACATGGTGATGACTCGACGGCCAGACTACTTCTCTAACCTGCACTATTTTGGTAAAGAATATCCGGTGCTGGCAGAAGAGCGAGATCGGATAGTGGGAATGTGTCAACTGACTAAACATAAGGGTTTTATTAATGGTCAACCGCAGCAGCTAGGTTATCTAAATAGTTTACGTATTAGTCACGGTTATCGAAATCGCATCCGTGTATTGAAGTCAGGTTTTGACTATCTGAAACAGCATTTATCACCGCCGCAGTACTGTTACACCAGTATTGCCAGTGATAACACTACCGCAAGAAAATTGTTGGAAAAAGAGAATAGTGGATTGCCCCGTTATCATTTCCTAGGAGAGCTGAATACCCTAGCGATCAGCACTCGACGAGGGCGTAATTTGGGGTTGTGGCAAAATATTACTTCAGACCAATACCCGGAAGTGGTGGCGTTCTATCATCGGCAGGCGATACGCTATCAGCTAAGTCCACAGTTAAGCGTTGAGTGGCTTATAAACTCAGGTTTGCCGGTATGGGGTTATCGGATGAACGGTGAATTACAGGCCTGTGCCGTATTATGGAATCAGCAGGCGTTTAAGCAAGTGATAGCCCTGCACTATCACTCAATTTGGCGCACCATCCGACCTGTTTATAACGGCTATGCCAGCTTGATGAAGCGAATTGTTCTACCACCGGAACAGCAGGCATTGGATCAGAGCTTTTTTGCCTTTTTTGCCATAGCAGATCAACAGAACATGCTTGCTTTGATTGATGATGCTTTGTCCCGTTGTACCACGCGAGTTCTGACCTTTGGACTCGCCAGTAGCCATCCGATGCTGAATGCAGTCATTAAGCGTTTTCATCCTTTCAGCTATAGAACTTGTTTATACGGTGTTGATTTGGTTGCCAGCCCACTATGGCATCAACAGGCCATCGGTCCGGAAGTTGCGATTCTATGAAAATCATCTTGCTACGACCCAATATGGGGGACTACCGCACGACAGATGCGATGCCACCTTTAGCCATAGGGATTCTTGCCGCTCGCTCTTCTGGTCATGAAGTCACTTTTTATGATGATCGGGTAGAAGAAATCCCGGTTACTTTACAGGCAGATTTGATCGCGATTTCAGTAGAAACGTTTACCGCATTACGCAGCTACCAACTGGCCGATCGCTACCGCGCTCAAGGAAATACGGTAGTTATGGGTGGATATCACCCCACGTTTTTGCCCGATGAGGCGCTAGAACATGCTGACAGTGTCATCATTGGTGATGCTGAAGGCGCCTGGGAAACGTTGTTACAGGATAAACTTCAGGGGAAATTGCAGCGTTATTATTATGGTGATCATAGTTTGCAACTGGACAACTATCTTCTCGAACGCACTATTTTCAGCGGTAAAAAATATGCTCCGCTTGAATTGGTTCAATATACCCGAGGGTGTCGTTTTGCCTGCGATTTCTGTTCGATTCATGGTTTTTATCACTCCACCGTTCGGGCCCGTCCTGTAGAGCAGTTACGTGAGGAATTGATGGTTTTGGACCCCAATCGGTTTATTGCCTTTGTTGATGACAATCTGTTCGGTAACCGAACCATACTTGAAGAGCTTCTGACGATGCTTAAACCGCTGAAGCGGCGTTGGGGGTGTCAGATCAGTATTGATGTGGCGAGAAATACACAGCTTTTGGATCAATTGGCACAGGCGGGCTGTCGTTTTGCACTGATTGGTTTTGAGAGCCTGAATACACAAAACTTACAGCAGATGGGAAAGTCCTGGAATCATTCTGCTGGTGATTATGATGAAGTGGTTCAGGCGCTTCACGTCAGGGGGATCAGTATTTATGGCACCTTTGTCTTTGGCTATGATGAAGATGATGAACAAACTATCCAGCAATCGATTGATTTTGCGCTGCGTAATAAGCTGGAAATTGCTAATTTTAATCTGCTTATCCCTACACCGGGTTCAAAACTGTATCAACGGTTGGCGGAAGAAGGGCGGTTGATCTCACCGCAGTGGTGGAAAGATCCTGATTATCGTTATGGCGATCCTATTTTTCAGCCCAAAAAGATAACAGCGGAACGGCTAACGGCACTTTGCTTTTCGGCTAAAAAACAGTTTTACAATTATCCTTCGATAGCTAAACGGTTATTGAACTTGAGCAAACGCACCTATTGGAAAGATAGGGGTATTGCGCTATTAGCAAATATTATTTCACATCGGGAAATTATACGAAAGCAGGGCAAACGGCTAGGGGAAAAGGGATGAAGCTGACGCTAATTAAACCAACGATTGGGCGGATGGAGCATAGTCTCTACATTGATGAAGGCCGTATGGAACCGCTGATGCTGGGGATTTTGGCCGCACTAACGCCTGATGACGTGGAAGTGATCATGTATGACGATCGCATGGAAAAAATTCCATTTGATGAACCTACGGATTTGGTGGCTATTACAGTAGAAACCTATACTGCTCGCCGTGCTTATGAGATTGCAGATGAGTATCGTTCCCGTGGGGTTAAGGTGGTGATGGGTGGAATTCATGCCAGCCTCTTGCCGGAAGAGGTGATTCAGCATGCGGATAGTCTGTTTACCGGTGATGCCGAAACCCTCTGGCATGAACTGATTAATGATGCTCGCCATCATCGCTTAAAAGTACGTTATGATGCACCTGTTGGCACCGGACAGATAACCCATTGTGGTTTAAGCGTGATACCGCGCCGCGATATTTTTCGGGGAAAGGATTACTTACCTATTTCTCTGATGCAGTTTTCCCGCGGCTGTCGTTTTGCCTGTCAGTTCTGTGCGGTAAGCCAATATTTTGGACGTAAGCATTACTTACGAAAAATTGATGATGTGGTGCGAGAAATTGAGCAGCAAGAACGTAAGTTTATCTTCTTTGTGGATGACAACATCGCTTCAGACCAACCCGCGCTAATTGAGCTTTGTCATGCGCTCACTCCTTTAAAAGTAAACTGGATTAGCCAGGCCAGTCTGGATGTGACTAAAAACCATCAGTTGATGTCTTTAATGCAAAAAAGCGGCTGTTGGGGAAACGTGATGGGGTTTGAGTCCATCAATCCTCTGAGTTTAAAGGATGCTAGAAAATCGCCCAATATGCGGAATTTCTCCCATTATATTGACGAGATTGCAGTGCTGCGGGATCATGGTATGCAGACTTGGGCCGCATTCACATTGGGTTACGATCATGATACGTTGGAAAGTATTGAGCAAACGGTAGAGTTTGCCCTCAAGAACCGTTTTGCATTCGCGGCATACAATATTTTGATGCCTTACCCGAATACTCCACTTTATACTCAGCTCCAGCAGCAAGGAAGACTGCTATATGACCAGAAATGGTGGCTTCATCCGGAGTATCGTTTTAATCAGGCGGCATTCAATCCTAAGTTAATGACGGCAGAACAACTTACGGAAGCTTGTCATCAGGTACGTAGCCAGTTTAATAGTCTACCTTCCATTATCCGGCGCTTTTCAGATATCAGAATGACGTTGCAATCTCTATCGAGAATGGCTTCATTTTGGCGTTATACGCTCTTGTTCCGTAAAGAGGTGCATAAAAAGCATCAGATGAGATTTGGCCTGAAATAAAACAAATAATTCAGGCTATATTTAGCCGTGAGTTATGAGATTATCAATTTATGATTATTTATTTGATTTAAATAAATGAAATTAACACGAGAACCGTTTACAAAACGCCTGAAAACTTATTTAAGTTACTCTTGTTGGGTCGGTGTGTTCTTTTTTGGTCTGTATCCCATTATTAATTGGTTTACCAGTACGCGTACCAATTTTTTCACGTTCTATGTAGCAGCAGAGCTGGCAATTCCATTTATTCCGGTTTTTGTCTGGTTTTATCTTTCCATGTATTTGGTATTTATGCTGCCAGTGTTTTTTCTGAACTCCAGCGAGCTAAAGCGTTTAGCCTATGAGCTTATAACAGTAACTATTGTCGGGGCGATAATTTTTCTGCTGTTTCCCGCGCAGTTAGGGTTCATCCGCCAGCTACCGGAGAGTGATATTTACCGAGAAATATTCGAATATATTTTTTCGTTAGATCAACCGCATAATTTGGTGCCTTCACTGCATGTGGCCTATTCGGTGACTATCGTTTTGGCGATAGTTCAACATAGCCGATCTTTAGTTCGTTATGGTTTATTGATTTGGCTATCAGGTTTAATACTTTCTACGGTATTCACCCACCAACATCATCTGTTGGATATTTTGACGGGTGCGCTGCTGTCGTTTTTCACTTATCAACTTATGGACAGGCGTTATGAAAAAATTACTGATTCTGGCCGTGATGCTATTCAGCATTAATGTGCAGGCAGAAGAGCAAGACAAAGTGATTCATGATGAGTTACGTCAAACGTTAAAAACGGTGACGGATGCCATTAACAGTGGTGAATATGAAAAGATGCTTCCCGTATTGAGTAAAGAGATTAAAGCGACCCCGATTACTCAGGAATTTATTGATGGGCAGCAGCAGGTCATACCCTATTTTCGTAAATGGTTTGGTCCTGAACGTTTTTTAAAAAAATTAAATATTACTTTTGTGCCAGATGTTGTTACTGAGCTATCACCGGATAAAACTTGGGGTGTGGTTTATGGAACGGGGATTGAGAAATATAGCCTGAGTGACGGACGCTCCTATGATTTTCATACCCGCTGGACGGCGACACTGGTGGTAGAAGAGGGGCGTTGGAAGATAAAGGCCATCCATTTTGGTACCGATTTTATGGATAACCCTCTGTTGAATGAAGCCCGCGACACCATCATGAAAAGTGCAATTGGTGGTGCCGTAGGCGGCATACTGTTGGGGGTGCTATTTGGCTTTTTTGTTTTCCGGAAAAAGAAACGTTAAATCTGCTGGGGCCCCCATCGGTGGAGCTGGGCGAATGCCTTTCCACAGACTGAAATAGACACGCCAGAAACTGGGCTGTTGTGCCTGATGATCAACTAATGAAGGAAGTTGATACCAGGGTGCTTCCGGTTTCTGGTGGTGAGCCAGATGATAATGATAATTTAGCGCCAGCCAGCGTGAAACCGGCAGTACCTTTAAATTCCAAGCCCCGTTTTTAACGTCTCTGCTGCTCCAAGCGTGATCAACGTATTGTAACGCTGACCAGTGAACAGCAAAGGCGATTTGACAGATGAGATAACCTAGCCAGTTTAAATCTAATAGCCAAAACAGCAGAACCTGATAGCCAAACGACATGGCAATTTCATACCACACCCGAAACGCGGGTAACTTGGCCAGTTCTGCAACTTGAGGGCCAAAGCCTAATACCGGCGCTATCTTATTGATGAACAGGTTTGAACGATAGAACCCGCTGGCAAGCAGATAAATGGCATTGCCCAATACTACAAAAAACCAATAGAAACCCAACAGATTACCCATATAAAGCCAAGCGCTACGTAACCATTTTGATTGCTGGGGTAAATAATAGTCATACAGTTCTTCATCTGTTCTGTTGCGGCGATGATGATCCAGATGAGCCTTTCGCTGTAATAAAAATGAGGTGGGAAAAGCCCAACTGGCGATAGTTCCTATAATATGATTACCCCATTCGGATTTGGCTGCTACACCGTGCACAGCTTCATGCATGATAGCAAATGGCATATTATTGATTAGCGCGAAAAACCAAATAGCGGCAATTGCCCAGTACCATGAACTATGGCTGGCTATCCATAAACAAGCAGCCGAAATGGCTAATGCTATCAGTAATAAGCTAAAGTTTAGGGTAAATCTCATTCGTTGGGATCCCATCCATAGGTAACTAGGGGGAATGATATCGAATATTAAGAGAAATCATCAGGGCATTGATCATAAAAAAGTGATAACGCGGCATATTCTCTGACATTGTTATGGTTATCTGAAAAATAAGAAAATTACGAGCTACCAATAACCAGTCCGGTAGCGAAAACCAGTAATCCCCCCACCACAACTTGAAATGCGGCCTGTAGAAATGGCGTATCCATATAGCGATTACGGATCCAAGATATTGCAGCCAGCTCGAATATCACTACCACGCCGGAAGCGATCATAGCCGTCCAGAAATCACTGATAAGAAAGGGAAGGGTATGCCCCAGTCCGCCTAATGTGGTCATAACGCCACAGGAGGCTCCCCGTAGCCATGGATTGCCTCGTCCGGTCAATGAACCATTGTCTGAAACTGCTTCGGCAAATGCCATGGAGATCCCTGCACCAATAGAGGCGGCTAAGCCAACCAGAAAGGCTTGCCAGCTATCTTTGGTGGCAAGTGCAGCAGCAAACACAGGTGCTAATGTCGAAACTGAACCATCCATTAAACCAGCCAGAGAAGGTTGAACAATCTGCAATACAAATAGGCGGTGAGCCGACTTACTCTCTGTTTCCTGTACTTTTGAATTGATTAACTGCTTTTCCAACAGTTCAGCGCGTAGCTGATGACGATGTTCTTCTGCGGCAAGGTCACCTAACAGTTGACGAACAGCGGCATCAGTCGTTTTGCGAGCGGCCTGATAGTAGAAGTGCTGGGTTTCTAGCTCCATCACTTCCGACTGTTTTCTGACTTTATCAATACTGAGCGGACGGTTGAGCCAGATGGGCTTGCGTTCAACAAACCCTTTTACGTCCTGCCGACGAATTAATGGTATATGGTTACCAAATTTTTCCTGATACAGCTTAATCAGGCGGTGGCGATGACCATTTTCTTCTTGGGACATTAGCTCGAAAATTTTTGCGGAGTCAGGATAGGTTTCCCGTAATCCTTCAGCAAATTCGTTATATATCTTGTGGTCTTCTTCTTCTAACGAGATGGCTAGAGCCAGAATTTCCTTTTCTGAAAGCTCGGAGAAATTCTTCATGATGCCTCCGGAAAATTACCTGCTATGTGGCTTACGATACTAATCCCTTATTGGTGATATGTAAAAGAAACAGGGGTCGCAATTGCGACCCCTGAGGAGAAGTTAATTTGATCTTAACTTAGGATTTATGCTCAATCGCATGTGTATGCTCGATATCTTCACCGCGTTTACTAAAGCGGCGACGCACCACTACAAAGAACACCGGTACGAAGAAGATTGCCAGTATGGTCGCACTGATCATACCGCCTAGAACCCCGGTACCTACCGCGTTCTGAGAGCCGGAACCAGCCCCGGTACTGAGAGCTAGCGGCAGTACCCCAAGCATAAAGGCCAGAGAAGTCATCAGAATCGGACGTAAACGCATACGTACCGAATCCAGCGTTGCTTCAATCAGCCCTTTACCTTCTTTGTCCATCAGATCTTTGGCGAACTCTACAATCAAGATGGCGTTCTTCGCTGAGAGTCCGACGGTGGTTAACAAGCCTACAATAAAGTAAACGTCGTTCTCCATGCCGCGTACCGTGGTTGCCAGCAATGCACCGATAACCCCAAGCGGAACCACCAGCATAACCGAGAACGGAATTGACCAGCTTTCATACAGTGCCGCCAGACACAGGAATACCACAATCAGTGAAATGGCATATAGCGATGGCGCCTGATTACCGGATAAACGTTCCTGATAAGACATTCCGGTCCAGTCATAACCAATACCAACGGGTAACTGAGACGCTAAGTCTTCCATCAGTTTCATCGCATCACCACTACTCTTGCCTGGTGCGGCTTCACCTAAGATCTCCATAGAAGGTAGACCGTTGTAACGTTCTAGACGCGGTGAGCCGAACTGCCAATGTGCGCTGGAGAAGGCAGAAAGGGGGACCATCTGACCGTTTGCACCACGGATGAACCAGTTATCGATATCTTTTGGTATCATCCGGAATGGCGCATCAGCCTGAACGTAAACCTTCTTCACACGACCACGGTCGATAAAGTCGTTAACGTAAGATCCACCCAACGCGGTTGATAACGTCTGGTTAATATCGCTAATGGAGACGCCTAGAGCCTGCGCTTTTTCTTGATCGATAGCCAGTTTGAACTGAGGCGTATCTTCAAGACCATTTGGGCGAACCCGAACTAACATATCAGGGTGTTTAGCCACCAAACCGAATAGTTGATTACGTGCTTCAGTGAGTTTTTCATGGCCTAAACCAGCTTGATCGATGAGCTGGAAGTCAAAACCAGAAGCGGTACCTAATTCAACAATGGCCGGAAGGTTAAAAGCAAACACCATACCGTCTTTAATTTTAGAGAATGACTGGGTTGCACGACCAACAATGGCCGGTACTTTATTCTCTCGCCCTGAACGTTCGCTCCAGTCCTTTAAACTAACAAAGGCTAAACCGGTATTCTGGCCCTGTCCGCTAAAACCGAAACCAGACACGGTAAACACCGAAGCAACATTGTGGTTCTCTTTAGTCAGGAAGTAATCGGTGACTTCACTTAGAACGTTTAGCGTTCTTTCCTGAGTGGCACCCTGAGGCAATTGAACTGCCGACAGGAATACCCCCTGATCTTCTTCTGGCAGGAAGGAAGAGGGAAGGCGGATAAACAGCAATATCATGCCCGCAACCAGAACTAGATAGATCAGAATATAGCGACCGGTACTACCCAGAATGTTGGCAACACTATTGGTATAGTGATGGGTGTTTCGCTCAAACAGATTGTTAAACCAGCCAAAGAACCCTTTTGTTGCGCCATGACTACCTTTTGCCACAGGTTTCAGGAGAGTGGCACACAGCGCTGGCGTTAGAATCATCGCAACCAGAACCGATAACACCATTGCAGAAACGATAGTAATTGAGAATTGACGGTAAATTGCACCGGTAGAGCCACCGAAGAAAGCCATCGGCACAAATACGGCTGACAGTACCAGAGCGATACCCACTAACGCGCCCTGAATCTGCACCATCGATTTCTTTGTGGCTTCTTTTGGTGGTAGGCCTTCTTCCACCATGATCCGTTCTACGTTTTCTACCACTACGATGGCGTCATCAACCAACAGGCCGATGGCGAGCACCATAGCGAACATCGTCAAGGTGTTTATCGAATAACCAAAAGCAGATAAAACCGCAAACGTTCCTAATAAAACTACCGGCACTGCCATCGTAGGAATGAGCGTTGCGCGCAGGTTTTGCAGGAACAGGTACATAACGATAAAGACCAACAGAATCGCTTCTACCAGTGTTTTTAATACTTCTTTAATGGATATTTTAATAAATGGTGTGGTGTCGTATGGATAAACGATTTTCAGGCTTGGTGGAGAAAATTTTTCCAATGCGGCTAATTCGCTTTTAACCGCTGCGGATGTATCCAGTGCGTTAGCACCAGTAGCCAGTTTAATACCTAGACCAGAAGCAGGTTTACCATTGTAGTGTGCGATTATGTTATAGCTTTCACCACCCAGAGCGATGGTTGCAACATCTTTCAGACGAACCTGTGAACCATCGGAGTTGATTTTCAGCAGGATCTGACCAAACTCTTCCGGTGTTTTTAAACGAGTCTGTACAATGATGGATGAGTTTAACTGCTGGCCTTTCACGGGTGGTGTACCACCTAACTGACCGGCAGCGATCTGGTTATTCTGAACTTTAATGGCGTTATTAACGTCAATTGGCGTTAATGAGAAGTTATTCAACTTGTTAGGATCTAACCAAATACGCATCGCGTACTGTGAACCGAACAATTGTACGTCACCGACGCCGCTCGTCCGACTGATAGGATCTTTAATATTAGAGCCTACATAGTCAGCGATGTCTTCCTGACTCAGGCTGCCATCGTCAGAGATGAAACCGGCAACCATCAGGAAGCTACTGCTGGCTTTCTCAACGCTGATCCCCATCTGTTGTACTTCTTGGGGTAACAAAGGCATAGCCAGTTGCAGTTTGTTTTGCACCTGAACCTGAGCGATGTCTGGATCGGCTTTAGAGTCAAACGTTAGGGTTACTGTAGCATTACCCGCTGAATCACTGGTGGATGACATGTACATCAGTTTATCGATACCGTTCATATTCTGTTCGATAATCTGTGTGACAGAGTCTTGTACTGTTTGTGCATCTGCACCCGGATAAGACGCAGAAACAGATATTGCCGGAGGAGCAATGGTCGGGTATTGCGATATCGGTAATTGGATTATCGCCAGAGCACCCGCCAACATAATAATTATGGCGATTACCCAAGCAAATATCGGGCGATCAATAAAAAATTTAGCCATCTGCTACACTCAATCTCGTTTATGATTTCGCTGCTGGTACGTTTGATGCGCCATCTTTCGATTTTTCTGCATACTCTTTAGCAGTGACAGATGCGCCCGGTTTGATCTTCTGTAGTCCCGTTACAATCACGCGATCGCCAGATTCAAGACCTTTGGTTACCAGCCAATCAGCACCAATAGCCTGACCGGTAGTGATAACGCGTGATTCAACTTTTTCTTCTTTGTCGATAACCAGTGTTGTTGCTTCACCACGCTGGTTACGGGTGATTCCCTGTTGAGGAACCAGCATCGCGTTAGGTCTTACCCCTTCATCAACACGAGCACGAACGAACATACCAGGAAGGAGCTGATGGTTTGGATTCGGGAAAACGGCACGCATAGTAATAGAGCCTGTCGTTTCATCAACGGTGACGTCTTCAAATTCCAGAGTTCCTTTTTCCTGATAGACGCTACCGTTATCAAAAATCAGACTTACTGTGGCTTTGTTTTCCTTCTTCAGTGAGCCGTCAGCCAGTTCCTGTTTCATACGTAAGAAATCATTACTGGATTGAGTCACATCGACATAGATAGGGTCAAGTTGCTGTACGGTTGCCAGAGCAGTTGCCTGATTGGCATTCACCAATGCACCTTCGGTGACGTTGGATTTACCAACCAGTCCGCTGATAGGAGACATAACTTTGGTGTATTCAAGATTGATGCGAGCGGATTGCACAGCCGCTTTCGCTGCCTGAACGCTGGCATCGCCCTGACGAGCATTAGCCACTGCCGTATCGTAGTCCTGACGGCTAACAAAGTTATTTTTCAGCAGGGGCTGATAACGTTTTACGGTTAGATTCATCAGGGTAGCGTTAGCTTCTGCTTTAGCCAGATCGGCAACGGCGCTGTTATAAGTCGCCTGATAGGTTGCCGAATCGATTTGATAAAGAGAGTCACTCTCTTTAATCATGCTGCCTTCGGTAAACTGGCGCTTAAGTATAATCCCGCTTACCTGAGGGCGTACTTCTGCGATACGGAAAGCAGATGTTCGTCCCGGAAGCTCAGTAGTGATATTGATTGGTTGTGTTTTTACCTTCACAAACTCAACTTCTGGAGCTGCGTGTTGGGCGCCCGCGTCGGATTTATTATCGCATCCTACGAGTACTAAACCGCTTGAAAGCATTAGCACCGCTGCCAGAGGCATCACCCCTCTGTTTCTACTCATAGATCAACCTCAACTCAATATTTCAATATCAGTTACCGTTATAGTTAAACTCAGGTAACCACACGGTTATTCTCAAAAAATTTAGTGTGATATAATACAAACATTCATGTATGTATGTAAGTAATTACAGAACACACCGCACATAAAGCATAAAAATCATGGGCCGCAAAACTAAGCAACAATCCTTGGAAACCCGTCAGTATATTCTTGATGCCGCCATGCAGGAATTTGCCCGGCGGGGAGTATCCAGTACATCGCTGAATGATATAGCCCTAGCGGCAGGAGTGACGCGAGGTGCTATTTACTGGCATTTCAAAAATAAGGTCGATATTTTCAATGCAATGTGGACTCAAGTAGAGTCTAGCATTGATGACGTAGCGCTGCGATACAGAAATGAATTTCCCTCAGAACCGCTTTTAGCGTTACGCCATACGCTTATTTTTGTTCTCCAGACAACAGTGACCGACCCTCGTCGAAGAACTTTACTGGGTATATTATTTCATAAGTGTGAGTTTGTCGGAGAATTGCTTTCATTACAACAAATTCATCAATCTTTATATCTTGAAAATTATGAAAGAATTGAGAAAGATCTGCGATTGTGTGTTCAGTACAAGCAATTGGATGAACAACTGGATATCAGCCTTGCGGCCATTACTTTACGGGCATATATTTGTGGTCTGATTGAGAATTGGCTTTTTATGCCGGAATCTTATTCATTAGAACAGGAAGCTCCGCGATTAGTTGATGCTTTTATTGATTTGATGAAGCAGAGTCCTTCGTTAAGAAAAGTATGTTTTTAGCCTCAGGGCCGAATTTATCCCATCACAGGAAGTAACAGATGCAACGTATACTGGTTATCGCTAACGGCGCGCCTTATGGCAGCGAGCTACTATTTAACGCTTTACGCCTGTCTATCGCGATTCGCGAACAGTCACCGGCTGGTGAATTGAAACTATTTCTGATGTCAGACGCGGTTAGCGCCGGGATTCGTGGGCACAAACCTCATGAAGGCTATAATCTTCAGCAAATGCTGGAAATCCTGACCGCTCAAAATGTTGAAGTGAAATTATGTAAAACCTGTAGCGATAGTCGTGGTATCAGCCAATTACCGCTGATTGACGGGGTAGAGATTGGTACATTAGTTGAGTTGGCCCAGTGGACGCTGAATGCCGATAAAGTGCTGACATTCTGATGAGTAATACGATGCATCGGAACAGGTCTCATTCATGACGCATACCCGTTCTATTTTCCGTTCATCATTAACGGCATTCATCCTATTGCTACTGATGTTAGCCGGAATTTTGCCGCTGTTAAGCCAAATACTGGCTTATTTCTGTCTGTTGCTGATGGATTCCAGTGCTTCGTTCAATCGTGATTTGATACTGAGTGAAGGATTGACCATTAGTCGGGCAGGGCTGTTTCAGATGACGCGCTGGTTTTGTCTGGCGTTTTTTTGCCTGGGGTTATTGGCAATAGGGCATGTCTATGGCCGTTATGTGCAATTACCACGGCAGCGGCTATGGCGTTATGTTCCTTTTTTGATGTTTATTCTTTACGCTCAGGTGGTTTGTACATTGGTGTTATCGGCAGGCGGAGAGCCCATTCTTGGCTATCAACCTTATGATTTTGCTTTGCGGGCCTGCTTTCCTTTCCATTGGATAGCCTCTCGTCTGAAAGAGCCTCAATGGTTGCCACTATTAACCATGTTAACTTATACCCTGTTTAGCGCGGGTGTATTCACTTCTCAGCAGCAGAATAGGTAACGTGGGCGATTTCAACCCTGTTTCTGCTCTTGTTCTGCCTTATGCAAAAAATCCTGTTCGACAATTTTCAGTGCGGCGAGTACGGTTTTGGCATCGATTTGATGGCTTTCCAGCAGATAAATCAGATCAACAGCCAGTTTGATCTCTTCAGGAGCTTGTTCCAGTGACATCGGTGAACACCTCAGGTAAAAGAGCTAACGATGCCGCTAATTGTAGCGACTTTTTCTATAGCCAGTTATTCCTGATAACGATAACCGGCACCATGTATGGTTTTAATCAGCATCGGAGTTACCGGGTCGAGTTCAAGAAGCTTACGCAGTTTAGATATATGCTGATCCAGCGTGCGGCTGTTAGGAACATAGTCATATCCCCACGCACAGTCAAACAGCATATCGCGAGAGACAACTTGATTTCTGTGCTGCCACAGGCACATCAGAATTTTAATTTCGCGCAACGATAACTCAATGACCTGTTGCCCGCGTTTGGCACAGAGCTCTGCCGGAGATACCAGCAGATCGCCGAATTGAAAAATTTGATCCGGTGAGTTTTGTTTAGCCTTCAGACAGCGACGGGCAATGGTTTTAATTCGGGCGCGTACTTCATGAATACCAAAGGGCTTATTGATATAGTCATCAGCACCCAATTCAAGGCCCAATACTTTATCGATCTCCTCTCCCTTAGCGGAAAGAAAAACGACCGGCGTATGCTCATCGTTCTTTCTGATTTCTTTGCACACCGAGTAGCCATCCAGTTCTGGCATCATAATATCCAGAATAATGAAGTCGGGTTGCTCTTGTTGATATTTCGCTAATGCGACTTTACCGTTTTCAGCGGTAATAATGCTGTAGCCTTCGCGGGAGAGCATATCGTTCAGCCCATTGCGAATATGTACATCATCTTCAGCAATTAAAATTTTCATCGTTATTCATCCGTTTTATGTTTCCGTACACCTTTCAGGTGCGCGGAATGCATAAGGTAAATGCCAGCCCGCTATTGCAATTTTCTGCCGTTAGGGTACCGGATAGGCTTTGAGCCAACTGACGCGCAATCGTTAAGCCAATGCCGGTACCGGTAACGCCTTCGGTAATTTCTGATTTCACTCGATAGAACGGCTGGAAGATATGTTTCAACTCTTTATCAGACAGACCTTTGCCATAATCTCGAACGCGGATATAAATGTTTTCATCGTCCTGGCTGGCGCTGAGTTGGACTTTCTTGCCCTCAGCCGCATACTTTTCCGCATTACTAAGCAAATTGCTGATGACTTGAGTTATCCGGTCGATATCGCTGTGGGTACTGAGATGCTCCTCAACGGACATAGACAAATGGATTCCTTTCACCTCAAATACCGGTGTGAAAATAGTCTGAATCTGCGACAGTAACTGGCTGATATCCAGCGGTTGTAAGTTAATTTGGGGTAGTTTGGTAAACGTCAGCACATTTTGAATCAGGCGCGAAAGGCGACGGCTTTCACTGATAATCACCTCCAGATAGTGGATATTCTGGCTGTCTTCTTCCTGTTCCATCTCTTTAAGCATTTCTGCATACAGCGTGATATTGGTGAGCGGCGTTTTCAGTTCGTGGGAAACTTGACTAACAAAACTGACCTGTTGGCTGGCCAGACGAGTAGCCCGGTTAAATTCACGATACAGTGATAATGCAATAACCCCCACCGCCAGAATCACAATGGCTAACAGACCAAGGGTGAAATAATAGAGCGAGTAATTACTGCTACTACTGGCGTAATAGTCAATCTTCCATGCGTGAAGCGGGAAGGGCAGCGCCTGATTGTAGGTCGGTTGCTTGGCTTTATCATAAGCACCGGTTAGAGATTGATACAACACCTGCCCGTTATCTGAGATCACGAGGCTATCCGGCTCATAATTGAAATCGATGCTGGAAACGATATCTGACAGTAACTTCACATAGGACAACTTAAATCCAATCGTTCGGTCATTGATGTTATGCCAGTAAATCAGTACCGGTTGCTGCTGCTCTTGCATCACATACCAGCCAGAATCGGGGCGTTTATCATCCGACTGATGTTGTTTCGCGATAAGAATGGTCGGATCCTGAATGATGGGCGCGATCAGTTGGATAAACAGTGACTCTTTTTGATTCAGCGGCTTATAGGCATTTGGAAACACCAGTTTGTTATGTTCCAGTACAAACAGGGCTTCGATATCGCTATCTTGGGCAATTAGCGTATTGAGAGACAAAGGGTCCAGTTTCAGGTAAGTCAGAATGGTGTTCAGACGGATCTGTTTCTGTCTCAACTGCTGCAAAATGAAATCCTGAGTTTGAGCTACCCGGGTTTTTGCCAATTGCTGGGTTTGGTACTCATTTAAGGTACTTTCCTGCGATAGAGTACGGTATCCAAAATAGCCAATCAGTCCGACAATCAGGACGGTGACGACCATAAACAGATAAAGAAACTTTTTAGATTTCATTCCGTACCCAATCATGTTGTTAATGAACCGGAGATTAGATCATCTAATCTCCGGTGAAAAGCGTACTACTTAGTTTTTAGATTGTTGTTTTTGTGTCTGATAGGTGCTCTCTTTCATATTTTTACGGGAAACCGCTTCAGATTTAGTATCAAGATCGTCGGATAATTTTTTATTTTCAATGGCGCTAACGCTGGCTTTACCTTTGGCAGTTGGGCTGCTGACCGAACCGGATAAGGCATCTAAAGTGATGGCGTTTTGTTGAATAATCTTGTTAGCTTCTTCTTTTTTGCCTTCATCCAGTAACTTAATGGCTTTTTCATTATCAAGGTTGGCTTTTTGAATCGCTGAGTCAACCACGATCTCTTCCTGTATCGCCTGTTTTACCGCCTGTTCTGACTTGCTGTAAGCAATATCAATGCGGTTTTCTTGATTATCTTTTTTGTTGGTTTGTAAGTTGTCGTAACTGATGGTCACATCGGCTAATGGTTTTTTCTCATTCTCTTTGCCTTTAGGCGGGATAACCTCCAACAGCACATATTTTTCCTGATTGGAGTACAGTTGATTCATTTTTACCGTAACATCATTACCTTTAATATCGCCGTCACGCCCCAGTAGACGGACCGGTTTAGCGCCGTCTTGCAGGTGGATGGTGATGGTGACTTCTTGAGCTACTACTGACATCACATCTTTAAATTCACGTACAAACGCAGCCTCCAGATCGGCTGATTTCTCAACAAAGGCATGGTTACCATCGCTGTAGCTAGCTAGAGCGGTCATCAAGTCTTCATTATAGCTGGCACCTAAACCAATAGTCGTTACGGCAATACCTTGTTTAGCGGCGACAATACCTAAGTCAGCCAGCTCTTTGGTGCTGCTTGGCCCTACGTTAGCCTGACCGTCGGACAGCAGAATAATGCGGTTTACCTGCTCTTTCTTATGGAATTTATTAACTTCTTTGATGCCTTTGCTCACGCCAGCAAATAGCGCTGTCCATCCCTGAGGGGTGATTTTTTCATTAATGGTATTAATCAGCTTTTGTTTGTTATTGGCTTTGGTCGCAGGGATAACTACATGGGCGTCGTCGTCGTAAGCGATAATAGAGATGATGTCATCATCTTTTAGCATATTGATTGCCAGTATCGCCGCTTCACGCGCTTTTTCAATACGATCGCCAGCCATAGAGGTCGATCGGTCAATAACCAATGCCAGATTGATTGGCGTGCGTTTATTGGTGTCTTGTTTGCCACCCGTCAGAGAAACTTTCAGGTAGTTATGTTCTTGTGAACCTTCCAGAATAATCGGGGATGAAAGTTCACTCTTGGCTATTACATAAGGTGTCGGGTAAGGTGACGAAACAAGGTCGGTCAATGTCGCGAAAGTCGAACCGGATAAAAGGGCTAGGGCAGAAAACAGATATTTTATATTCATCACATAACTCCTGTCATTGGGGGTGTTCCGACATTATTGGTGAATTAATTTTTGAGTTGTGTGTTTACTGCATAATCATGTAACAAATTGTAACTGGTATTCGTGATTTGAATTACAAACCTGACTCCCGGCGCTCAATCTGCTTTTCAATCCGTTTAAGGGCTTGCCGACAGCGCATCAAACGACCTTCCAGCACGGCCAGCTCTTTTTGAATCTGCTGCTGAGCTATCAGGGTCGTTTGCTGAACAAGCTGACTTTCTTTATCCCTCAGCATTTCTTGCAGGCGTCGCTCATAGTCTTGATGCTGGGCCAATGTTTGGTAAATATCACTGTTGGTTTTTACTGCGCTCGTATTCATTTTACGTAAATTAAGGGTAGCCAGCTCACGTTGTAACGCCGTGATTTGCGCCACGATACGTTCCGCCAGAAAAGCAACCTGTTCTAGGCGGTTTTTATCCACTTCTTGCTTTAGCTGTTGCAGATTTTTTTCTACTTCAATCAGATAGTGGCTCAGGCGCGAGTCGCGCTGGCTAAACAGTTGATGATCGAAACGGGGAGGCATCGCACCGGAGGCCGGGGCATCGGCAATGGCTTGCGCCAGTTGCTGTACCTGATGCTGTAAAGCCTGTAATAAAGCGCCGGTGTTCATAGGCATCTCTGATTGGTGTAAGGTGGCAATATTGGCCAGACGATAGCGTTTGCCGGAAATTGTGAAGACATCTTATATCAGCGGGCGTTTGAATAAAAATGGGATATGAAATTTGGCTGAAATAGCACCGATTGTACGAGAATGGCTATCATTACATTGGGGGTAGGGTTATTTTTGATTAAACTGACCTTAGCGTTTTTATAACGGGTGAAATTATGTATCGTTGGTTTCTTCTCTGCCTTGGTTGGATAGCAATGGGATTAGCCTGTCTTGGGGCGATATTACCGATATTGCCAACGACCCCTTTTTTGCTGTTGGCTGCTTGGTGTTTTGCTCGTTCGTCACCACGTTTTCATGATTGGTTATTGTATCGTTCATGGTTTGGTCCCTATCTACGCCACTGGCAGACATATCGCGGACTACCTCCAGGGGCGAAGAGTAAAGCGATTCTGTTGATCGTCATGACTTTTGTCGTGTCACTGTGGCTGGTGTCGTCACTGTGGGTCAGAGTGTTATTGCTGGTGACTTTGTTGGTGTTGCTGATATTTATGCTGAGGCTACCGGTTATTGATCCACTACAGCAAAAAAGTGATTAATTTTCTGATTGTGACAACAACCAGTTGCATTTCCTGCGGGCTTTGCATAGATTTGAGCGTTTTTCGCCGCTGTCCCTGAGTTTATTGATGGAAAAATAGACCCCGACACCGGCGTTATGGAATAGAACCGTTAGTTAACCGGGTACAATTTATGACGACGACAGAACAGCAGCTAACGCTGATCAAAGATAGCATTATGACTATCCCTGACTATCCAAAAGCAGGAATCCTTTTCCGTGACGTTACGACGTTATTGGAAAACCCGGCTGCTTTTGCCGCAACCATCCAGTTGATGGTTGCACACTACAAAAATAAAGGTATTACCAAAATTGTAGGTACCGAAGCGCGTGGGTTTCTGTTTGGTGCTCCGGTAGCGTTGGCGCTAGGCGTTGGCTTCGTTCCTGTACGCAAAAAGGGCAAATTGCCTCGTGAAACGCTGCAAGAAACCTATGAATTAGAGTACGGCACTGACGTACTGGAGATTCACACCAGCAGCATTCAGCCAAATGATAAAGTGCTGATGATTGACGATTTACTAGCAACCGGTGGCACGATTAGCGCGACGGTAAAACTGATTCGCCGTTTAGGTGGAGAGGTGAGCGATGCCGCTTTTGTCATTGAATTGCCAGAGCTGGATGGTCGCGCTCGTTTAGCCGCTCAGAACGTTGAAAGTTATAGCCTTGTCTCGTTTGACGGTCATTAATCCAGAACAGACGTCGTCGCGAATCATCGGCTGTGATAAGATGTTTCACCTATTTTAATCGACTTTTCTGGTACCAATGAGCTATCAAGTTCTGGCCCGTAAGTGGCGCCCACAAAGCTTTGCAGATGTTGTCGGTCAGGAACATGTTCTGACCGCCATCGCTAATGGTTTGTCTTTAGGACGAATCCATCATGCTTATCTTTTTTCTGGCACCCGTGGCGTAGGTAAAACTTCGATAGCTCGTCTGTTGGCCAAAGGTCTGAATTGCGAAAGCGGCATTACCGCGACACCCTGTGGCAAATGTGGTAACTGTCGTGAAATCGAAGAAGGGCGCTTTGTCGATCTGTTAGAGATTGATGCCGCGTCTCGAACTAAAGTCGAAGATACCCGCGAATTGCTGGACAATGTTCAGTACGCACCGGCACGTGGCCGCTTCAAAGTTTATCTTATTGATGAAGTCCATATGCTCTCCCGCCACAGTTTTAACGCATTGCTAAAAACGCTGGAAGAGCCGCCGGAGCACGTAAAATTCCTGTTGGCGACCACCGATCCACAAAAACTACCGGTTACCATTCTCTCCCGTTGCTTGCAGTTTCATCTGAAAGCGCTGGACATGGAGCAGATAAAGGGCCAGTTGGATAAAATTCTTCAGGCTGAACACATTCAGTCCGAACCTCGAGCACTGCAACTGCTGGCCCGTGCGGCGGAAGGCAGTATGCGTGATGCCCTTAGTCTGACAGATCAGGCAATAGCTACGGGCGATGGCGTCGTAGCTACGGAATCCGTCAGCATGATGCTGGGTACACTGGACGATGAGCATTCGCTGGCGCTAGTGGAAGCATTAAATCAGGCGGATGGCGAAAAGCTGATGTCATTGGTCAGTCAGATAGCGGCAAAAGGCGTCGACTGGGAAACCTTGCTGGTGGATATGCTGGCTTTATTACATCAGGTCGCCATGGTGCAGTTATTGCCATCTGCGTTAGACCCATTGCAGCAAAATGAGCAGCGGATGCGTGAGCTAGCTCGACAAATGTCTCCGCAAGATCTGCAACTCTACTATCAGACCCTATTAGTAGGTCGTAAAGAATTAGCCTATGCGCCCGATCGGCGGATGGGTGTTGAAATGACGCTGTTGAGGGCATTGGCGTTTCATCCTAAAGCGGTGATAAAAACGCCGGAAGCCGTAGCGCAAAATACCCGTGCGTCAACGTTTACCCCACCGGCTGCGCCAAGCCACGAACAGCGCCATGAAGCACAGAGTGTACCTGTTTATACCTCCCGAGATATGCCTTCTTCTGCTACATCAGAGCCTCCGGTGCCAGTAACGGCGGCGCCAATAGCGCAAGTTTCGCAAGAGGATCGTGTCGCATCAGGTTTGTCGGAAACCACCGCACAAATGTTGCAGGCCCGTAATCAACTGCGGCGAAATCAGGGAAACCCCGACTCAAAAAAGGGGGAACCGGCGGCACCATCAAAAGTGAAGCCGGGTTCGGTGCTGGAACGTCTTGCTTCGGCAACGGAAAAGGGCGCCGTTGCCCGAAGTAAAGTGTCGCCACCGGCCCCGGCTAAAAAAGAGAGTTATCGCTGGAAAGCGCAGAATGATTTTGAAGTGGCGAGTGAACCCGTAGCCACGCCAAAAGCCTTGCGCTCGGCGCTAGAGCACGAAAAAACGCCGGAGCTTTCGGCTAAGTTGGCGCAGGAGTCATTAACCCGAGATTTATGGGCGGCAGAAATCAACCAAATGCCGTTGCCAAAACTGGTTCAACAACTGGCACTGAACGCCTTTAAACAACAGGTGTCTGAGAGTGAGATCTGTCTGCACTTGCGGCCTTCTCAGCGTCATTTAAATTCGGAGTCTGCTCAACAGGTGCTGGCTTCGGCTATCAGCCAATTGGCTGGACAGACGATTACGTTGACCATCGTTGAAGATGAAGACATGACGGTCAAAACGCCGTTGGAATGGCGTCAGGCTATTTATGAAGAAAAGTTAACCCAAGCTCGGGAATCAATAGCGGCAGACCAGCATATACAGACGCTGTGTCGTTATTTTGATGCTGAATTGGATGAAGAGAGTATTCGACCCGTATAACCGATCGTTGTGAACATCATTCACGGCGATGATTGATTTTTTACCCCCAGCAAAGAGAGAGATAACCATGTTTGGTAAAGGCGGTCTTGGCAATTTAATGAAGCAAGCTCAGCAGATGCAGGACAAAATGCAGCAGATGCAGGAAGAGATTGCAAAAATGGAAGTCACCGGTGAGTCAGGTGCAGGTATGGTTAAAGTCACAATAAATGGTGCTCATAACTGCCGTCGCGTGGAGATCGATCCCAGCCTGATGGAAGATGACAAAGAGATGTTAGAAGATCTGATTGCCGCAGCGTTTAATGACGCAGCGCGTCGTGTTGAAGAAACGCAAAAAGAGAAAATGGCTCAGGTTTCTGGCGGTATGCAATTACCCCCTGGCTTTAAGATGCCGTTCTGATGCAAACCAGCCCACTGTTAGAATCTTTGATGGAATCCCTGCGCTGTTTACCCGGCGTAGGGCCGAAGTCTGCACAGCGTATGGCTTTTCAACTGTTGCAGCGCGATCGCAGCGGCGGTATGCGTTTGGCACAGTCGCTAACCCGTGCCATGTCTGAAATTGGTCATTGTCGGGATTGCCGAACCTTTACGGAAGAAGAAGTTTGTACCATTTGCAGTAATCAGCGCCGTCAAAACAGCGGCCAAATCTGCGTAGTGGAAAGTCCGGCAGATATCCATGCCATCGAGCAAACCGGTCAGTTTGCCGGTCGATATTTTGTATTGATGGGACACCTTTCTCCGCTGGATGGTATTGGTCCGAATGATATTGGATTGGATCGTCTTGAAGAGCGTCTCGCGTCAGAGAAAGTCAATGAAGTGATTCTGGCGACTAACCCAACGGTAGAAGGGGACGCGACCGCTAACTTTATCGCTGAGATGTGCGGTATGTATGGGGTGATGGCGAGCCGTATTGCGCATGGGGTCCCGGTGGGTGGTGAGTTAGAGATGGTAGATGGAACCACGTTATCGCACTCGTTGGCGGGGCGGCAGCAGATTAAGTTTTAGTTTAGTTATTGCACAGTAAAGAAAATCTAGTGCTGAGAGAGTTTCGTCCACTAATAGTGCAGTGTTCGAATTGACCGCCGTGCCAGTGGCCGAGCAAGAGGTGCTATGGCGAGCGCCTCTTGCACCTCCGCGCCTCCGCACACGAATTCAGGTCGCTTAGGCGACTGCCTTCCTCCATCACTCGGGCTTACGCACCGGCGCAGAGCCGCTCCCGGCGTCGCTGCACCTCGACCAGCTTCCCTGCTGGTCGTGCTACCCTCCTTCAGTCGTCAGCTGAATTCCTGTGCTCCTAAAGGTCAAAAGATGAAGGGCATAAGGTCAAGGGATATATTGTTGCTTTTATTTAGCGGCAGTCATCATATTTTTTATCTATTCCAATATTATTCCCTTGAAAATACTCACCTTAATCCCCATCTGTTTACCATTCCCATAGAATCCAGGGCATGAAGAAATTTGCCTGAGTAAAATCAAGTAATTGAGGTAAGTCATGAGCATGAAAAGTCAGGAAACCAGAGGATTTCAGTCAGAAGTTAAGCAGTTACTGCATTTGATGATTCACTCTCTCTACTCCAATAAAGAGATCTTTTTGCGTGAGTTGATATCTAATGCCTCCGATGCGGCAGATAAATTGCGTTTTCGTGCGCTGTCCAATTCGGATTTGTATGAAGGTAACGGCGAGCTTGGCGTGCGGGTGTCTGTTGATAAAGAGAAACGTACTCTGACTCTGAGCGATAACGGCATCGGTATGACCCGGGATGAAGTGATAGATAATCTGGGTACCATCGCGAAATCAGGAACTAAAGCGTTTCTGGAGTCGATGGGCAGCGATCAGGCGAAAGATAGCCAATTAATTGGTCAGTTTGGGGTAGGTTTCTATTCCGCTTTTATCGTTGCGGATAAAGTGACAGTACGTACCCGTGCGGCAGGTGCAACAGAAGATCAGGGCGTTTTCTGGGAATCGGCAGGTGAAGGCGAATATACCATTGCCGATATCAGCAAAGCGGCTCGCGGCACTGAAATTACACTGCACCTACGTGAAGGTGAAGATGAGTTTCTGGATGACTGGCGTGTGCGTTCTGTAATCAGTAAATACTCTGACCACATTGCATTACCGGTAGAGATTCAGGTGACCGAAGAAAAAGAAGGTGAAGAGGCGGTCGTTAGCTGGGAAAAAATTAACAAAGCTCAGGCGCTGTGGACCCGTAATAAAGCAGAAGTGACGGATGAAGAGTACAACGAGTTCTACAAGCATGTTTCCCATGACTTTAGCGACCCGCTAGCTTGGAGCCACAACCGCGTAGAAGGTAAGCAAGAGTATACCAGCCTGCTGTATATCCCTTCTCAGGCGCCGTGGGACTTATGGAATCGCGACCATAAACACGGTCTGAAACTGTACGTACAACGCGTATTTATCATGGATGACGCCGAACAGTTTATGCCGAACTACTTGCGTTTTGTCCGCGGGCTGATTGACTCTAATGACTTACCATTGAACGTTTCCCGCGAAATTCTGCAAGACAATCGCATTACTCAAAGCCTGCGTAATGCCTGTGCTAAACGGGTTCTGCAAATGCTGGAGAAACTGGCGAAGAACGAAGCGGACAAATATCAGCAGTTCTGGCAGCAGTTTGGCCTAGTATTGAAAGAAGGCCCGGCGGAAGATGGTGCTAACAAAGAGACTATCGCCAGCCTATTGCGCTTTGCCTCTACGCATAGCGATAGCGATGTACAGACCGTCTCTCTGGCTGATTACATCGACCGTATGCAAGAAGGTCAGGAAAAAATTTACTACATCACCGCCGACAGTTACGCGGCCGCGAAAAACAGCCCGCATCTGGAGCTATTCCGTAAGAAAGGCATTGAGGTCCTGCTGTTATCCGATCGCATAGACGAATGGATGATGAGCTATCTGACCGAATTTGACGGTAAATCTTTCCAGTCGGTCAGCAAAGCCGATGAAGCACTGGATAAATTGGCGGATTCAGAAACTGAAGAGCAAAAAGAGGCTGAGAAAGCGCTAGAACCTTTTGTTGACCGTACTAAAACGCTGTTGGGCGATCGAGTAAAAGATGTCCGTCTGACCCATCGTTTAACCGATACGCCAGCAGTCGTCACGACGGATGCTGATGAAATGTCAACCCAAATGGCCAAGCTATTTGCCGCCGCAGGTCAGAAAGCGCCAGAAGTTAAATATATCTTTGAGCTGAACCCCGACCATGCATTGGTTAAGCGCGCATCAGAAGTTACCGATGACGCAACGTTTGGTGAGTGGATTGAGTTACTGTTAGAGCAGGCATTACTGGCAGAAAAGGGCAGCTTAGACGATCCAAACAGCTTCATCCGCCGCATGAACCAACTACTGTTGAAGTAATGATAGTGGAAAGTTAGCGGTACTAAACAGGCTGATAGTCCATATCAGCCTGTTATAGCTATTCATTTGAAAACCATACTGGGTATAAAATCAGCAAAAAATACAAAAATAACATATCTATTTCAATGTGTTAAAGTTCTATTTGGTTTGTTGTACCCCTTATCTCCCCGCAATCTGCCTCTTGAGCATCCTGACGTAGGGTGATAAGGTTCGCTGGTTTTCCATAATTCATATATAAAAGCTAAAATTCTAGGGGATTTACGCAATGCGTATCATTCTACTTGGCGCTCCCGGCGCCGGTAAAGGCACTCAAGCTCAATTCATCATGGAGAAGTACGGTATTCCGCAAATCTCCACCGGCGACATGTTGCGCGCAGCAGTAAAAGCGGGTTCTGAATTGGGTAAGCAAGCAAAAGAACTGATGGATGCTGGTAAGTTAGTGACCGATGAACTGGTTATCGCTTTGGTGAAAGAGCGTATTGCTCAGCCAGATTGTAAAAATGGCTTCCTGCTTGATGGGTTTCCTCGCACCATTCCACAGGCAGATGCGATGAAAGAGGCGGGGATTCAAGTGGATTACGTTCTTGAATTTGATGTACCGGATGAAATCATTGTAGAACGCATTGTTGGTCGTCGGGTACACGCTGCTTCTGGCCGTGTTTATCACGTTAAATTTAACCCGTCGAAGGTTGAAGGTAAAGATGACGCCACCGGTGAAGAGCTGACTATTCGTAAAGACGATCAGGAAGATACCGTGCGTAAACGTTTGGTTGAATATCATGCGTTAACCAAGCCTCTGATTAATTACTATAATGCAGAAGCAAAAAGCGGGAATACTCGCTATTTCAAAATTGATGGGACTCGCAAGGTCACCGAAGTTAGCCATGAGCTGGCTAAAATTTTGGGATAATTCCCGAACGGTTTGAAGAACAAAGGCGACTTAGGTCGCCTTTGTTGTATCGTAAACTGCGGACTATCGCAATGGATGCCATAATCAATCAAGATAGGGCAGCAAGCCGCTGATTGAGCCAGTATAATGTTAACTATTCGCCGCTAACCATTGGCCCCCAAATTATGTCATCAGAACTCATAACAGATAGCGTAGATTCTCCACAAAGCCAGCCTAAAACTGGCATATTATTGGTTAATTTGGGTACACCGGATGCGCCAACTACCGCGGCGGTAAAGCGCTATCTGACGCAGTTCTTACAAGACCGTCGGGTAGTGGATCTCAATCCACTGGTATGGTCTTTTATACTGAAAGGAATAATCTTACCGCGTCGGGCACCCAGAGTGGCAAAACTCTATCACGAAGTATGGATGGAAGAGGGCTCTCCGCTATTGGTTTACAGTCGACGTCAACAGCAGGCGCTAGCTGCTCGTATGCCACAAACACCGGTAGAGCTGGCAATGACCTACGGCTCACCTTCGGTTAAACAGGCGCTTGACCGCTTACAAAGCCAGAATATTAAGCGCTTGATTGTGCTACCGCTCTATCCGCAATACTCCTGCTCAACCACAGCCGCTGTCTGGGATGCGCTTTCAGCCGAGCTGTCGAATCGGCGTGACCTGCCGGAAATCTCGTTTATTCGTGATTATGCGGAGCATCCGGCATATATCGCTGCATTAGCGCGTTCCGTTCAGGCATCGTTTGAGCGCAATGGCAAACCAGATTTACTGCTGTTCTCTTATCATGGCATTCCACAACGCTATGCGAATGAAGGGGATGATTACCCCCAACGTTGTGAAGCGACCACGCGTGGCGTCGTGGCAGCTCTGGGGCTGAACCCTTCACAGTACAAAATGACTTACCAGTCGCGCTTTGGGCGTGAGGTTTGGCTACAGCCCTATACGGATGAAACCATGCGTTTATTGCCTTCACAGGGGGTAAAGTCCATACAGGTTATTTGTCCCGGCTTCTCGTCAGACTGTCTGGAAACCATTGAAGAGATTGAACAACAGAACAGGGCGTTCTTCTTGGAAAATGGGGGAGAGCGCTATCAGTATATTCCTGCATTGAATGACAGTGCTGACCATATCGATCTGTTTCAGGCTTTAGTCACCGAACGCGGATTATAGTTAATTCTGCATAAAATAAAGGCCAATGCTTGCCAAACGGCAGGTCACTGGCCTGATAGTTATTGCAAAAGATTACATCGGACAACCTTCCATCACGGTATCTTTTTTGTTTTCTCTGTTCTGATACAGCTCATTGATCATGCTTTGTGCAATTTCACGCTCGCCCATAATGACATGATTTGCGCCTCGCTCTGAAATGTAGTCCACTTCGTCATCATAATGGGCGCGGGCAATAATCATTAGGTCAGGGCGCTGAGAGCGGGCATAAGCGACAATTTCACCGGCTTCATAACCGTTAGGGGTGGTAACTAACAGACAGTTGGCGCAGTCCAGCCGAGCCAGTGTCATAATCTCATGATTACCCGCATTTCCCAGTACCGTACTGATATCCCGCTCCCGCAGGATTTCTACCCGCGCAAGTGAATTCTCAACCACCACCAATGGAATATTTTGATCGTGTAAACGTTCACAAAGAATATTGCCAACCCGACCATAGCCAACCAGAATCACATGGTTGCACATATCCACAGGAACCTGTGCCACTTCCTCTTCCACCACCTCCTCGATAATTTGATCTTCAATGGTTTCAGTTTTAGCCAGATATTGCCCAATCAGGTTAAAGACCAGAGGGTTAAGCAGAATAGAAAGGATTGCACCGGCCAGAATTAAACTTTGCCCCTCTTTATTCAGTACGCCTAAGGCAATGCCCATGCTTGCCAGAATAAAGGCAAACTCCCCAATTTGCGCCAAGCTGGCGGAGATGGTCAACGCGGTACGTTTTGAATGCCCAAACATGCGTACAATCAGGAAAGCGGCAATAGATTTGCCCAGTACAATAATCACCAATGTACCCAATACGGCTAATGGTTGGTGAATGAGCGTCATTGGCTCAAACAGCATACCGACGGAAACAAAGAACAGTACGGCAAACGCATCACGCAGCGGCAGGGTATTTTGTGCAGCCCGGTGGCTCAGTTCAGATTCGTTAAGCACCATACCGGCAAAAAAAGCGCCAAGCGCAAATGAGGCCCCAAATAGCTGTACAGAACCGTAGGCGATTCCCATCGCGATAGCCAGAACCGAAAGGGTAAACAGCTCATTGGAACCGGTAGCGGCACTTTTTGCCAGTAACCACGGCACCACCCGACGACCCACTACGATCATCAGTACAATAAAGGCAATCACTTTGCCTAGGGTTATGCCCAGCGAAATGGCCAGATTGGTAAAGTCACTGTGTTCTTGCTGCATAATGCCGGTGATGGCAGGCAATAAAACCAGCACTAGCACCATGGCTAAATCTTCGACAATCAGCCAGCCAATGGCTATTTTCCCCCGCTGGCTCTCAATTAGCTGCCTCTCTTCAAGCGCTCGCAGCAACACCACGGTACTGGCGGTGGACAAACATAGCCCAAATACGATGCCGGTCATCACATCCCAGCCTAACCCATAAGCCAGCCCCATACCGAGTAGGGTTGCAACGGCTATTTGTGCAATAGCACCGGGAATAGCGATCTTTTTGACTGAAAGAAGGTCTTTGAGCGAGAAGTGCAAACCTACACCAAACATCAACAAGATAACGCCAACTTCGGCTAGCTGATGTGCAAGGGCTTCATCAGCAACAAATCCTGGAGTGTGTTTACCTGCGACAATCCCTGCGATCAGATACCCTACCAAAGGGGAAATTCGCAGACGATGGGCAATGAGGCCGAAAATAAAGGCCAGTACTAGGCCTCCGGCGATAGTGGTAATCAGTGGTGTAGAGTGATCCATCAACGCTCCTTTTTGTTACGGGGGAAAAGGGGACGTTTTAATTTTATGGTATCTATCGTATTTTTGCTTGGGAATATTTGTTTTTTTATGAAAATAATATCAATCAATTACTGAATCGATTAAAGGTAGGTATTTATATCATATTTAATTATTATCACTATGCTCTATAAGGTTTTTATCTGAGAAGAAAAATATTTTCAACGCAGAAAAAGGCTTAATTACTACACTTTATTCTCAATATTTGGAAGTAAAGCAGTGAGAATGCCAAGCAGAGGAAGAAAAGCGCATATATGATATACCGTCTCGATACTGGTTTGGTCCGCTACATAGCCTAAGGCAGCGGCTCCCAATCCACCCATGCCAAATGAAAGGCCAAAGAATAAACCGGAAACCATGCCAATTTTCCCCGGAATAAGCTCTTGAGCATACACTAAAATGGCTGAAAAGGCCGATGCCATGACAAGACCAATAATCACGGTCAAAATACCGGTCCAATAGAGAGATGCATAGGGTAAAATAAGGGTAAAGGGGGCCGCACCAAGGATAGAGGCCCAAATAACATATTTACGCCCAATCTTATCTCCAACCGGTCCACCAATGATGGTTCCGGCAGCAATGGCAAACAAGAAAACAAATAAATGAATCTGAGCATTTTGCAGCGTAACGCCAAATTTATGCATCAGATAAAAAGTATAATAACTACTTATGCTGGCTAGATAGAAATATTTGGAGAAAATCAGCGAAAGTAGAATAAATAGTGAAAAAGCAATGGTGCGGTTAGGCAAGTTCTGTGCGGACGACGGCCGTAGCGGTTTACCGCCATTGCTACGCTGTTGAGCCTGATACCAGCGACCAATCTGCAATAACACCACAATAGCCAGCAAAGGCGCGATAGCGAACCAAGTTAATGTGCCTTTGCCGTAAGGGGCAATAAATACCGCAGCCAATAATGGCCCTAGCGAAGCACCAAAGTTGCCGCCAACCTGAAAGATAGACTGCGCCATACCGTGGCGACCACCGGAAGCCATACGGGCAACCCGTGATGATTCAGGATGGAACACCGAAGAGCCAGTACCTACTAGCGCAGCGGCTAATAACACCATGTGAAAATTTGAGGCATAAGCCAACAATAGCAGACCAATCAGGGTAAATGTCATCCCCACCGGCAGTGAGAAAGGCTTTGGATGCTTATCGGTATAAAGCCCAATTAACGGTTGCAATAATGACGCGGTTAATTGATAGGTCAGGGTGATTAAGCCTATTTGACCAAACGACAGTGAGAACTCCCCTTGTAGCATCGGATAGATAGCAATAATCAGCGATTGAGTCATGTCATTAAGTAGATGAGAAACGCTGATTGCGCCTAATATGCGAAAGGATGTCTTGCGCGAATTATCCACCGCAGGTGGCAATGTATCGGTACTGGTTTGATTTGTCATAGTATTCACTATTTTTTGCTGAAAATGCCCCTGAACATAGCCCTGACCCAAGAACAATCGATAAAACCCTGAAATAGGACTTTATCGGTTGTGCATATGTTAAATGGGTGTGAAGTTAGTATAGCGTGGTGGTGGTCGGCAATAAAGGCGTTATTCTGTGTTAAAACGCCATTTCTATGGGTAATTAACGGCTTTCTGCTGCAATTGGGGCGAAAGTAGCAGCGGTTAAACGGCACAGATCTGCCGGTGCCAGTTCAATATCCAACCCTCGTTTCCCGCCAGAAACATATATTGTGGGGAACGTCTCTGCGCCGGCATCGATCACGGTAGGCAGCCTTTTCTTCTGCCCCAGAGGGCTGATACCGCCAACCAGATAACCAGTAACGCGCTGGGCCTGCATGGGATCGGCCATCTCGACTTTTTTAGCGGACAGCGCTTTAGCCATTTTCTTCAAATCGAGCATGCCGGATACCGGCACAACCGCAACGGCTAACTGCTTGATATCACCATTGATGCTAACTAACAGGGTTTTGTATACGCGTTCGGCATCTAAGCCCAGTTTGTTAACCGCTTCATTACCAAAATGGGTTTCGTTAGGGTCGTGATCGTAAGGATGCAGCGTGTGGCTTATTTTTTGTTTTTTTAACAGTTCAATCGCGGGCGTCATAGAACATACCTTTCAAGCTAGCTATCAGTAAAATCAAAATAGGGGTTAAAGTGACGTGGATCTATCATAGCTTGTTACGCCAGCATTTTCTTTTAATAGCTGTAGCAAATTATGTTCACCAAACAGATGCAAAGCGCCAACGACGACCACATATTTGCCTTTGGGCAAAGCCAATAGATGCTGTTTCCATTGACGGTTACGATCGGTAACCAGCAGGTTATACAGATCGCCTCCCATACCGTAGGGTAAGCTGAGGGTTTCATTACTGGCGTGTTGATTTAGCCACCAGCCCACCATGATTTGCATCAGTAGCTCATTATCCTGCCAGTGCTCTAGCGAATCCTGCAATAGCGGTATGCCATTATTGGGAAGTTGTTCCAATAGATTGAGCTGTTTT